>NZ_CP063089.1:643800-965700 GCF_014931215.1 Campylobacter sp. 2014D-0216 | reverse complement strand
AAGCCTAGCATAAAGACATTTTGAATGAAGTTGTTTCCAGCTAGTACCTTTCCTAGTTCATTTTCTTTAGCATGAAATTGTATGAGAGAATTTAAAGGTATGATGAAAAATGCACCACACAAGCCAAATACAAAAAATACTGCACTATAGCTTAATAAGGTTTCTAAAAACGGCATTAAAAGACTCATAAGAAAAATACCCAAAGCACCAAGAGGTATAAGACCTAATTCGATATAGTTTTTCGAAAATTTACCACTAATAAGCGATCCTATGATCACTCCTATGCCAGAAAAAGCTAAAGAACACTGTACATAAAAGGTATTTTCGATAAAAAGGTCATTTTTTGCATATACAGGAAAGCTTACTAGATATAGTTGTGATATAGCCCAAAAAAGTGAAATTCCTATAATACAAAGCCAAATGACCTTATGGGAAAATATAGTTTTTAAATTAGAAGCTAAAAGTTTTCCTTGAAAGTATTGTTTTTTATTAAAACTTAAATTTTTATCTTCTTCTTTTAAACTAGGGAGTTTATGTGCCAAAAAAAGTTCCAATAGTGAAAAGGCTATTAAAACAAAACCTAAAGGCGCTATTTGCTGTAAAACATCTGAACTATCGTTAAAATTTGAGTCAAAGAGCATTTCAAAACTTAGAGAAAATACTGCCATGCCTGCTAATATAGCTACTATACTAACAGCATTAACAGCTCCATTTCCCATGGCTAAGAGTTCTTTACCTACCAATTCTTTAATAAAGCCGTATTTAGCAGGAGAATACAAGGCAGATTGCACCCCCATAATAAAAGTCATAGCAAAAGCAAACCAAAATGCACCAAGATAATAACACAAGCAAATAATGCAGGTTAAAACCACAGAAAAATATGCAGACATCTTCATGATTTTATTTTTAGGGAATTTATCAGCTAAAAAACCTGAAGGTGAAAGCATAAGGACAAAGGGTAGAAGCATTAAGGCATTAACAATAGCGGTTAAAAAAAGTTGAGTGCTATCTTCATATACTTTATAGATAGTGTTTTGTATGATGATTTTGTGACCTAAGTCTACAAAAGCATTGATAAAAGCTACTGCCAAAAATGGCAGCACGCCAAAGATTTTTAAAAAATTTCCTTGCATTGAATACTCCATTTAACTTGAAAATCTTATTTTACTATATCAACATTAAATGAAGTTTTATGATTTTCAGTCTTTAAATTCTACCACTTCATCAAAAGCAAAACGGGCTTTTTGTGTGTTTGGGTTGGTATTTGTATGGCCTAGGGTGATTAGCATTGAAACTCTTTCTTTGTGAGTATCTAGTTGGAGATATTGGTTCATTTTTTCTTGATTAAAGCCTCCAATCACACATGAGCCTAAATTTAAACTATGAGCTGCATTGATGATATTTGCAATAGCAAGATAACTTTGTTCTTTTGCATAAATAAAACGCTGTTCTAAATTCATAGAATCTATAAATGGTTGATAGGTTTGAATGCGTTTATCAAGCTCTTCTTGACTTATATTGCGTTTTTTAAGTTTCTCTATAAAATAATCTTTAAAATCTGCTCTTGATATCACAACAATGATCGCAGCACAATCTGCAACATGGGTTTGATTGTTTGCAATGGTAGCGATTTCTTTTTTATGTTTTTCTTGCTGAAAGACAAAAAATTTCCATGGTTCAAGTCCCAAAGAACTAGGGGATAATCTAGCACATTCTAAGATGTATTCTAGGTTTTGCCTAGAAATGTTATCTTTAGTGTAAGATCTAATCGAAGCGCGATTTTGCATTAAATTTAAATAATTTTGCATGATGATTCCTTTTTTTGTTTTATCTTATATCTTATTAGCTTTTAAAATTGTTAAAATTATATTTTATTGCTACAATTTTATTTTTACTTCACACAAATGATTTAATATATTTATTTTTAAAGGTGAAAAATGAAAAAGATAATTTATTTAAGTATATTATTAATCACGCTTGCTTTGGGGGTGTATTTTTTCTTTTTTGCAAAAAAGCAAGAGTATAATTACTTAACTTATGAAGTTAAAAGACAGGATATAACTCAGAGTATAGAAGCAATTGGTGAGGTATATGCAAAAACTCAAGTAGATGTTGGTGCGCAGGTGAGTGGACAAATTACAAAGCTTTATGTGAAGTTGGGTGATCATGTTAATGAAGGAGATTTAATCGCTCAAATTGACAAAGATAAACAACAAAATGATTTAGATATCACAAAAGCTCAGCTTGAAAGTGCAAGGGCAAATTTAGAAAGTAAAAAAATTGCTCTTGAAATAGCCACAAAACAATATGAAAGAGAACAAAAGCTTTATGCTAAAAAAGCTACTTCTTTGGAAAATCTTGAAAATCTTAAAAATACCTTTTATGCTTTAAAAGCAAACGTAGCTGATTTAAAAGCTCAAACTACTCAACTTGAAATTTCTTTAAAAAATGCTCAAAAAGATTTGGCTTACACTACAATAACTGCTCCTAGTAAAGGTGAGATTATCAATGTGGCAGTTGAAGAGGGTCAAACTGTAAATGCAAATCAAAATACACCAAGTATAGTGCGTTTGGCTGATTTAAGTGAAATGGAAATTCGCATGCAAATAGCAGAAGCTGATATTAATAAAATTAGTGTGGGTAAAAAAGTTAAATTTAGCATTTTAAATGAACCGGATAAAAAATATGAAGCAGTGATTTCTAGTATAGATCCAGCTAATACCACTATAAGCGATGCAACAAGTAATACTAACTTAAACTCAAGCTCAAGCACTAGTACTAGTGCGGTGTATTATTATGCTAGGGTTTTTGTAAAAAATGATAATAATTTTTTACGTATAGGTATGAGTACTGAAAATGAAATAGCTATAAACACACAAAATCAGACTTTGGTGATACCTACTTTAGGGATAAAAAGTGATGCGAATGGTTATTATGTAGAAATTTTAAAAGCAGATGAAAGTAGCGTTAAAATGCCTGTAAAATTGGGTATAAAAGACAGCCTTAATACTCAAATTTTAGAAGGTATAAGTGAAGGTGATTTGGTAATTGTGGGTAAAAATAAAAAATGATATGCTTAGAAAATATTCAAAAAAAGATCAACCATACTACGATTTTAGAAAATATTAATCTTTATATTCAAAAAGGAGAATTTGTAGCTATCATTGGGCAATCAGGTAGCGGAAAAACTTCTCTTTTAAATATCATAGGTACGCTTGATGAACCAAGTAGTGGAAAGTATTTTTTAGATCAATATGAGGTAACTAAGCTTGATAAAGATGAAAAAGCAAGAATAAGGCGAGAAAAGATCGGTTTTATTTTTCAAAGATATAATTTACTTAGTCTTTTAAACGCTAAAGATAATGTAGCCTTGCCTGCTGTTTATGCGGGAAAAAACAAGCAAGAACGTCTTGAAAAAGCAAAAAAACTACTTTCTTTTTTGGAACTTGATCACAAAGAATTATCTAAACCAAATGAATTAAGCGGAGGACAGCAACAAAGGGTTTCCATAGCAAGAGCCTTGATGAATGGAGGAGAATTGATACTTGCTGATGAACCAACTGGAGCGCTTGATTCTAAAAGTGGAAAGATTGTTTTAGAAATTTTAAATAAACTCAACGAGCAAGGACATACTGTTGTTTTAGTTACTCATGATAGAGAGATTGCAGCAAAAGCAAAGAGGGTTATAGAAATTAAAGATGGTAAGATTATTAGTGATAGTGGTGTAAAAAAAGTAGAGAATTTTCAAGCTAGGGTTATGCCAAAAGAGAAAAAAAGTTTAGCTTTGCTTAAAAATCAACTCTTTGAAAGTTTAAAGATGTCTATTACATCAATTATCGCACATAAGTTACGTTCTTTGCTTACTATGCTTGGTATTATCATAGGGATAGCCTCTGTTGTTTGTGTAGTGGCTTTAGGTCTTGGTGCACAAGAAAGAATTCTAGCTTCGATTAATTCAATAGGTACAAATACCATAGAAATTGTATCAGGTAGAGATTTAGGAGATATAAGATCTGGTAGAACAACACTTAATCTAAGTGATTTAAAAACTTTAGATTCTTTGCCATATTTAGAAGCAGTTGAAGCTGAAATCGGTAGAGTTGGGGTGGTAACTTATAAAAACAATTCTTTGCAAGCAAGAATTCGTGGAGTAGGGCCAAATCATCTAAAACTAAGCGGATCTGTGATGGTTGATGGTAGGTTTATTAATGATGAGGATATTAAAGATAATGCAAATATTTGTATTGTAGATGAAAATACTTTAAGAATTTTGTTTGATAATATTAGCGCAAAAGATGTTTTAGGTAAAAGCATTATTTTTAATAAGCAACCTTTGATTGTTGTAGGGGTTTCTAAAGAGGTAGATAAAGATGATTTTGGTGCAGATGAAAATACTGTAAAAATTTTCACACCTTATTCTACTTTGATGAATAAAATCACAGGTGATAAAAGAATAAGAGTTATTGTCACTAAGGTAAAAGATGAGGTTGAGCCTTCATTGGCTGAAGAGGCTATTGTTAAAATTTTAGAAATTAAACGCGGAAAAAAAGATTTTTTTACAGTCAATCTAGACAAAATTAAACAAAAAATCGAAGAAAATACTGCTACATTGACTTTACTGATTTCTTCTATCGCAGTGGTATCGTTGATAGTAGGTGGTATTGGGGTGATGAATATCATGCTTGTTTCGGTGAGTGAGCGTACAAGAGAGATTGGAGTAAGAATGGCAATTGGCGCAAGAAAGGAGGATATTTTAATGCAGTTTTTAATCGAAGCTGTGTTAATTTGCTCCTTGGGGGCTATTTTAGGTGTAATGCTTTCTTTTGTGGTTATAGAAGTATTTAATTCTTTAAAAATTGGTTTTACCATGATACTTTCACTTGATTCGGTGTTTTTGGGACTTTTAAGTTCAGTTGTAATCGGCATTGTTTTTGGTTTTTTTCCAGCTAAAAATGCTGCAAATTTAAATCCTATCAGTGCTTTATCAAAGGAATAAAATGAAAATATTTTTATTGTTTTTTATGGCTTTTTTCTTAAGTGCTTGCGTAGGAGTGAAGTTAGAACAAGTATCTCAAGAGCAGATAAAAAAAGATTATTTTGAAGAGTTTAACGCAAGTAAAGCATGGTGGAAAAAATATAACAATCAAGACTTAAATCGTATTTTAGATGCTGTGATTGATAATAATAAAGATTTAAATATTGCAAGAGTAAATTTTTTAAGTACCTTAGCACGATACAAGCTTTTGAAGTTAGATTTATATCCTAGCTTAAGTGGTAATTTGGGTGCAAGTGTAAGAAAAAATTTAAGTAATGGTTTGCAAACACATGATTTTTCCAATGGGATTATGTTAAATTATGAGCTTGATATATATGGCAAAATTTCAGATCAAGTTGCAAGTTCTGAGTTTTTGGCAAAAGCAAGTGAGTATGAGTTGCGTGCTTTAGAGCTTGATACAATAAATTTAGCAATAAATGCAATTTTTGAATTGATTTACTTTAATGATGTGGATCATTTGTTAAATAATCACTTAAAAAATCTTGAAAAAATGCTAGAAATTTACACTACAAAATTAAATTATGGTAAGGTTGAATATATTGATCTTTTAAATATTAAAAAATCTTTACTAAATACAAGACAAAACATCATTGCAAATTTGCAAAATAAAGACTTAACGCTTAAAAATATTAAAGATCTGCTTGGTAGAGAAGATGAAAATTTGATCAATGCAATACTAGCTTATAGTTTAGATGATTTTTCTATGCACAAGCTTAATTTTGATATAGAATTAAATATGCTTGCTTATAAACCACAGGTGCAAGCAAAGTTAAATCAACTTAAAGCTTCTTATAAGGATTATTCAAGCATTCAAAAAGGTATTTTGCCTAGCATAAAAGTATTAGGTGCTTTAAATGGAAACCATACAGATATAGATGAGAGTTTTAAATTCTTATTTTTAGGTGGAAATGTAGCCATTGAACTTCCATTTTTGGACTTTTATAGAGTAAAACAAAATGTCAAAATTTCAGAATTAGCCTATCAAGCTCGTTTATTTGAATATAAAGATGTATTGCAAAAAGCCATTCATGAATTTAAACTTTGTTATGAAAATGATAGATATTATAATGATTTGTTAAATTTGGTAAAAGATATCAATGCAAATCAAGCAAAAATTACACAGCTTTATTATGAAAAGTATGAATTAGGGCGTAGTGAATTAAAAGATTACCTTGATGCAGATGCCTTGCTTATTAATTCACTTCAAGAACTTAGTAGAGCAAAGCTTTCCTTGCTTAAAAATATTAATTTATATCATAATATTGTTTTGATTTCAGAGTAAAATAGACTTAAAAATGTTTCATTTTGTAATATTGTAGTTAAAGTACAATATTAATTTGCGTTGTTTTAAAGTCATTTAGAATACAATTGATAAATAAATCAAACAAAGGAGAGATATGAAATTTGATTTTTATGCAACGCTAGTTACTATGGTTATAGTATTACTTTTAGGCGTTTTTGTCATTAAAAGGGTAAAATTCCTTCGTGATTATAACATCCCTGAGCCTGTTGTTGGCGGTGGAATTGCTGCGATTGTTCTTTTAATCTTACATAGTTCTTTTTCATTGAATATCAAATTTGATGAATCTATGAAAGATCCTTTAATGCTTGCATTCTTTTCAAGTATTGGTTTGCTAGCTGATTTTGCTTCACTAAAAAAAGGTGGAAGAAAATTAGCGATTTTCTTGGTAGTAGTAGTTGGTTTATTATTTGCACAAAATATTGTTGGTATAGGTGTAGCAACTGCTATGGGACAAAATCCACTTATGGGGCTTATTGCAGGTTCTGTTACAATGAGCGGTGGACACGGTACGGGTGCAGCTTGGGCGGCTGAATTTATCAAAGAACCTTACCTTTATTCAAGTGCAACTACAGTTGCTATTGCGTGTGCAACATTTGGTCTTATTTCGGGTGGTATCATTGGTGGACCGGTTGCAAGATACCTAGTCAATAAGCATAAACTAGTGGTTCCAAAACAAAACGATGATAAAGATGCGATTTTAAATTTCCAATCTCCAGAAAAAGAAAGATTAATCACTCCATCTTCTTTTATAGAGTCTTTAGCATTGATTGCTTTGTGTTTGTTAATAGGTAGTGCTTTATCTGCTTATATTAAAACCAATACAGGGTTTACTTTGCCAACTTTTGTTTATTGTCTTTTTGTGGGTGTGGTTTTAAGAAATGTTTTATCAGCTACAAAAATTCATCATGTGTTTGATAGAGAAGTGTCAGTTTTAGGTAATGTGAGCTTGTCTTTATTTTTAGCTTTAGCATTGATGACAATTAATCTTTGGGATTTAGTTACCCTAGCTTTACCAATGCTAGTTATCTTAGTAGTACAAGTTGCAATGATGGCGGCTTTTGCTATATTTATTACTTTTAGAGTGTGTGGAAAAGACTATGATGCAGCGGTTTTAGCAGCAGGACATTGTGGTTTTGGTTTAGGGGCTACTCCAACAGCTATGGTAAATATGCAAACTGTAACAAATCACTATGGTATGAGCCACATGGCGTTTATTATCGTGCCTTTGGTGGGCGCATTCTTTATAGATATTGTGAATGCTTTAGTGATTAATGCTTTCTTATATCTACCATTTTTCCATTAAAATCATCTAGCACTAAATTAGTGCTAGATTAATTTTTTATCTTTACTCTTACATAAATGATTTAAAAAGCACTCTTTGCACAAAGGATTTTTAGCCTTGCATGTATAGCGTCCAAAAAGCACCATAGCTTGATGGAGATAGTTGAGATTGTCTTTAAAAATTTTAGTTAAGTCTTTTTCAGTTTCTTCAGGAGTTTTAGCCTTGCTAAGATGAAGTCTATGTGAAACTCTAAAAACATGGGTGTCAACAGCCATGCAATTAGCCCCACACCATTCTATCATCACTACATGTGCGGTTTTTTGTCCTACTCCTGCCAGACTTTTTAAATCTTGCTCATTTAGAGGAATTTCGCCATTAAACTGTCCGCAAACTGCTTGAGCCATTTTGATTAAATTTTGCGCTTTGTTGTTATAAAATGAGCAAGAATTAATCAAAAGCTTCAAAGATGATAAGTTTGCCTTAGCCAAATCTTGTACGCTAGGATAAGCTTTAAATAAAGCAGGTGTGATGAGATTAACCCTTTTATCAGTACATTGTGCTGAAAGCATAACACAAACTAAGAGTTCATAGGCATTGGTGAAAACTAATTCTGTTTTTGCTTGTCCAAAATGCTGTAAAAATAATTCTTTAATTTCTAAATTTCTTTTCATAAACTTATTGTATGTTAATCGGCTTTAAATAAAGTTTAGATATAATAAAATTAACAAAACTATTTCAAAAGGAAAAACAATGAAAAAAATTTCTTTAGTTGCTGCGGCTTTGTTGACAGGTTTGAGTTTGAATGCTGCGGTGGTTGCAACCCTTGATGGAAACAACATTAGCGATACGGAAGTTAATGAATTTTTTGCTCCTATGTTAAGAGGTGCTAAAATCAACGATTTGCCAGCTGAGCAAAAAAAAGCAATCATTGATCAATACATCATTCAACAACTTGTATTAAAAGATGCTAAGGCTCAAAAAATTGAAAACGACCCTTCTTATAAAGAAGAATTAGAGCGTGCTAAAGAAGCTATTTTGGTAAATATCTACCAAAAGAAAATTTTCGATTCTATTAAAAATAACGATGCGAAAGCTAAAAAATACTACGAAGCAAATAAAGATAAATTTACTAAACCAGCTCAAGTAAAAGCTAAACATATTTTAGTAACTAATGAAAAAGAAGCTAAAGATATCATTGCTCAGCTTAGTAAACTAAGCGGAAAAGCTCTAAATGATAAATTTGCTCAACTTGCAAAAGAAAAATCAATAGATAAAGGTTCTTCAGCTCAAGGTGGTGATCTTGGTTGGTTTGCTGAATCAACTATGGTAAAACCATTTGCTGATGCGGCTTTTTCTATGAAAAAAGGTACTATTTCTAAAACTCCTGTGAAAAGTGATTTTGGGTATCATGTTATCTTAAAAGAAGATGCAAGAGCAAAAAGCACTGTAGGATTTAATGAAGTAAAAGCAGGTATAGAAAATACAATTAAAATGGAAGAATTTAAAGAGCTTATGAATAAAAAAGCTCAAGATCTTCTTCAAAAAGTAAAAGTGGAATACAAATAATGGGCGTATTAGATCTTGTTAAGCCAGGTGTGTTAAGTGGTGATGATCTAAATATCGTATATAATTATGCAAAAAAAGAAGGTTTTGCTATCCCTGCGGTGAATGTCGTAGGGACAAATTCTATCAATGCGGTTTTAGAAAGCGCTAAAAAAGTTAATTCGCCTGTGATTATTCAATTTTCAAATGGTGGAGCTAAATTTGTAGCGGGAAAAGCTTGCCCAAAAGCTGATGTACTTGGTGCAATAAGTGGTGCAAGACATGTGCATTTAATGGCAAAAGCTTATGGCGTGCCTGTGATTTTACATACAGATCATGCTGCTAGAAAATTACTTCCTTGGATTGATGCTTTAATTGAGGCAAATATTGAGTTTAAAAAGGAAACAGGTAAACCTTTATTTAGCTCTCATATGATTGATTTAAGTGAAGAGGATTTAGAGAGTAATTTAAGCACGTGTGAAAATTACTTAAAACAAATGTCTGAACTTGGGATTTCTTTGGAGCTTGAGTTAGGGTGTACAGGTGGAGAAGAAGATGGAGTGGATAATACCAACATCGATAATGCAAAATTATACACTCAGCCTGAAGATGTAGCTTTAGCTTATGAAAGACTTTCTAAGATTAGTGATAGGTTTTCGATCGCGGCAAGTTTTGGTAATGTGCATGGAGTGTATAAACCAGGCAATGTAATTTTAAGACCTGAAATTCTTAAAAATTCTCAAAATTATGTAAAAGAAAAATTTGGCTTAAGTGAAGAAAAACCGATCAATTTTGTCTTTCATGGCGGTAGTGGAAGTGATATAGAAGATATCAAAGCAGCACTTAGCTATGGCGTGATTAAGATGAATATAGACACAGATACTCAATGGGCTTTTTGGGATGGCGTGAGAGAGTATGAGTTTAAAAATAAAGCTTATTTGCAAGGGCAAATTGGCAATCCTGAGGGCGATGATAAGCCAAATAAAAAATACTACGATCCAAGAGTATGGCTTAGAGCGGGCGAAGAAAGTATGATCAAACGCTTAGAGTGTGCTTTTAGCGATTTAAATTGTATCGATAGAAACTAAGAGTTTTATAACTCTTAGTTGATTTTCCTGTGAAGATTTTCAATTTTTAGAGTAAAATTAACAAAGGTTTATAAAATGGAAGTTAAAACAACTGATGATTTTTCTGATCTTGTATTGCCTGAAGGAAAAGGTAGTACAGGGATTGTTGCGTATTTAAAGATTATATTTATCCCTGCTATGTTGTATATTTTGGTTCTTTTGGGGTATTTTGGTAAGATTGATTTTAAAGTAGAATTACATAGTGTTGTAATGATAGGGATTATCTTTTTAGTGGCTTTGATTTTTGCAAGACATAGTGCTGATTATGCTTCGAGTATTTTCGAGCAGCAAAAAGATGAATTTAAGCTTATTTTAAAACGCTACATTATGAAGCATTTTTTAGTTATAGGTAAAGAGACAAAATCTAACGCGAGTTTTGATGATTTTGCTTATGCTTATGTGAAAGATCTAAGAAATGAAAATTTTGCTTCTGTAGGCGCAGCTATTTTTCCTATGCTCGGTATTTTGGGGACTTTTATAAGTATAGCAATGTCTATGCCTAATTTTAATTCAAGTGATACAGCAGGCTTAGAGCAAGAAATTTCAGTTTTACTCAATGGAGTAGGAACTGCCTTTTATGTTTCAATCTATGGAATTTTTTTAGCACTTTGGTGGATATTTTTCGAAAAATATGGCAGTAGTAAATTTCAAAAACTCTTAAATCGTCAAAAAAATGCAACAAGTGATTTTTTCTGGTCTAAAGAAGAAATCGACAGAAAATACCTTCAGGAAAGTTTGCAACACTTTGAAAAAATTGGCACGATTTTTGAGCATGTTAGCAATGAAGAGTTTTTCAAAGAATTAGATCATACAATAGATAGAAAATTTAAGGTTTTTCAAGAACTTGTAAATGCTGAAGAAAAGGCTGTAAGATTAAGCAGTGAGCATGTGAAACAAACTATGAGTGATTTATCTAAAACCCAAAGAGAACAAAAGGACATCGTGAAAACTTATAGTGAAATCGCAAATGCGGTTAATATGTTAAATTCAAATATTAAAGAATTAACTTTGAGAATTTCAGAGCAATACAATAGACTTTTAGATGTGAGTTCGGATAAAATTGTTCATCTAGATAAAAGCGTGAGTGCTTTAGATGATAAAGTGAATAATTTTTCAAATAATATAGAAAAATATCAAAATCTTATGCTTGATAATCAAACCAAGCTTTTTGAAGGTTTTAAAGCAAGTATTATAGAAGGAATGCATACTTTTAAAGAAGCCTATGAAGATGAGAAAAATATCGATGAAAAAATTTCTTTAATGCAAGAATTTAAAGAAGAAAGCAAAGAATTAGATGAGCAAACCTCGCAAGTGATAGCCAAACTTGAAAATCAAAAAGAAGATGAAAAAGTAGATGATAAAAAATAATTCTAATAGCGAAGAAAATAATTTTTGGATTGCTTATGCTGATTTAATGGCAGGTTTGCTTTTTATATTTATCTTGCTTATTGGTGCTATAGTAGTTAAGTATGTTTTAACTCAAAGTGACTTACAAACCATTAAGGAAAATTTACAAAAACAAGAAGAGCGTCTAAGAGAAAACAAAGAAGAATTAAATCAAAAAGAGGATATTTTAAAAAGCCTTAGTCAAAAGCTCAATACTACTTCAAGTACACTTGATGATGTTAGTAAACAAAAGCAAGCTTTAGAAGCAAATATCACAAAGCTTAATCAAGATTTAAATTCAAGTTTAGATGAAAAAGATCAACAAATTTTTGCCTTGCTTGAGAGGTTAAATAAAAAAGATGAAGAAATTAAAGAACTAGAACACAACTTTGAAGAAGCTAAGTCCAAAATCAAAGAATTAGGCCTAATCAAAGAAAATACCATTAAAAATCTTCAAGCCAAATTTGATACAAATATCACTTTGGATTCTAATTCAGGTGCGATAGTTTTACCTTCTGAAGTACTTTTTGATACCAATTCTTTTACTTTAAAAGCACAAGCAAAAGAAAATTTAAAGGTGATCTTAACACAGTATTTTGATAATATCTTAAAAGATGAAAATATCTTAAACAGTATAGAAAATATAGTGATAGAAGGTCACACAGATAGTGCGGGTTCTTATATATACAACCTTGATTTATCGCAAAAGAGAGCTTATGCGGTGATGAGTTTTATCCATTCATTTTATAAAGATCCAAGATTGCAAAAGCTTTTAATGGCAAGTGGTAGGTCTTACTCTGATGTGATTATGAAAGATGGTAAAGAAGATAAAGAAGCAAGCCGTAGGATAGAGATAAAATTTAATATCAATACAAATAATGCTTTAGAAAAGGTTGAAAAATACCTTGATAGCAAGTAGAATTGATGTTGTAAAATACAAAGATTTTGAATTTTTACTCAAAAGAGATGATTTACTAGGTTATATCAACGGAAACAAGGCTAGGAAGCTAGCCTTGTTTGAAAAAAATAAACATTTATTCAAAAAAGGACAAAGATTTATTTCTTTTGGTTCTTCTCAAAGCAATGCCTTGGTTGCTTTGGCTAAATTTTGCTATGAGAATGATTTTTTGCTTATTTTTGTTTGTGAAAAAATTAGTACTTTTTTAAAAGAAAACCCCCATGGTAATTTAGAGTTTGCTTTAAAACATAATGTTATCTTAGTGGAAAATGAGAGCTATCCCACAAGAAGATTACAAGCCTTGGCTTTAAAAAAAGATGATGATATTTTCATAGAAGAGGGTGTGGCTATAAAAGAAGCTGAGTTTGGCTATAAACAACTTGCTTTAGAGCTTAGTGAACAATTAAACGAAAATGTAAGTATTTTTTTACCCTCAGGCACAGGAACTTCTGCGGCTTTTTTGGCTAAACATAGTCAATTTAAAGTGTTTACATGTGCTTGTGTAGGCGATAGTGCGTATTTAAAAGAACAAATCTTAGCTTTGGAACCAAATTATGATTTTAATAATTTAACTATATTAAATCCACTTAAAAAATATCATTTTGCTAAACCATATTTGGAATTATATGAGCTTTATGATGATTTAAAAAGAGAGTGTAAAGTAGAGTTTGATTTGCTTTATGATATGGTAGGCTTTAAAACTTTATTAGCCCATAAAGAACAACTCGGTGAAAAAATCTTATATATCCATCAAGGAGGCCTTGAGGGAAATATAAGTATGTTAAAACGCTATGAGTATAAATTTAAAAATCAAAAAATACCATAATAAAAAATCACTAAGATAATCAAAGGTATAATGAATTTAACATAGTAATACCACAGTGTAAAAATATTGCCTTTTAAGGTATTTTGGTTGGAAAGCTCATAAATAGCATCTTTTTTTAGCACCCAACCTACATAAATGCAGCAAAAAAATGCAGTTAAAACAAAAAAGATATTTCCACTGATAAAATCAAAACTATCAAAGATATTCTTTCCCTTAATGATGGTGATATCTCTTAAAGGACCATAGGTAAGTATACAAGGTAAATTTCCTAATATAAAAATGGTTCCAAGTGTGAGGTTAATCGCAGTATTTTTAGCCAGTTTAAATTTTTCCTCTAAAACACTAATGATCACTTGATAAATTGGTAAACTAGTAGTAAGCGCAGCAATGATCAAAAGTAAAAAGAAAAATACACAAATTAAACCGCCAAAAGGTATATGTGAAAATGCTACAGGCAGGGTTTTAAAAACCAAAGATGGACCGCTATCAGGGGTTAGACCTACACTAAATAAAGCAGGGAAAATCATAAATCCAGCAAGCACTGCTATAAGAGTGTTTAAGATCCCAGTATAGATAGAAGTTTTGATCAAATTTTCATTTTTTTTAAGATGAGAAGATAGGGTAATCATTACACCAAAACCTAAAGAAAGTGCAAAAAATACTTGTCCTAAAACATCTATAAATAACTTAGGAGTGATCTTAGAAAGATTAGGGGTAAGGTAAAATTTCACACCTTCACTTGCACCATCAAGAGTTAAATTGCGTGCAACAACGATCAAAAGACAGATAAATAAAAATGGCATAAGATATTTTACGGATTTTTCTATGCCATCAATGATACCTTTTTTTAAAATAATCCAATTAATCGCCACAAAAATTGTGGTAAAA
The DNA here is from genome assembly GCF_014931215.1 of Campylobacter sp. 2014D-0216. Lineage (NCBI taxonomy): Bacteria > Pseudomonadati > Campylobacterota > Epsilonproteobacteria > Campylobacterales > Campylobacteraceae > Campylobacter > Campylobacter sp. 2014D-0216. The sequence continues at coordinate 951,332 of NZ_CP063089.1, read as the reverse complement.
ACACCTATTAATAAAGGGTTGTTTTCGATAGTTGTATTGTAAAATTCACTAGTATATTGAGCATCAATTGGTGTTGAAAGATTGAAATCACCTATGATGATCTTAAAAATATAAGCCAAGACCCAACCACCTATAACCATATAATAAGCCATAATTCCAAAACTACCCAAAAGCCCCATATAGCCAACGCCTTGCCATGGGCGTGCTATTTTGACACCATTATTGGTTTTTCCACCAAAAGCGTCAACTGAATTTAGCATTCTGCGTCTTCCTATGACATTTTCCACTAAAATTACGGGAATTCCTATAAAAATCATTGCGATACAAAAGGCTAAAACATAAGCACCACCACCATTTTCACCTACTAAATACGGAAAACGCCAGGTAGCTCCAAAACCTATCGTTGCTCCTGCGACAGTGAGTATGTAAGTTAGCGTGTTGCTCCAAGTTTGTCTTTGCATGCTTTTTTCCTTACTAAAATTAAATAAAAAATATTTTAAGATAAAAAATAATACCATTATGCCAAATTTTTATTTATTTTTTTATCAAATTAAAGGAAAATCCATGCAAAAAAAGAAAATTTTGTTTTTAGGCGCAGGATATGCTACCTTATCAGCGATAAAAGCTCTACCAGATGAATTGTTTGAAAAAGTACAGGTAAGTTTGATTAGTAATTATTCATATCATTATCACACTATTTTATTACATAAAGTAGCTTCTAATGAAGATATTTATAGCTCAAAATACGATCTTTTGCCTTTGCTGAATCCAAAAATCAATTTTATTCAAGATAAAGTTTTAAAAATTTCTAAAGACAAAGTTTTTACTCAAAATGGCGAATTTGATTTTGATATTTTAGTGTGTGGGCTTGGTTTTGCTAAGGAAACTTTCGGTATCAAAGGTATGCAAGAATATGCTTTGAGTATAGATAATTATGAAAATGCTTTAAAAATTAATGAAGTCATTTATAATAAAATCCAAGACTACAAAAACACTCACAATGAAGATGATTTAAAAATCACAGTCTGCGGTGGGGGGTTAAGCGGAGTGGAATTTGTAGCTTCTTTAGCTAAAGAGCTTAAGACTTTTTGTCAAAAAGAACAGATCGATCATAATAAAATAGAACTTTCCCTTATTGAAGCTATGGATCAAATCCTACCGATGTTTGAAAAGAAACTAGCCTTAAAAGCAAAGCAAAGATTGGAGCAACTTGGTGTTAAAGTTTATGAAAAATCAAAAATTATAGAGTGTGAGAAAAATGGTATCAAGCTTGATGGAGGTATGTTTATTAAGGCAAACACTATCATTTGGACCGCTGGGGTTAGAGGCAATAGCGTAATCGAAAATAGCACAGATTTTCCAAGTGCAAGATCTCGTGTAGAAGTAGATGCTTTTATGCATCCATTAAATGTAGAAAATGCATCAAAGTATTTTTTTATCGGGGATAATAGCTTATTTAAAGATCCTAAAACCAATGCTCCTTATCCACCAACTGCACAACTTGCATTAAGAGAAGGTGCTTATGTGGCTAAAGCTTTAAAGGCTTTGGTAGATGAGGAGGAATTTAAGCAAGAATTTTCTTTTGTAAGTGGAAATACGGTTTGTTCTATTGGTAATGATTATGCTGTTGGTACGGTTTTACATAAACCAATTAGCGGTTATTTAGCGATCAAGCTTAAAATTTTTATAGAGAAATTGTGGCAATACCAACTTGAAGGAATAAAAGGTTTTTTCAAATAAAATTAATTTAAATAGAGTTTTTAAGGAACTCTATTTAAAAATTCATCTGCATCCACATAGCCGATAATACGACCTTTTTCTTCACTTTTGTTAAAAAATATCATTACAGGTGGACCAAAAACATTTAGCTCTTTCATAAGCTCTAAATCTTCTTGAGTATTATGTGTTACATCTGCTTTTAGTAGAGTGTATTTGGCAAGTAAATTTTGCACTCTAGTATCTTTAAAGGTATACTCTTCTAAGAGTTTGCAATTTTCACACCATGCGGCTGTAAAATCAAGCATAATGGGTTGGGTTGAATTTTGTAGTTCTTGTTCAAGTTCTTTTAAATTTTTAATGGTTTTAAAATTCAAACTAGTATCAATTTCTTTAGAAGCAAGGTTAAACTCAAGAGGTTTTAATAGGCTTTTAGATCCCATAAAACCACCTAAAAGTATACTTAAGCTATAAACTAAAATTAAAATCATACTTGCTTTTTTAAATTTATCAAAGTTATTTTTTACTTCATCAAATAAGCCCATAAAGCTTACAAAAAATACCCCAATAACCCCATAAAGCATTAAAATAATGTTTGCGCTAAGTATTCTTTCAAGCATCCAAACTGCCATAATTAACATGATAAAACCAAAGAAAGTTTTTATCTTGAGCACCCATGCGCCACTTTTTAAAAAGCTTCCACCAAGACCGATTAAAAGTAAAGGCATACCCATACCAAAACTCATCACAAATAAAGAAAGTCCTCCTAAAAAGACATCTCCGCTATTAGTGATGTAAAGTAAAGCACCTGCTAAAGGTGCTGCTACACAAGGTCCTACAATGAGTGCTGATAAAAAACCCATAACAGCTATGCCAAAAACCCCATTTTTACCTTCAATTTTTTTATTGATGTAATTTTGAAATTTAAGTGGAAGTTGTAAGTCATAAAGCCCAAACATAGAGAAAGAAAGCAAAACAAAAATACTTGCAAATGTGATGATGATCCAAGGTTGTTGCAATAAACCTTGTACATTTGCTCCAGCAAATCCCACCAAAGCACCTGCTATAGCATAAGCTAAAGACATAAAAAATACATATACAAACGATAAATAAAAGCTATGTTTTTTGGAAGGTTTATCTTTAAGCTTCATTGCAATTAATGATGATAAAATAGGGATCATCGGTAAAATACAAGGGGTAAGTGCTAGCAATAAACCATAACCAAAAAATGTCACGAGTGTGATGAATATATTTTGCGTGCTAAGATCACTTGCAATTTGCTCATCTTCGCTTTGTTTTTTAAACTGATCTTTAGCTGAATTGATAACATAAATTCCATTTTGCTTATAAAGCGTGTAGTCTACATATACAGGACGATAACATAAGCCTTCTTCTGAACATCCTTGATATACTAAATTTAATTTTGCTTGCTTGTTTTTTATGAAATCATCAAGTAGGAGTTGAGGAATGAAGAGTTCTAGTTGTTTAAAGATTACTTCTTTATTTTCTCTTGTTTGTGTTGGTGGAAAATTGAGTAAAGAAGTAATGTTGTTGGAGTTTAATTCAACTTTGATTTGATCTTTGTAAAGATAAATTCGATCAGCAAGGTTGATTTTTAGAAAAATTCCTTGGCTATCGCTGTGGGTATTGAGCTTAAATGCTTCGCTAAGAGACAATACTCCATTGTTAGCAAAGGCTAAATTTAAAAAAATAAAAAATACCGCAAAAAAACGCATTTTTATCCTTGAAATTAAATTTTAAATTTGTTTTATTTTACTTATTTGTGGTAAATTTAAGTTAATAATCATCCTCAATCAAGGAGCAAATTATGGGTAAGGATAAATTTACTCTCATTAAGGTTAAAAAATCTACTCTTGAATATGAAAATGAACTTAAAAGATTGCAAATTGAGCTTTTGAAATTTCAAAACCATGTAAAAGAAAAGGGTTTGAAGGTCTTGATTTTGATCGAAGGACGTGATGCTGCAGGAAAGGGTGGGGCTATTAAAAGGCTTATTGAGCATTTAAATCCTAGGGGTTGTCGTGTGGTTGCACTTGAAAAACCAAGCGATGTAGAAAAAACACAATGGTATTTTCAGCGCTATGTGACGCATTTGCCCGCTGCTGGTGAGATAGTGATTTTTGATAGATCTTGGTACAATAGAGCAGGGGTGGAGCCTGTTATGGGGTTTTGCACCCCAAATGAACATAAAAAATTCTTGCGTGAAGTAGCTTCTTTTGAGGAAATGTTGCTTGATAGTGGAATTTTATTTTTTAAATTTTATTTTTCAGTCTCTAAACAAGAGCAAAAAAAGCGCTTTGAACAAAGAAGGATAGATCCATTAAAACAATACAAACTTTCCCCAGTGGATGAAAAATCCCAAGAATTATGGGACAAATATACTTTAGCAAAATATTCTATGCTTTTAGCTTCTAATACACCAAAATGTCCTTGGGTGATTATCAACTCAGATAATAAAAAGAAAGCAAGGATTAATTTGTTTAAGTATTTGCTACATGCTTTAGAATATCCTAATAAAATTAAAAATAAATACTTTCAATATGATAAAAAATTAGTGCGTAGTGGCGAGGAAGAAATTCGAAAAATGGAGCTGAGTTTGAATGATGAAAAACTTAAAAAATTTGATAAAAAATAAAGGGTAAAATTGAGTAATCTTTTTATAGTATATAATAAATTTAACGAGCACAAAAAAATCACTTTAAAAGTCTATGCATTTAATGCTTTTTTATTGTCTTTTTTATTGTTTTTGTTTTTTTATTTATCTTTTTTAAGTGCTAGTTATAATTTTGATTTTGGGGCGATTTATGAATACAAAGATAAAATGATAAAAGGATTTTTTACAAGTTTTTTTGTTAGTATCTTATCTTTGATTGTGGGTGTGTTTTTTGCTTTAATTTTATGTTATATGAGTCTTTGTAGAATAGTGCTTTTTAATATGTTTGCAAGGGTTTTTATAGAGCTTGTTAGAGGCACGCCTTTGCTGGTGCAAATTTTATTGATTTATTATATTTTTGCGGATAATTTTGGATTAAACAACCGTTATGTTTGTGGAGTTTTGATTTTGGCGTTATTTGCAAGTGCTTATATTTGTGAGATATTTAGAGCAGGGATTTTAAGTGTTGAAAATATGCAATATCAAAGCGCTAAAGCTTTGGGTTTGAGTGAGTTTGAAATTTACAAAAGTGTGATTTTTCCTCAAGCATTAAAAAATATCCTAGCACCGCTAAGTGGACAACTTAGCAATTTAATCAAAGATAGTTCGCTTTTAAGTGTGATAGCTGTTTCAGAATTAACTCAAAATGCCCAGGAGATCAATGCTTTTACCTTTTCTACTTTGGAAATTTACATTCCTTTGGCACTTTGTTATTTGGTGCTGACTTTGCCTATTTCTATGCTTTCAAGAAGGCTTGAAAAGAGTTTTTCTTAAAAGAAAAACTCTAGCTTTTGTTTTTTAAAAATTGTTTGCATGTCTTGAAGGTATTTTTGACCTAGTTTATCAAAAAAACCATTTTCTTTAGATTTTAAAATAAATTCATTCAACTCTTCTTTTAAATTGGTATTGTTTTTATTTAAAGCTATGGCCCATTGTTCTGGTGTTTTTTCAAAAGGAGTGAAAATGGCTTTAGTTTGTTCAGGGTGTTTTTCCCATGCTTTATAAATGCTCATTTGATCATAAATAAACGCATCAGCTTTGGCTTGAATAACCTCTAAGATGGCCGCATTTTCTTTATCAAAAACTAAAATTGTTGCATTTTTAAGATTTTTTTGTGCATATAAATGCGCACTAGACCCTCTTTTTAAAGCAAGAATTTTCCCTTTTTGATTTATATCTTCTATAGAGTTGATGTTGGATTTTTTAGCACTTAGTATTGCTAAATGGGCTCTTGCATAAGGAATGCTAAAGTCAACGACTTTTTTTCTTTGTTCGCTTATACTCATAGAAGACATGATTAAATCAATCTTTTGGGTTCTTAAAGCAGGGATTAAACCATCCCATGCTATGTTTTGAATTTTTAAATCATAGTTTTTTTCTTTAGCAAAAGCTTGTAAAAACTCTACGCTAATGCCACTTGGATTGCCTTTGGTGTCACTCATTTCAAAAGGAGGGTAGGCTAACTCCATGCCTACGATTAATTCTTTTGCATGGAGTGTAAAAAACAAACTGAGTAGAAAAAGTATTTTTTTCATATTTTCACTCCAAATTGAGCTAAAGCTCTTTCATAATCTTCTTTTGTATCTATACCTATGCTTTGACTTTGTATTTTTAACATTTTGATTTTTTTGCCATTTTCTAAAGCTCTTAGCTGTTCTAGTTTTTCACACTCTTCCAAAGCTGAATTTTTCAAAGTACAAAATTCTTGTAAATTTTTAACCTTATATGCGTAAATTCCAATGTGTGCTTTGAAATTTTGTTTATAATTTGCTCTTTCATAAGGAATTTTAGATCTTGAAAAATATAAAGCATAATTATTAATATCAGTAACTACTTTAACTAAATTTGGATCTTCACAAGCTTTTGCATCCACTTCTTTATAACAACTACTCATAAAACAAAGCTTATCTTCAAAAGCTTTTTGACTAAATGCTTTAAAATTTTTGATATTTTGTGTTTCTATGAAGGGCTCATCAGCTTGTACGTTGATGATAAGTTCATCTTCGCTTAGTTGTAAAATTTGACAAGCTTCGTTGATTCTATCAGTACCGCTTTCGTGGTTTTTGCTTGTTAAAACTGCTTTTATGTTATGTTTTTGTGCTATCTTTAAAACTTCTTCATCATCAAGTGCTACGCATACTTCATCAACTTCTTGCATTTTTTTAGCTGTGTAAATAAACATAGGCAAATTGCCAATTTCACATAAAATTTTATTTTCAAAACGACTTGATTTTAATCTTGCAGGTATGATTATCATTGTTTTATCCATTCTATAATAGTTTGTTTTAAATTTTCAAGTTTGCAAACTGGGTTTTGCTTTGGCATATTTGTAAATAAGCTTGCGATATTAGGGTGAATTTTTTGGTTAAATTCTTTTGCAAGTTCTTGCATGCAAGCTTGTTCATCTTGGCATTCTTTATTATATATTGCTTGATACATGCTTGGTGTAAATTTACTCCATTGTGCTGTGGAGGTAATGAGGGTGGTGGTGTTAGGATCAAGCATTTTAAAACAAGTGCAAGTGTGAGGGTCTAGTAGTCCCAAATGACTGTATTGTTTGATATATTGCATGCATTCATCATCGCTGCAAAAATCAGCTTCAAAATCTTCCTGTAAAAGCTCTAGTTCTGTTTGGTTAAGTTTGTAGTATTTTTCATTTTTTAAAGCTTGCATAAGCTCTTTGGTGCGTTCATCTTTAAATTTATCAAAAAGTAATCTTTCAATATTTGATGATATGAGTATATCCATCGCAGGAGAAATGGTCTTTTGTAAGCTTTTATTTCTTAAGTCATATTTGCCTGTATTGAAAAACTCACTTAAGATGTTATTAGAATTTGAGGCAATTTTGATTTTTCCTATTTTTGCTCCCATTTTTTTAGCATAATAAGCTCCCAAAGCATCACCAAAATTTCCACTTGGAACAATAATATCAATTGTCTTGTTGATTTTTAAACTAGCATAGTAGTGGTAGATGATTTGAAAAAGTATTCTTCCAAAATTAACTGAATTGGCTGCACTTAAACTTAACTTTTCTTCTTTTAAGGTCTTTTTAAAATCCTCATCATTTAAAAGTGATTTTAGAGCATTTTGTGCATCATCAAAATTACCCTCAATAGCTATAGATTTTAAATTGCTTGCATTTGAATGCGTCATTTGCAAAGCTTGAGTTTTACTTGTGCCTTCATTTGGATAAATACAAACTACTTTTATACCTTTTTTATTTTCAAAACTTTTTAGTGTAGCAGGTCCTGTATCGCCACTTGTGGCACACATGATTAGAAAATCATCATCTTTTTTTAAGTGTTCTAAAAGTACGCCAAAAGGTTGCAAGGCCATATCTTTAAAAGCCCTTGTTGGTCCATGAAATAATTCATTAATGTAAAGTTTATCGTTGATTTTTTTTATATCAATAGGGCAGGTTTTATCATCAAAACTCTCATAAGTTTTTAAAGCTTTTTCAAAAACCTCAAGCTCTAAATCAAAGTCAAACGCCATAATGATTTTTAAAGCTAGCTCTTTGTAATTTAAATTTTTCAAAGCTTCATTGTCTAGTTTGGGTAGATTAAGTGGTGCATATAGAGCATTATTAGGCGCACTAGGGCTAAGCAAAGCTTTTGAAAAGCTTGTTTGATGGTTTTTATCTTGGGTTGAGTGTAGTTGCATTTTCTTCCTTTTTGTTAAATTGATCAATATAATCTTGTAAAACTTGTTTAAAGCTATCTTTTAAAACAATATCAAGATGAATCAGCTCGGTTTTAAAGCCAAAATCCTTCACTTTTACATAGTCTTTAAAGGTTAGCATTAAGGTGTCGCAGTTATGCTTTTTTAAAAGTTTTTCTAATTCTTCTTTTTTAAAAGTATAATGATCAGTAAAAAAATAACAAGCCCTAGCTTTGATAAAATGTTCATATAGTCTAAAAGGCTTTGCAATAGAGCTTATCAAAATGGCTTTTTGATTTTCTTTTACATGAGAGTAACGCACAAAGTCTTCATTTTCTTTAGCTATGAAATCAGCCTTTTTAGTAAATGATTTTGGCAAACGATATGCCCCACTGGGCAAGGTAAAATCAAAAAAAGGTTTTTCTTTACTTTGTAATAAAACATTGAATTTTTTAATATGAAATTTAGAAAAAGCATCATCTAAAAGTATGATTTTTGCTCCAAGTTCGATAGCTTTTTGTATCCCTTTAACCCTATCTTCGCTAACTATCACACCGCTAATATGCTTTGTGAGTGCATACTCCATAGCTTCATCGCCGCTTTTTTTAATATCGCATAAAATTTCATCTTTATGTTTGACTATGATTAAACCCTTGCTTTGTCTTTTATAGCCTCTTAAAATGATAAAACAACCCTCAAATTCAGTAGCTATAGCTTTACAAATGGGTGTTTTGCCATTGCCTCCTAGAGTGAGATTGCCTATGCTTATAATCGGTAGGTTAAAGGTTATTTCTTTTTTAAATTTAGTGTTTAAAATCGCTATAACCATATATAAAAAGCTAAAAGGTAAAAGCAAAAAAGCTAGAGTTTTTTGCAAAAAACTAGGTTTAAAAAAATACCGATCAAGCCAAGTCATATAGTGTCTTTTGGTGTTGTTGGGAGTTTGCGTTTAAAGGCGTTATCTTGTACACGTTTTAGGACTAAATTTTTTAATTTTTCATCGAATTTTTCTAAACTTTGATTGTTTTCTAAAGCTTTTAAAACTTCGTCTAAAACTTCATATTTATAACCTAACTCACTTTCATCGCTTTGATTTGGCCAAAGATCAGCACTTGGAGCTTTTTGTATGAAATTTTCATGCACGCCCATTAATTTTGCAAGTTCAAACACTTCACTTTTATAAAGTGTTGCCAAAGGATTAAAAGCACAAGCTAAATCTCCATAAATAGTCCCATAGCCAAGCATTAGTTCGCTTTTGTTGGAAGTGCCTACTACTAAAGCTTGGTGTAAAGCTGAATAATCATAAAGCAAACTCATGCGTACTCTTGCGGCTAAGTTACCAAAACGTAAAGGGTTTAGATCTTGACAAATTTTTTCATAAGCACCAAGAACTTCATCAATATAAATAATTTTGTGATGAATTTGTAAATCTTCACAAAGCATCAAAGCATCATTTAGATTTTCTTTTTTAGAATGTTTTGTAGGCATTAAAAGGGCAAAAAGTTTTTCGCCCACTGCTTTTTTGCAAAGATGAGCGACTAAGGCTGAGTCTATCCCGCCACTTAAACCCAAGATAAGATTTTTATCTCCTGCTTGTTTTTTTATAAAATGGATCAATAATTCTTCTATTTTAGTATAATTCATATAAAATCTTTACAAAGTTAATTTTTTAAAATTATATTTGATTTAGTTAAAAGGAAGTTTATATGCGTATTTTAAAACAACCATGTGGAATGTATGAGACTAATTGTTATATCATAGATCACAATAACAAGCAAATCATCATCGATCCGGGCGAGAATGCTTATGAGTTTATCAAAGAAAATACAAGCAAACCTTTAGCTATTTTAAATACGCATGGTCACTATGATCATGTATATGATAATGCTAGGGTTAAAAATGCTTATGCGATCCCGCTTCACATTCACCAAGATGATGCTTTTATGTTAAGTGATCCTTTTAATTATGGTTTTGAACACTCAAACGCTGATGTATTGGTAGAAAATGAAAATGAATTAAATATAGATGAGTTTAAATTTAAATTTCATCATTTTCCAGGACATACTCCAGGGTGCTGTATGATAGAGTTGGTAGGAGAAGATGTGCTTTTTAGTGGAGATTTTTTGTTTTATCGTAGTATCGGTAGATGGGACTTTCCTTATTCGGATGCGACTAAGATGAAAGAAAGTTTGCTTAAAGTTTTAGCTTATGATAAAGACTTTAGATTGCTTCCTGGGCATGGGGAGGAAACTACTTTAAAAGAAGAGCAAAAAGCAATTCCTGCTTGGTTAAGGTATTTTCACTAATGGATAAGGTTTTATATTTTTTAAGCTTTTTGTTGGCTTTAAGTGCAATTTTGAGTTTTTTTAAACCCAAAGAAACAAAAAAGAAATTTTTTCATAAATGCCCGTGTTTTAAAGCAGTAGAAAATGGCTTAATGAGCAGAATTTGCATTTATACAGGAAGCTTCGGTTTTATGTACTCGGTGCTTTATATGGGTTTTGGTGTATATGATAAAAAGCTTTTTATCATATTACTTTTATCTTTTGCTATATGGTATTTTGCTTGGGTTTTAAAAAAAGAATAGCCTGTTAAAGGCTATTTTATTTTGTGTGAATATACAAAGGTTCAAAAGGACCATAACGGTGTTGTTCTATGCTGAATTTATCGTTTTTAGCATAAGGTTTAACATCCATATCTACAGGCTTGATATCACGATCTGGAAAATCTTTGTCTCTGTGTTTTTTAATAGGTCTTGCTTGAGAATTAATATAAGCTGCTACATCGTAAGCTTGTTCTAAATTTAAAGTCGCATCATCTTTAGGCATATTTGCCTTGATGTAACTTGCAGCTTTGATGAGTCTATACATACCTGCACCTGTGTTATAGCTATCATCACCCCATAAGGCAGGGTAGATATAATAACTCATGCTAGGATCATCACTTTTTAAACCTTCGCCATTTTCACCATGACAGGCAATGCATCTTTCTTGGTAGACTTCTTTACCCTTGGCAGGATCTGCAGCCCGCTTCAAAAGAGCTATTTTAGGTAAACCTTGTCCTTGAGTTTTTGCCCCTACTGCTACCCCTTGAGAAAGATAGTGCATATATGCAAGCATGGCTTTCATTTGAGGAGAGTTAGTCGGAAGTTTTTTACCATTCATGGATCTTTCCATACAGCCATTGATTCTATCTTCTAGAGTGATGATTTTATCTGCTCTTGCATTATACTGTGGAAAGCGTGCGTAAATTCCTACAAAGCCAGATTGGTTTTTAATGGTGCCTGCGTTTGCATGGCAACTTGAGCAAGAAAGATTATTACCTGCATAACGGTTTTTAGGATCTTTTGCTTGTGGTCCTATGTAATTGGTAGTGTAATTTAAAATTTTATTACCCAAGATAACTGCTTGAGTGTAGGGTGAGTGAGGTAATTTTTCTTCAACAATTACACCATTTTCTATAGTGTCTGGAACTTTCCACTGCGCACTTTGTAGTTGGATACCGGTTTCTTTTTTTGCTTGAAGTTTTGCATGATCAAATGCAAAGCTAGAGCTGAGTAAAAAAGATAACGATAAAGCTGAACATAAGACTTTATTCATTTTTTCCTCCTTTAGCTTGTCTTGTTTTTATCTTATAACTTTAAATTTAAAAAAATATTAAATGTTTTTATTGTAAAAATATCCCTAGGTAATGCTATTTAGTTTTTAAAGATAAAAATGATATGATTTGTGTTTTTTTAAATATGCAAATTATGTTACTTTTTTATACATTCAAATCTAAAAAGGGAGTCAAAATGAGAAAAAGTGTAGCAGAATGGGAAAAGCAAGAATTACTTTTAATTTCCTTGCCTCATAAAAATAGCGATTGGGCGCCTTATTTGGAAGAAATTTTACAAAGTTATGAAGAATTCGTTAAAACAGTGGCTAATTTTCAAAAAGTTTTACTTATAGCGCCTAGTGATGAAGATTTTCAAAGATTTCAGCATATTGATAATGTTGATTTTTTCAAGTGCGATACTAATGATACTTGGATTAGAGATTTTGGTGCGATTGATGTGCGAGAAGGAGAGAAGCTTTTAGCGCTTGATTTTACGTTTAATGCTTGGGGAGATAAATTCCAAAGTGCTTTAGATAATGCAGTCAACTCAAAACTTTTTGCGCAAAAATTATCAGGAAAATTGGAAAAAATTGATTTTATTTTAGAAGGTGGAAGTATTGATTTTAATGGCAAAGGAGTAATGCTTACAACTAGTGCTTGTTTGCTAAATGAAAACCGAAATTCTACTTTTGATCAAGCGCAAATTGAAGCTAAATTAAAAGAAATTTTTGGTTTAAAGCAAATGATTTGGTTAAATCATGGCTATATTAAAGGCGATGATACCGATCATCATATTGATACTTTGGCAAGATTTGTAGATGAAAATACCATTGCTTATTGTGTGTGTAAAGATGAAAATGATGAGCATTATGTACCTTTAAAGGCTATGGAAGATGAGCTGAAAAAAACAGGATTTGATCTTTTAGAATTACCTTTACCTAAGGCTTTGTATTTTGAAGGAAAAAGACTTGGGGCAACTTATGCTAATTTTGTTTTTGTTAACGGTGGTTTGATTGTACCAATATATCATGATGAAAATGATGCTTTGGTGCTTGAGAGATTGCAAGAAAAATGTAAAGATAGAAAAGTAGTAGGAGTAGATGCAAGAGTGTTTTTAAGACAAAATGGCTCTTTGCACTGTTCTTGTCAAAACCGCTATGAAGGGCAAAGATGAATTTGCAAAAAAGCGCAACTATTATCGCGAGTGTTTGCGCTATCTTTTTAGCTATTGTTAAATTTGCAGTAGGTTTAGCATCTGGTTCTGTTGCGGTGCTTTCTAGTGCGATTGATTCTTTGCTTGATTGTGTGATTTCAGGTTTAAATTATTTGGCTTTGAAGAAAAGTTCACAAGGATCAAGTAAAGAATATAACTTTGGTTTTAGTAAAATTGAAGCATTGATGGGGCTTTTTGAAGGACTTGTGATTAGTGCTATTGGGGTTTATATATTTTACGAAAGTGTTTTAAAAATTCACAACCAAGAAAGTGTTGAAAAGCTTGATCTTGGAATTTTTGTCATGGCATTTGCTATGGTAGTTACTCTGTGTTTGGTTATTTTTTTAAATTATGTGGCTAAAAAAACCAAAAGTTTAATCATAAAAGCTGACAGTTTGCATTATAAAATAGACTTTTTAACCAATGCGCTAACACTTTTGGCATTAATTATCATAGCTTTTACAAATTATCATTTTATTGATGGTTTATTTGGTATAGCTATTAGTTTATATACGATTTTTTCAGCTTTGAAGATTATCAAAGAGAGTTCTCAAATTTTATTAGATGTTGCAATTGCAAAAGAACAAGTGGAGAAAATCAAAGAAATCATTCAAGAAAATAAAGAAGTCAAAAGTTTTCATCATTTAAAAACTAGAAAAAGCCCTGATATGCTTTATGTTAGTGTGCATTTAGTTTTTGAGCCTACAATATCGCTTTTGAAAGCACATGAAATAGGAGATGAAATCGAAGATGCTATAAGAGAACATTTTAAAGATGAATTTTGGAATATCCATATACATTTAGATCCATATGATGATTCAGAAGAAGAAAGGAATAAAAATGAAATTAGCACTCATTCAGCACGAATTTAAAGGAAATAAAGAAAAAACTATAGAAAAAACTTGTGAGCTAATCAAGCTTGCTGCGCAAGATGGGGCACAACTAGTAGTTTTGCAAGAATTACACCAAACGCAGTATTTTTGTCAAAGTGAAAATACAAACTTTTTTGATTTGGCCAATGACTGGGAAGAAGATGTTAAGTTTTGGTCTAATGTAGCAAAAGACAATAAGGTTGTTTTAGTGACTTCTTTATTTGAAAAAAGAAGTGCAGGGCTTTATCATAATACAAGCGTAGTGTTTGAAAAAGATGGAACATTAGCAGGAAAATACCGCAAAATGCACATTCCTGATGATCCTTGTTTTTATGAAAAATTCTATTTTACTCCAGGTGATTTGGGTTTTGAACCTATACAAACAAGCGTTGGAAAGCTTGGAGTTTTGGTGTGTTGGGATCAATGGTACCCTGAAGCGGCTAGATTGATGGCTTTAAAAGGAGCACAAATTTTGATTTATCCTACTGCTATTGGTTGGTTTGATAAAGATGCAAAAGAAGAAAAACAAAGACAACTTGAAGCTTGGGTAGGCGTACAAAGAGGTCATGCTATAGCTAATGGCTTGCCTGTGGTGGCTGTAAATAGAGTAGGTTTTGAAAAAGATGAAAGCGGTGTGGAAGATGGTATAAGATTTTGGGGAAATTCTTTTGTTTTTGGTCCACAAGGCGAAGAGCTTTTTAGAGCTGATGATCAGCAAGAGTTGTATAAAATTGTTGAAATTGACATGCAAAGATGTGAAAATGTACGCAGGTGGTGGCCGTTTTTACGCGATAGACGCATAGAGTATTTTCACGAATTAAACAAAAGATTTATTGACTAAAGGAGGAAAAATGAAAAAGGTTTTAATACCTTTGGCAAAAGGTTTTGAAGAAGCTGAGTTTATAGGTATAGCTGATGTTTTAAAAAGAGCAGGAGAAGCTAGTGGAAATTTAGAAGTAATTATTGCTTCGCTTGATGATGAACTTTTGGTGCAAGGAGCTAATGGAATTTGCATAAGGGCTGATGTGAGTTTGGCTAGTGTTGATCAGGAAAATTTAGATGCAATCGCTCTTGCAGGTGGCTTTGAAGGTATGATGAATTTAAAAAACAATCAAGCTATCATAAAAATCATACAAGATTTACATGCAAAGCAAAAAATTGTAGCGGCTATTTGTGCTTCGCCTATAGTGCTAGCTAAGGCAGGGGTGATTGATGGTGAGTTTTCTTGTTACCCTGGTTGTGAAGTGGGCATTGAAGGTGTTAGAGTAAATAAGGCGGTTGTAGTTAATAAAAATGTCATCACAGCAGCTGGGCCTGCTACGGCTATTTTGTTTGGTTTAGAGCTTGCTAAACATTTGTGCTCAGAAGAAATTTATCAAAAACTTTATGAAGGTATGCTTGTCCCTTTAACAAAATAAACCCTCACTAATGAGGGTTTAGCTTACATTTGTTTCATAAGCTTAGTGATTTCACCCTCATGAGGAAATCTATCTACTTCACAGTTAAATAAGTCTTTTTTTGAGTAAATGATTTTACCATCTACTTCTACTATAAAATGCCCACCACCTTTTTCTATGGTAGAAATTTGCGCATCTTTGAATTCGTTTTGTATTTCTTCTGCAACCCTTGCAGCTTGTGGTTTGTAATTTCAAAGATTACAATAATAAATTTTCACTTCCATTTTTTACTCCTTTTTTGAAAGTAAGCTATTATACATTTTTTCTCCTTGTAAGTTTTAAATTTAAGGTTTTTTTTTATAATAATAAAAAAACTTAAGGGAAAAGATGAGCCAATTTACACATTTGCATTTACATACTGAATACTCTTTACTTGATGGGGCAAACAAACTCAAAGAGCTTGCTAAAACACTAAAAGCACAAGGTGCAACTAGTGTTGCTATGACTGATCATGGAAATATGTTTGGGGCTATTGATTTTTACAAAACAATGAGAGCTGAAGGGATTAAACCTATCATAGGGCTTGAAGCATATTTACACAATCACGATGATTTAAGTGATAAAAGCTCAAGACAGCGTTTTCATATTTGTTTATTTGCTAAAAATGAAATTGGCTATAAAAACTTAATGTTTTTAAGTTCGCAAAGCTATATACATGGTTTGTATTATTACCCAAGGATTAACAAAAAGCTTTTAGAAGCACATAGCGAGGGTTTGATTTGTTCTTCGGCGTGTTTGCAAGGTGAGGTTAATTGGCATTTAAACACCAAAAACGAAAGAAATTTAAAATTTGGCGCAAAAGGCTATGAAGGTGCAAAAGAAGCTGCGCTTTGGTATAAAAAAGTTTTTGGAGATGATTTTTACCTTGAGATTATGCGTCATGGTATTGATGATCAAAAATTTATCGATGATTCTATCATTAAACTTGCTAAAGAGCTTGATATAAAAATCATCGCAACGAATGATACGCACTATACTTTTAAAGAAAGAGCGGCTGCACATGAAGTGTTTATGTGTATAGCTATGGGGGTTAAACTTGATGATCCAGGTCGTTTAAGACATGAAGTGCATGAGTTTTATGTAAAAACACCAGAGCAAATGAGTGAACTTTTTGCTGATATTCCAGAAGCTATTGAAAACACTCAAGAAATAGCTAATAAATGCAATCTAGAATTAAAACTAGGTGATCCAACACCACCAAATTTTAAATTCACCCGTGAATATGCAAAAAAATATGGCTTAAGCTTAAGTCAAGAAGATCAAGAATTTAGTTTTGATAATGATGATATAGTTTTTGAATATCTTTGTAAAAAAGGCTTAGAGGAAAGACTTCAATTTATCGATGAGAGTAAACACCAAGAGTATAAAGATAGGCTTGATTTAGAAATTAGTATTATTAAAAATATGAAATTTTCAGGTTATATGCTAATCGTTCATGATTTTATCGCCGCAGCTAAGGAAAAAGATATACCAGTTGGCCCAGGGCGTGGGAGTGCTGCGGGAAGTTTGGTTTCGTATTGTTTGAAAATTACAGATTTAGATCCTATACCTTACAATCTTCTTTTTGAGAGATTTTTAAATCCTGAGCGTGTATCAATGCCCGATATTGACGTGGATTTTTGTCAAGATAGAAGAGGGGAAGTGATTGATTATGTGATCGATAAGTATGGAGCTGAAAAGGTTGCGCAAGTTATTACCTTTGGTAAGCTTTTAGCAAAGGGAGTAATCCGTGATGTAGCTAGGGTTTGTGATATGAGCATACCTGATGCAGATGCTTTGGCAAAATTAGTTCCTGAAGAGCTTAAAATCACTTTAGAAAAAGCTTATGAGCAAGAACCAAAAATCGCTGAATTTGTAAATTCTCATCCAAAAGGGCGTCAAGTTTGGGATTTTGCTAAGGCATTAGAGGGTTTAAATAGAAATGCAGGTATGCACGCAGCCGGAGTTGTGATATCTAATGAAGCTTTGTGGAATAAAGCTCCTCTTTTTAGGCAAAGCAAAAACGATGAGCGTCATTTGGTAACGCAGTATTCTAAAGAATATCTTGAAGATGTGGATTTAATCAAATTTGACTTCTTGGGTTTAAAAACTCTTACAGTAATTGATAATGCGATTAAGCTAGTGAAAAAGCGTTATGGTAAAGATGTAATTTGGGAAAAGATTGATATGAATGATCCTAAGGTTTATAAAACCATACAAAGTGGTAACACCTTGGGCATTTTCCAAATAGAATCAGGTGGTATGCAAAGTTTGAATGCTAGGTTAAAACCCGAAAGATTTGAGGATTTAATCGCGGTTTTAGCTTTATATAGACCAGGACCACTTGATAGTGGAATGGTGGATGATTTTATCGATATTAAGCATGGCAGAAAATCCGCAACTTATGCCTTTGAAGACTTAAAACCTATACTTGAAAATACTTATGGGGTTATAGTTTATCAAGAGCAAGTTATGCAAATAGTGCAAAAAATCGGTGGTTTTTCTTTAGGCGGGGCTGATAATGTACGTCGTGCTATGGGTAAGAAAAAAAGAGAAATTTTGGATAATCTTAAAGCAGAATATCTAGAAGGAGCTAAAAAGCAAGGTTATGATGAGAAAAAGGCTGATGATTTGTTTGAGCTTATTTTGAAATTTGCGGAGTATGGTTTTAACAAATCTCACTCAGCTGCCTATGCACTTATAACCTTTCAAACAGCGTATTTAAAGACTTATTACCCAAGTGAGTTTATGGCTGCACTTTTAACAAGTGAAGAAAGCAATGTAGATAAGGTTGCAAAATACATTGAAGAGATGAAAAGAATGAACATCAAACTTTTGCCACCAAGTATTAACAAAGCCCAAAGAGAATTTAGTGCAGCTAAGCTTGAAGATGGTTCTGAAGCTATTATTTATGGGCTTGGAGCGATTAAGAGTGTGGGAATTCCTGCGATAGAAAATATCATGGCTATTCGCAAAGAAGAGGGCTTTAGTGATTTTGATGATTTTATAAGCTCGATTGATCCAACTAAGATCAATAAAAAAACCATAGAAAATTTAGCTAAATCAGGTGCTTTTGATGAGTTTGGCTATACTAGAAAATGTTTAGTGGATAATCTTGAGCTTATTTCAGAAACAAGTAGGAAAATTGCTGAAGTTAAAAGAAACTCTACTGCTTCGCTTTTTGGAGAAGAAGAAATAGCCGCAGATATCAAAGTAGGGCTTCATGATAGCAAGATAGAATTTGAACTAATGGAAAAACTAGGCTATGAAAAAGAAATTTTGGGAATTTATGTATCAGGTCATCCTTTGGATAAATTTGCAAGTCAAATAGAAGGCATAGAGTATTTTAAAAGTATGGATTTTGAAACACTTAAAGGCGAGGGCGAGCTTTTGGTGGTAGGGAAGATTGAAGATTTTAAATCGATGATGAGTAAAAGCGGTAAAAGATATGCTAAGGCTGTGATTTTAGACTTTTACTCTTCTTTTGATATGATAGTTTTTGAAGCTCAGGTAGAAAAAGTAGAAACGATTTTCAAAGAAAGCAAAGATGAAGCCTTTGCTTTTTTACTAAGATATAAAAACAATGACAATGATTTAAGCTTTAGTCTAAATGAAATTTATACTTTAGAAGAAGCAAAAGAAAATGAGCTAAAATCTTTTAGTAAAAGAAAAAGCTTTGCAAAAAAAGAAAACAAAGAAGAATTCACGCAAGAGCCTATGAAATTTGAAGAAAATATTATAGAGCTTGATATTAACAAACTTAGTAAAGATATGGTGTATGAAATTTATGATCTAGCTAATACAAGACACAACCCAAAAGATGCCAACAACAAAAAGCTTGTGTTAAAAGTACTTGATATGGGTAGTTGCTTGCTTTATCATACAAATTTTGTCCTTTCACAAGAAGCTATGGACGTGATAGCTCAAAAATGTAAAGGTTAAAATAAACAGCTAGTGTATTTTGGTTTTTATTATAATATTGAATATATATATGAGGTTTTAAAATCTAATTTTAATCCATAGCTTTAAGCTATGGATTAGCTAATAAGCTCTTCTAAATGTTTTAAAATTTTTACCATGGCTAAAGTATCAAGTTTGCAGTATTCTAGTAAGGCTTGACGGAGCGCTTTTCTTTTATCTTTAGCTTGGTATTTATAATTCTACATTATGCTATCTTAAATATTTGCTTTTATACTCTGTTTATACTGATAAAATAAAACACGAATGCAGAGAGATAATGGTGTATAGGTGAAGTTTTGATTATGTGTGTGGAATGAGTAAAAGCTATGATGTTTAAAAATAACCATAGTAGGTTTTTTTAGGATAGAGTTTTTAGAAGATCAGTGGTATTAAAGATAAAGATATTTAAGTTGGTATTGACAATAAAATAATAATAATAATAATTAAAACAGTTGTTTTTTTGAGGTGGTTAAAAATATACTTTGTAAAGAACAATAAAACGATGTATGGTGGTTGGTGAATATCGTAAAAAATTAAATTTATAAGTTGTATTTAATAAAAAATATATCTTAAAACTTATTTTTATATAAAAAATAATCAATTTTTTATTAAAGAAGATATAAAAAATAAAATTGTATTTCATAATATCAATTCTTCTTCTATTATAAGTAATTATCTTAGACTATTAAATGATTTTAATACTTTAAGCAAGATAGAACTTATAAATATATTAGAGGGTTTAAGTTTATACAATCTTTCAACTTTAATACAAACTATACAATCAAAAAATGCATATAACTCAAAAGACTTTAAACAAGATAGTATATTTTTATCTAATGTGATCATGAATGTGAGGTTGAAATAAAAAATGGCTGGGGTGTATGGTATTATAGACAGGTATGATAAAATTTAAATTATGATTGTTTTGTGTGATATGAGAGTTATTAGTATAAAGAGTGCTAATCATAAAATACACAAAAGCAGTGATTACTCATGAAGTTTTATATGTATTATCTCGTAATTTTTTATTTTTTTTCCTAAAATTTTACCCCAGCCTAGTTTGGAATGAGAGTGATTTCCTAAATTAAATAGCATTCTTTCGTTGAAAATAATTTTAAGATATAAATCAACGCAAAATTCATTATTAGTTAAGAACAAAATGCTTTCTTTAAGCTCTTTGTGTTTTTCTGCATTTGGGAAATACTTCAAAGCTTCATCATAATGTATATCTTGTATGTAAATAGCTATTTTATTTTGATAGGATAAAAATTTTTTTCCTAAAATTAAATTTTTTCCTAAAATATGATTTTTTTGTCCTAACTTATTTAATTGTGTATGTCTTATATGAATTTGATGAGGTATGTTCTCTATAATGCTGAGTTGATTTTGTAGGTTAAAAGTGATTTGTAAAATTTTTTCTATATAGCTTTTTGGTCTTCTTGAGCTTAGCAATAATGGGGCAAAAGGTAGGTATCTTTTTGCGATTTTTGTATCGTTGATGCCTAGTATGGAAAACAATATTTTGGAAATCCTATCACTGAAATTAATATCAAAATTTTTTGGATAATTGTTAAGGGTAATAATTTCAAAAAAAATCCAAAGAAGATAATGATTGAAGAAATCAAAAAACAAACTCCACCCATCTCCACCATCTTCATTTCTAGAGAGTTTGTCTAGTATATAAGAGGGGAGTTGTGAAGTGTTACCTTGTAAACCCATAAAATTAACCATAATCTCAATAGGAAAATCGTTAGTATTTTTACTGAATTTTACATATTCGATTTCTTTATTAGGATGTGTTAGGGCATTATTTACTCTTAAAAAAATATCTTCTTTGGAATGCTCTTTTAATAATTTTTTAAGAAGCTTATAAAAAGTATAAGAGTTTGCGTTGTTCATAATGTAGGCTTAATTCCTTTTTTAAAAGGATAATGTATGGTAATTTTTGAATTTATGCATTTAATTTTTAATTCACAAAAAGAATTAATGCTTACAAAAGATGATAAAAATTCTGAAATTATCAATCCTAGTTTATAAACTTCACCTAGAGAATAAAATTTAGAATCATCTATACTTATGATACTCATAGTTCCTTTTTTTGTAATATACTCATCAATCAAATAGCTTGGTTTTGATTGAATGTCAATTATTGAAGAAGTGAGTAGTTGGCATACTACTTCAGAGGTTTTATCATCAGGAAAGCTGTAGCTTTCTAAAACTTGAAAAAAAGATGTTTTTGTTAAAAGAGTTTGATAGCTAAATGATAAAATAGAAACTAATTTCCATAAAAGATCACCATTGGTCTTGATTTGTTTAATTGGTGTTGGAATGGTAATGTTTTTTGTAATAGCATCCTTGTAAAAAGGTATAAGATTAATATCACCTATTTTTAATTGAGTTGGCAAATTTTTATTGCAGCATAATACATCTATTGTGATTGTTTCATTTGTGTTATTTGATGAAAAAAATGATATTTCTTTGAAGCTATCTTGCTTGGAATTTGATTTGTTTGTAATGTAGTAAAAATCTTGAGTTTTATTTTGCATAAATTCAAAACGCTCAAAATTTTTATAATTTTTTAAAATTCTACTTCCGCTGTCGCTATTATGCGCTTTGACTTGTTTTATTTGAACTATATCATATGCATTTAAGTTTGTTCTATCAATAAAAATTCTGTATCCATTTTTTGAATGATTATTGATAATAGGTTCTGCTGTTTTTTCAAAAATATTAATAATTGGTGTTGTTGATAGTGAGAATAATTCATTTTTTACAATACAATTTTTAGGAAGTGTTTTGTTAAATTTAAAAAAAATACTAATTAGCTTACCTTTGCATTCATGCAAAACATCTAAGCCTTGTATCGAAATAAAATTAAATTTTTCAGGTAAAAAAAAGTATTCTCTTAACAAAGAAAAAGATTCAAATCCTAGGTCATTATAGAATAGGCAACTTTCATTTGGTGTTAAACCCACGGTTTTGATATTGTATGTGCTTATTTTAAATTCTTCATTTGTATCATGAGATATGATTTTTAATTCTTCTAGGTGTTGGTGTATATAAAAAAGCAGTGTGGAAGATGTGTAAACATCATCTCCAAGATATATACACAGTTTATCCAAATCCAAATCAGCGATATTTAAATCTTCTTTGTTAACTCTAAGTTGTATATTCATCGTGTGGTATTGCTTTTCACTTCCAAAAAATACATTTTCTATGTTTAATGGGTATAAATATACATCATATACTGTTTTAAATTCACACTCGCATTTTTCTATAGGTGTGGATTTTACTATACTGTTTTTAGGAATAATTAATTTATTGAGTTTGCTATTTTCATTAAATTTAAATTCTTGCATACACATAGATGGCAAGATGTTAGTATAGTTTGGAGAAAGAATATTGATTAGTGATTCTGCGATGTAAGGTATATTTTGATCTAATTCTTGATGAATTTTAGAAGTTAATATAGCTAAATTTTCAATAATCCTTTCGATGTCTGGATCTTTACTATCGTAGGATAAGAATGGAGCTAACTTAGGAAATTTATCAATAAAAATTTTTCGAGTATGGTTGAGGTAAGCGATCTCTTTTTGATAATAAAACACATCATCTTGTGTCATTAGACAACCTCACAGTAGCGATTGTTTTTAAATATAATTTCAATTGCAAATTCCTTAAAACTATCATCGCAAAAAACGCATCTTAGTAAAAATGAAAGTTGCCACGGTTTTAAAGAGTCGTTGTATGTGATAGAATTAACCACAATCCTTTTTTCATATTTATTTATCAGTTTATGTATTTCTTTTGCCATGCTTAGGCAAAGTTCTGTAGAGCTTAAATTTAAATTTTCTATATTGGATAGTCCAAAGTCTTTAACACTTAAACAATCATCAAGTTTTGCATTAAGCAAAACTTGGATATTATTTTTTATTTCTTGAAATTCATTTTGATAAAAAGGTACATTTTTATATTGATCATCTAATGAATGAATAATTTTATCTAATAAAGACATTGTTATTCTTTATCTAGCTTACCTACTAAAGATAATTCAAAATTTCCACCCATATATTTAAAATGCGGGCGAACGCTTAGTCCAATTTTATACCAACCAGGTTCACCTGGTATACTATCTACTTTTACCTGTGCTCCTCTAAAAGGTCTTCTACTTCTAACTTCTGCAGGCGGGTTTTCTTGGTCTGAAATGTATTGTCTAACCCATTCATTTAAGCCATTTTCTATATCGCTTCTTTCTTTCCAACTTCCTATTTCTTCTCTTTGCAATACTTTTAAATAATGCGCTAATCTTGAAATCAAAAAGACATAAGGCAATTGAGTACCTAAGCGATAGTTTGTTTCAGCTTCTTTTCCTTCAGGTGTATTTGGAAAAATTTTAGGTTTTAGAGCGGAATTCGCTGAGAAAAATGCAGCATTATTGGTATCTCTTCTTAAGGTTAAGGTTATAAATCCGTTCTCTGCAAGCTCATACTCTCTCCTATCTGTAATGAGTACCTCAGTAGGAATTTTTGCTTTTAAGTTTCCAAAATTTTCATAAAAATACGTAGGGAGATCTTTAACGCTGCCGCCACTTTTTGGCCCAATGATACTACCACACCATCTATACTTCGCAAAACTTTCTGTAAGTCTTGTTGCAAAGGCATATGCTGAATTTCCCCATAAAAGGTGGTTATGAGAAGCATGTACGTTTTCTTTATAATTAAAGCTTTTGATAGGATTTTCTTCGCTATCGTAAGGAGATCTTGTTAAAAATCTTGTAACCATCAATCCAGTATATTTTGAGTCTTCGTTTTCTCTAAAAGTTCTCCATCTTGTGTATTGTGGACCTTCAAGAAGACTTTGCAGATCTTGAATATTAGCTAGTTCTGAGTAATTTTCTAAACCAAAGAATTTAGGTCCTAAAGAAGTTAAAAATGGCGAGTGACTCATGGCTGCTATACTTGACATTTTATTTAAAAATGTCATATCCGGACTCGCAGTGCTTAGTTGATAGTCGCCAATTATTGCACCTACAGGCTCTCCTCCAAATTGACCATATTCTGAAGAATAAATATTTTTATAAACTACGCTTTGAGTAATATCTGGGTTATTTTCAAAATCCTCTAAAACTTCTTCTTTTGTAATATCGAAAAGATTGATTTTTATATTTTCATTAAAATCAGTTCTTTCAACTAAAAAGAAAAGTCCTCTCCAAGTTGATTCTAGTTTTTGAAAATCTTCATTATGTAAAATTTCATCCATTTGCTTTGATAATAAATCATCAATATGAGCGATCATTTCATCAAGTGCAAATTTATTGATTTTATCTTCTACATTATCACTTTCAACTATCGCGGAAATAAATTCAGCCACCCCTCTTTTTGCTATACTATAACTTTCATCATTTCTAGCATATTTACTTTTTTCCATAATACTTTCAATAATCGGAGTATCAATTACTTTATCTTTTGACATATTATGTTCCTTTTATTCTTCGTTATTTTCTTTTTTGATTTCCAAAAGTAACTGTTCTTTGGTTTTTTCATTTTTTAGAGCTTCCAAGACAGCTTTTCTGAAATTCGGGATATTTCCCATAGGTCCCTTTAATGCCATTAAGGCTTCTCTAAGACGCATTAGCTTGTTTAATTCCGGAACTTGTTGTGCTATGCTGTCGGGTGAAAAATCTTTCATGCTAGATATTTTAAGGTTAACATCTAACTCTTCAGCTCCTCCTCCTAGAGTATTTTTGACATTAAATTGAGTTTTGATATTTAGTTTTTGCATAACTTGATTAAAATTTATTTTATTGATAGAGACAATTTCTCTATCTTCTAAATTCTGTTCATTTTTTCCTGTAAGATTGGCCATTACCATGAGTTTCAATGGTAGTTCTATTTCCGCGTTTTGTCCATTTGTTTTAGCTTTGTAGGTTATATTTATGCGTTCTTTTGGTGCACTTGATCCATCAGACATTTTATTTCCTTTTTTCTGAATTAAAAATTTATTTTTTTTAAATTATACATAAAATTAAATAAAGAACAACTAAGTTTATGTTTTTTTGTTGATTTTGTTTTTTGCGTGATTATATTCATCACTTAGATAGTCTTTTAATAAAGTTTTTTCCATTAATTCGATTAGTTGCGAGTGTATAATTTTTGCATTGTTTTTCATATTGTTGGCTTCAAAAACTTCCGCCATAGCCATTAGGGAATTTATATTGCAAAATAAAGAATTATTGTAATTTTCATTGTTGATGTCAATGAGCATTTGTTCTATTTTTTGTTTTTTATTTTTGTTGGGTGTAGTGATGTTTTTTTTGTTGACATCTTGATTTTGTTTTACAAAATAGTTAAAGGTATCTTCTTTGCACATCAATTCACCGTTATCAAATCTTAATTTAGTTATATCATTAAATTTGAGAATAAAATTACTAGTTAATAGAACTAAAATTTTCAATGGTTGTTCTTTTTCGTGATGTTGTAAAAAATCACAAAATATTTTAAATCCTTCTATCCAAAAAGGATTAAGTGAAAGATTGTTGATAAAGCATTTTATTTGTTCTAATTCATTTGTAGTTTTATCAAGTAACATTTTTATTAAATTTTTATCAGGATATCTTACTTTTGTAATAAAATCTGAGTGTGGTGGAAGAGTTTTTAATCTTCCCCAGGTTGCCTCTGCAAATAATGAATAAGCATTAGTATTTTCAATGTCGTTTTCTAGTAATTCGACTGCTAGATTGTTTAGTAAGCTTCTATATTCTCTATCGTTAAGGTTGGATATCTTTGTATTTTTTATATCGATATTTACTTGTGTTACTGGAGATTTAAGAGGTGGTTGCTTGGCTTGAGTTGTTTCTTCTTTGAAGTTAAGATTAGCGAAACTACAATTTAAAGTTTCGTGTAACTTTTTAAAATATTCATTTAAGCTTTTAGCTGTGACATGTGAACATTTTGGCGAAGTTTTGTTGAAATCACCAATGAAATTTTCGATAATTTGTTTATATTTTCTTTTTTGATTTAATAATGTCGCGGATAATTTGCTAATATTTTCAGGTTTTTCTCGGAATAGTTTTTCTGTAAAAATTATTATTTCTAAAAATATTTTAAAACATTCTTCATTGTTTAATGCAAAACATGATAAAGAAAAATAGGCAAAAATTTTCATATCCATTGAGTTGTTTTGTAGGATATCTAATGAATATTCATATACTTTATCCCATTGTATTTTTTCATGATTTAGTGTTTTATATTTTGACATTTCCTCTTCAAGTAAATGGAAGATTTCTAAGTTGTCTAAATTTTCTTCATAATGATCGCAAAAAATCATTTTATCTCCTAAGCACTATTGAAAGTTTTTTTAATTATAATAAAAAAAGAAAAATTATAATAGTTATTTAATTAAGTATTATTGATACTTTTAAAAAAGGATAAAAATGAGACAAAAATTAATTATATTGTTTATTGGAATGTTTTTAAGTGCTTGTTCTAGTGTCGTTAGTGTAAAAATTGATAATGTAAAAAATTCTAATTTAAACAACAGAAATGATGATGTTCCTTTGACTGTTATTGTATATCAGTTAAAAAATGTAAATAAATTTACCAAGGCTAGTGATTTGGAGTTAATCACTAGAGAAGATGCTGTACTTGGAAAAGATAAAATTGATTCAATTAGATTGCAGATTGCGCCTAGAGATAATGTGATAGCATTTAAAGTTGTAGATGAAGAGGTGCCATATATTGGTATTTTGGTTTTGTTTGCAAATAAAACCAAAAAAATAACAAAAATTTGGGCAAAAACAGACGATGCTGATGGGTTTGGAACCAAAAAAACACTAAAATTTGAAATAACAAAAAATGGTATTAGGAATATTTAATCTAAGGAAGTTGCAATGGCGGATAAGCTAAAAGTAGCCTGGTTTAATGGGCTTAATATTGATAAAATTCACTTTGAGCAGCAGGAGCGATATTTTGAACGAAATATTAATCTTAAAACAATTTCAATCTTTAATAACTTGCATGGGATAATTGATTTAGAATTTTCCAATGAAATGCTAATGCAAGGAAAAATAGCACTCAAGAGAATTTCAGGAATTGCTAAAGATGGTAGCATTTTTAATGCTCCAGAGCAAGATGATCTCCCAGAGCCTTTAGAAATAAATTATGATTCTTTAGCAAATTCTATCATTGTTGTGAAAATTCCTATGGGTTTGTCTTCTATAGCAGATATTTCTTTACACAATAACATACCTAATTCAAAATATATTAGCTTAAGAAGTGTTGTGGCTTCAAGGATATATGATGATAGCACTAATGATGCTTTAAAACATATTGATTTAGAAGATGAATTTGAAGATGATAATGTTACCTTTTCACAAGAAAAAATGAATATTACCTTGGCAAGTTTAAGATTGAAGTTAGGGTTTTTAGGTAGTAAAACTCCAGATGAGCTTGAAATTCCAATAGCAAAAATAAAAAGTATTGATTTAAATAAAAAAATAGACTTAGATGAAAATTTTATACCCACTTGTTTAGATCTAAGCAAATCTTCATATATTAGGTCGTTTTTAGAGGAGATCTCTCATTCTATCAAACAGCATAAAGAGGTGCTTTCTGAAGTTTTTAAAGGTATAGATCAAACTAAAAATACATTAGATTTTAGTACTTATTTGTCACTTAATCTTTTGAAAAAGTGGCATTTGATTTTCTCATATATAATCAATAAGGATAAAATACATCCTGAAATTTTATATGAAAAACTAATTGATTTTCAAGGTGATCTAAATGCTTTTTGTACTGAAAATTCTTTTACTGATTTTATAGCATATAATCATGATAATTTAACAAATACGTTTTTACCGCTTACTAATCAGCTTAGAATTTTGTTTGCAAAAATAACTTCTCCAAAATATACTATGGCCCAGGTGATTGACAATGGCAATGGGTTTTATGATTTGTTGTTTGATAACCCTACGATTATCGAAGAGGCTGAATTATTTTTAGCTGTTAATGCAGATGTAAACCATGAGTATTTATTGTATAATTTTAAAACCCAAAGTAAAATTTACACGCAAAGTAGAATAAAAAACATAGTAGCAACACAATTACGAGGAATTAACATAGAGCAAATTTCTAACATTCCTTCTTCTATACCATATTTAAATGGCTATATTTATTATAAGATAGACAAAAAAGATGAAATATTTCAACACTTTAAAAATGAGAGTGTTGTTAGCTTATACTTGACAACAAATATTAAAAATCCTGATATAAAAATGTGGGCTGTATTTTAAGGAGTATTATGCAAAAAGAAGTGCAATTTAAAGAAAAATCTTTACTATTAGAAAGTGATTTGAAAGGTTTAGAGATTAACAAGGTTGTTGATAATTGCTTGGAAATTCTTTTGCTTGTTTATAGATTATCTAAGGTTCATTCTTTAGATGCTGTTTATATAGAAAATCTTAAAGAAAAGCTTGTAAATGAAATTTTGGTTTGGAGTTCAAAGTTAAGTACTTTTAAAGAATATAATGAAAAAGATATTATAAAATTAAGATATTGTTTATGTGTATTTATAGATGAAAGCTTAATGAAAAATGATTTATTTATTAATAGCTCGTGGGCAAATCATACTTTAACGGTTAGATTGTTTGATGAGACTTTAGGTGGTGATAATTTTTACGATATAGCGCTTTCTTGGTTATCTAATCCATCTAAAAACAAAGATTTTCTAGAATTTATATACGTGTGTTTGATTTTGGGATATAAGGGAAAGTATTCTCATGAAAAGGATGTCGAAGAAAAAATTATTTATCTTTGTAATAATATAGCATCAGCGTTAACTCCGCTTATAAATTTAACAGATAAAACAGCTTTTGAAAAAGCTTATAGCGGCGCAAATAAGGAGAATTTTTGGCAATATTTTCAACGCAGATTTATGAAATTTGCGTTAGTTGTTATACCTATAGGGTGTATTTTGATTTTTTTTATTTTTGCTATTTTTGATTTGCAAACTCACAATACCAAAATAGACTCTAATGTTAGTAGTTTGATTGAAAATATAAAAAAGTTATAAGATTATATTTTTTCGATCATTTCTTTATTCCATCCTTTGGGAAGGTTTTTCATATTAGGATAATATGGTCTTAAAAGTTCAAAGAAAACTTCTTCGTGGTATCTACTTATTTGAAAATAGTATTTGCCTAGGGTAGAGGGGCTTAGTATGCATTTTTTTATGGAGCTTTTATCATAGCAAATAATATTGGGTGAATCCAAACTAGAAGCCAAATTTAGCTCATCATAATATGATCCGTTGTATTTATTAATCTCAAAAAACCCATTGTAATTAAAACTATAATCAAAATAATCCACAAAATAATTACCTCGTTTTTCAAATCCCATGTCAAATATTTCTTTTTCGTATTTTTTGCTTAATTCATCATTTAATTTATTGTAATGTATTTTTGTATCATCTATATAAGCCGCAGGATTAAAAAGAGAATTGATTTCATTTTGAAGCATACCCTGTGAAAGTTTCAATATAAACCCGCCTAAGCTAAAAACAAAATAATCATAAAAATACTCATCATCAAAAGTAATCAAATAATCTTTGCTTTTTCTATCTTGTCTAGCTAAATAATCCAACATAACAAGCAATAAGGAATTTTTCTTAATTAAGCGATCGTTTTTAAAACCTTCTACTTGTCTTTGGGTAATTATTCCTAGGTTACCTAATTCTTCATAAAGTTCATCATCAAATGCGTAAGGTTTTATACCATTATCTTTATAAATTTGTTCTATATAATCTTGAATTATTTTTACATTTTCGCTATGAATTTCACTTACATAAGATAAGATTTGTTCTTGATTTAGTACAGTTGTATCTTTTTCTATTTTACATTGATATTCTAGGTTTTTTGGGCTTGTTATGCGGTAGCTTTGTCCTTCTGTTGTAGAGGTGATTTTGGGTTCGACATAGTCACCATTTTTTTCAGCTATCCATAGAGGATTTTTGATTTTTATAATTTCTTCTTCTAAATTTTCAATACTTGTAGGTATGTATTCTGGGATAAGTTTGTTGCCTTTTTTGTTAAAAATGATTTTACCTAAATAAATACCAAATTTGGGATTGTAAAATTCATCAAGTTTATTATCCAACAAGTATTCAATAACCCAATCTTGTTTTTCACTAGGACATATATTGTTAAAACATTTTATATTGGTATTTATACCTAGATAAAGTGCTTGTGAATTTTTTTTGGTTTGTAAAAAATGTTTATATTTTTTTTTATTTGGTAATGGCCCTATGTTGTTATTCATTGTATTATCCCTATTTTTTCTCTAAATTTTCCAGCAATGATCTTAGTATCCCTTTCACACGGTTGTATAAAATACAAAGGAGAAGCTGTTAGATCCTTTTTTTTGCCTTTTGCAATTACAATTTTTTTTCTGCTTTCATAGTAAGTTTTATTTATAAAACATTTATGTGTTCCATGTTCAGCACTATCAAAAGGCAAACATTTTTTATTATAAGCATTAAAAATATTATAATGATTCCATTGTATATATAATTCCATTGTATTTAAAAAAAGCAACCTTTCTAAGCTATTATTGGGGTTGATGTTTATGCGACAAATATAAAAATGTCTAAATTCATGTATGATAGTATCAATGAAATCAATATAATGTGCTCTTGTGTTTAAACTCAAAATATTAGTTGTAAAATCATAATCTCCAGAATTTCCTTTATTAGGATTATTTGTAATTATAGGTAGATCTTTTTCGTTTATATTTAATCTTTTGGCAAAGTTTTTTAAAAAATCTTTTATAATTTCTATATCAACATCTTCATTTTGGATGTTTTTTTCAAAGGTAAGTCTATAAATAGGATTTTGATTGTAAATTTCTGAAGCAGTTATATAAAATTTCTCTCTTTCTTTTAAGTATTCATCTCCATCTTTTACGCTTTTTATAAATTTTTCATTTGCCAAATCAAACCTATAATAAATATAAGCGATTTTTCCGGCAAGTTGAGGGTAAGTTTTAAAAAAAATATTGTTATCTATTTTATTATTTTTTTTTAATCTATTGCAGGCTATTAAAAACTCTATAGCTTTTGATACGCTAAAAATGCAGTTTGTATAAATAATGTCTTTTGTTGAATTGTTTTCGTTTGCATTCTTAATACTTTCTCTCAATACCCCCTCTCTTACACTATCATCATCTCCAACTCCTACTCTAAAGCTCATATCTATAATGATATAATGATCTTCTAAATTAGGTATAGTTTTTTCACTACTATAAGCAAATACAACTATATAGTATTTATAATCTTGCATATCTTCTTTAGGTTCATTGCTTCTATTTATAGGTAAGCAAAAAGATAAAACATTATCTTCGTAGTTTTCATTATAAATTAAATCATCGTTTTCAAATAACACTTTAAGGTTTTTTTCATCAACATAGCCGTTGCAATCATGCAATAATAAATTTAATTTTTCTTTGCTTTCGCATTCCACAAAAGCCCATTTTAGCTTTTCATCGCTTTCTTTTTCTAGTTGTAAGCTTATATAAGTCCCTGGTGCGAATGGAGTATTTGGATTTATATTATCACTTGCAAATACAATTTTATTATTTGGTTTTGGGGGGTATTTAACTTCTAATTCGCAAAGCAACTCCTCTTCATTTACAACATAACCTAAATGCTTTAGTAAGTTTTCAAACAATACCCCATTAAGTATTCCTATACTGCCATTGCTACCAAATTCTCCCTTTTCATTAATGTTATAAAGATACAAATCCCCCTTACTCATACTTTCTTTATTCTTGCTTTTTCCTTTTTCATCATTTGGATTTGAAATTTCTATTTCTTTAAAACTTTTAGAGCATTCTTTATCTGTGTATAATCTAACACAATACTTTCCCCAAGTCTTACCTATGCTAAAAGGATAATCTTTTAAAAAATCAGGTTGTTTGTTGTAATGAATCTCATTGATTTTAAAATAATACTTTCCTTCAGGTAAGCTTCCAAATTTATCTTTAATACTTTCATCATCATAATAAAAATATGCTTTTTTCTTGGTAGTTTTATCTTTTATATCTTGATAAAAACTAAAAGCAATTTGTTTATTTGATGGTTTTAAATTATCAGCTTTAGCTACTCCACTTCTTGCCATATAAGAAGCTATTAAATCTTTTCCTTTAAAATGATATAAATAAAAACCATCATATTTAAAATAATCTTTATTTTTAAACCTAAGTATAAGTCCTATTTTATGATTGATATAATTATTAAATATTCTTTTGCTATCTTGTAAGGGTTTGGCTAAATAAGCTTTGTTATCTTCTAGTCTAACTTTAAAACTATAACAATTACTAAAGTCTTTTTCTCTATCAAATCTTATCTTACCTTCTTTATTAGTTTTTAATCTCAATACGCTTTGCTTGATTAGTTTTTCATGATCATACCCTTTTATACTAATACTAGCATTATCAATAGCCTTGCCATGTTCATCTTGTATAATGAGGCTGATGTAATTTGAAGTAGCAGTGTTGTTTGTAATGCTAGTGTTATTGTGGGTTAAATTTAGATCTTGATGGTTTAAATCATCATAAGCATAGTGCTTGCTTATCTTTTTAGGTTCTAATTTTATATTTAAACTATTTTTAGCTAAAACATAGTTTTTAATCTTACAATGATAATAATCATAAGTAATGTTTAAATCTTTTAAAGCATATAAATTATTCTCATCATATTTAAGATAATAATTTATTTTTTCATCATTGAAAGAAAAAATTTCATCTTCCTTTGCGCCTAAAAGAAGTTTTTCATAAAAAAATACTCTTGTTTTTAGTTTATTAAAATCTAGATTATAGTTTTGTTCTAATAAAGCTATATCGATTAATGACTCATCTTTAACAAATATATCACAATTGTTCTCATAAAGATGTAAAAGATTTGACATAGATGAAGCATTGTCAAAAAATATAAGCTTTTTATTTTTATCTTTATTTTCTAAGATGAAGTGGCTTAGGTTTTTAAGGTGATAAGATACAATCTTAAAATCTTCTTTTGTATCATCTATAATGGTATTGCTTTGTTTTGTTTTTAAAGAAGTTTCATTGTTAAAATTTGTATTTTTTATTATAGTGTCTGTATTTTCTTTTGTATTGTTTTCTTGATTTGAATTTTTATCTTTATTTAAGTTTTTATTTATTTCTTTATTTTCGTTTTTATTGATTGTTTTATCTTTGCTATTTAATTCTTCATTGATAGTAAAAGAACTCATATAAGTTTGATAAGCATGTTCTAAATCTTTAAAACCAAGTCTTTTAAATTCATCAATACTTTTATAAAGTTCTTTTCTTGCATTTAAATAAGTATCATTTAGTTTGTTTTTATGAGAGATAAAGATAGTATAAAAGCTAGAGTTAAATTCTAATTCTTTTATTGTGTTTTCATCAAATAAAGCTTGCTTATCTTTATCATATAAAACACAATCTTCACAAAAATATAAAGCTTTTAATAAATAGGGTTTTGAATCGATGTTGATGTTGTTGATATCTTGCAAGTTTAAAGTCTTTAGTAGGTATTGTTTATTAGCAATAATACTTAAGCCTTGATTGGAATTTAAAAAAGTATTTCTTTCTTGTTTTAATTGAAAGCTTAGCTTTTCATTTAAAGATTTAAATAAAGAATTAAAAATTTCATTTTTTATTTTATTATCTTCTTTATAAAGTTTTAAATCAAATTGATATTTTTGTTCTTCTTGTTCAATGATTTTTTCTTGTTCTTTTAAATCTTGTATGTTTTTTAAATATTCTTCATCTATAAAATTGTAAGTTGTAGAAGCTATACTTGTTTTAGTTATAAGTTCTTTTTTCTTTGCTAGGGCAAGTTTGTATTGTTTTGAATAGCTAGGGTAGGGGCGTGGAGTGAAGAGGGAGAAAGGATTGATTAGTTTTTGAAAAAAATCATTTGGATGATCAATACATTGACCATTAGGTGTTATAGAATTATTAGGGCATACAACAGGAGGTTTAATTTTATCTCCGATTTTATTAAGCAAATCTTGAGTGTTTATTAGCAGTTTTTTTGTTAATTCTTTAATGTTTTCAGAAAAATAGTAAGATATAACACTTCCTCCAGCAAAAATAATTATACCAAAAATAATTTTTCCTCTAGACAAGATAAGTGCTATTTCTTTAGAAATATCTAAGCCTTTTTTTAAAACAAAATCTTGTATAACTTCTTCTCCTAGTTTTACTAAAACTTTAGTTATATCACCATTGTTAATATACTCTAAGGTATATTCAGTAATTTTTAGTTTGTTATCCACTTTCTCTGTAATAACTTGAACTTTTTGAATATAAGGTTGTAGGGTTTCTTTAGTGGGAGAGTTGGGGGAAAGGTTGAAGCCACCACTAAAAAAATCGAAAGTATTACTTGCTTTTCCTATTCCTTCTCTACCACTTTCTATAACCTCTTGTCCTTCTCTTAGAGCTTCTTTTATACTTTCTTTAATGTTAATAGTGGTATTGTTTTCATTATGAACACTAGTATTAATTTCATTTGCATTCATCTAAGGCCTTTTGGATTTTGTTTATTGTATCTTCTATAAAGATTGATACATTTTTGCGGTAATCTTTCCATTCTTTTCCGAGTGTCCTATCGAGAAGTTTTGAGCTATTCGGATCTAAATTATTAAATATATTATAGTTTTCTTTCATGTTTTGAAATATAAAATTTGTATCCTTAGAAGAACACAATTGATTGTTATGAAATAAAAGAAGACCTCGAATTGTTATTTTTGGATAGATTGCCATAGCTTTATACCAAGAACCCTTATCCAAATAGCCTATACTATCTAAATAATCATAAAATTCTTCATAGTGCTTTATAAATTTAAGTTTTTCTTCAAAAATTTGTTTTTCTAAATCTTTAGTAGAGGCTCTTAAGTTTAGGTATTTTTGTTTTTCATTTGAGTTTAAATTACTTATGAAATTAAGATAATTAAAATAAGTATGTTCTTTGCCATGTAGAAAAATGAAAAGACCAATGTAGCTTTTAAGAGAAACTTCAAAGTACCTATCCTCAAATCCAAAAAATTTAGCAACCTTAAAATCAAAAATAGCCTTTTGCATTTTTGCATTTAAATCTTTAAAGTCTTCTAGTTTAGGCTGATAATCATCTACAATTTTAATCATATCTTTAGGACTTGGATTTAAAGTCATTTTTTCAAAAATTCTAAATTCTTGTTCTTTTTTAGGAAAATGATACATTCCCCAATAAATCGTATATAAAGGAGAATAAAGTAATTTTGCAAGCACAGCAAGTATTATGATCAATATAATACAGAGTATATAAAATCTTTTAAGTTTATAAAAAGGTTTTTTCATTTATATTCCTTGGTGTTTTAAAAATAGTTTTTTATATATTTTTTGTAAAAATTACAATGAAAGTTTTTTAATATTTTAAGCATTTTTTTTACCTTTAAGGTTAGTATTGTTTATTATAGCATTGTTGTACAAATCCCCCTTACTCATACTTTCTTTATTCTTGCTTTTTCCTTTTTCATCATTTGGATTTGAAATTTCTATTTCTTTAAAACTTTTAGAGCATTCTTTATCTGTGTATAATCTAACACAATACTTTCCCCAAGTCTTACCTATGCTAAAAGGATAATCTTTTAAAAAATCAGGTTGTTTGTTGTAATGAATCTCATTGATTTTAAAATAATACTTTCCTTCAGGTAAGCTTCCAAATTTATCTTTAATACTTTCATCATCATAATAAAAATATGCTTTTTTCTTGGTAGTTTTATCTTTTATATCTTGATAAAAACTAAAAGCAATTTGTTTATTTGATGGTTTTAAATTATCAGCTTTAGCTACTCCACTTCTTGCCATATAAGAAGCTATTAAATCTTTTCCTTTAAAATGATATAAATAAAAACCATCATATTTAAAATAATCTTTATTTTTAAACCTAAGTATAAGTCCTATTTTATGATTGATATAATTATTAAATATTCTTTTGCTATCTTGTAAGGGTTTGGCTAAATAAGCTTTGTTATCTTCTAGTCTAACTTTAAAACTATAACAATTACTAAAGTCTTTTTCTCTATCAAATCTTATCTTACCTTCTTTATTAGTTTTTAATCTCAATACGCTTTGCTTGATTAGTTTTTCATGATCATACCCTTTTATACTAATACTAGCATTATCAATAGCCTTGCCATGTTCATCTTGTATAATGAGGCTGATGTAATTTGAAGTAGCAGTGTTGTTTGTAATGCTAGTGTTATTGTGGGTTAAATTTAGATCTTGATGGTTTAAATCATCATAAGCATAGTGCTTGCTTATCTTTTTAGGTTCTAATTTTATATTTAAACTATTTTTAGCTAAAACATAGTTTTTAATCTTACAATGATAATAATCATAAGTAATGTTTAAATCTTTTAAAGCATATAAATTATTCTCATCATATTTAAGATAATAATTTATTTTTTCATCATTGAAAGAAAAAATTTCATCTTCCTTTGCGCCTAAAAGAAGTTTTTCATAAAAAAATACTCTTGTTTTTAGTTTATTAAAATCTAGATTATAGTTTTGTTCTAATAAAGCTATATCGATTAATGACTCATCTTTAACAAATATATCACAATTGTTCTCATAAAGATGTAAAAGATTTGACATAGATGAAGCATTGTCAAAAAATATAAGCTTTTTATTTTTATCTTTATTTTCTAAGATGAAGTGGCTAAAAGAAAGATTATAAAAGCGTAATAGCTTAGAATCTTCTTTGGTGTCGTTTTTCTCTAAATTCTCAAGTAAGGTTTTATTTTGAGAATAATTAAATTCTATAACGCTTTTATAAAGTTCTTTTCTTGCATTTAAGTAAGTATTTGTGATTTTATCTTTGTGCAATAAGAATATAGTATAAAAGCTAGAACGATAAGGAAATTTTTCTTCGTTAAATAAGGCTTGATTGTTTTGATTAAAACTTGTAAAACTTTCACAAAAATATAAAGCTTTTAATAGATAAAATTCTGAGTTAATGTGGATATTATCTATTGTATCTTTTAATCTTAATGCTTTATAATCTTTTGATATGCTTTTGAGTAAACTTTTTTCATTAAGTAAAGATGGAGTTTTTTTAACATCATAAAAAGGATAGTAATAATTTTTTAAATCTTTTGAAATCTTACCATTATAATATAATTGAATTCTTTGCATATTCTTAATTTGTGTTTGATGACAATGTGCTAAGTTATGATAATATTTTTCTTCAGAACTTAAATGAGTTTCATATTCTCTTATAAAATCAATAAAAGAAATACCATTATCTTTTAACCAATCTTCTATTTTAGAATTAATCCACCAAAGAATTATCATACCAGTGCCAACAATACTAATGGCTGCTAAAACACCTAACAAGGTGCCGCTTGCAATTGCTATCGCACTATAAGTTGTAATGGCTGCTGTTCTTATTATCGGTATTCCTATTGTAAAAATTTGTGAAGCAATAATTTCAGAACCAATTTTTACAGAAACTTTTAAACCATCTTTTGTTTTTTGATATTCTATCAAAGCATCAATTCCACTAAGGGTATTATCTGCTCTTTTTATGATGATTTTAAAAGGGAGTAGGTAGGGTTCGAGGTCTTTGAAAAAGCTAGATATTGTATCCATTGTATTATCTGCAAATCCAGTAGCACCTGTGATGGCTTGAACTTCATTTTGATGCATAAAATTTTCCGTTTTATTTACATCTTCTACCTCTTTAAGTAGTTTTTCTCCTATTTCATCCACACCTGCATCTTTTAAAAGAATTTGCAATTCTTTTTCTGTTTCGTTTAAGGTTTTATTTTGAGTGTTAAGTTCTATCTCGTTCATTTGTGCATTCTTTTAGTTTGGTTTGTATGGATTTAAGTTTATTAGTTTGTTTTTGACCGAGTTTGAGTTTCTTAAAATTATAGATCGCTTTTTCTAATTGTATTTTTAAATGACTATCAGTGTGTATTTTTAATTCTTTATTTAAAAACAATAAAACTTTGTCAGTAGTAATGTTAATTTGACTCATACCATTTAAAATTGTCATAGTTTTAGGGGTATTTAAATCACAAATATAATCTTGTAAAAATTCACTCAAATACATACTAGTAAATCCACTATTATAGCCAATTAGGGTGTTAATATACATTCCAATTCTAACTACATCAAAGCTATCAAACTTATGAATATCTTTTTGTAAAAAATCCTCTTCTAAACGAGTATTTAGAAAAAATAAAAAATCTTCAAAAACTTTAAATCTTTCCTTGTCAAATAAAAAATAAGTTTTTTGATTTGTGATATTTCTTTCATTGTATAAAAGATAGGATATAATATAGGTATTTGAATTTGTTGTAACATGCCCAGCTTGTCTCATAAGCTCAACATCTTCTTCTGTAGGATAGTAAGAGGTTAAAATTCTTACATCTTCAATACTAGCTTGTATCATCTTAAGATTTTTAATAATTATTTGTGTAACTTTTTCTTGATTATAGTTTTCTTTGCTTAAATTCTTAGCATATTCTAATTCTTCCTTACCTTCGTTTTCACTCCATTTGATTAAAGCACTAAGATTTTCTCTTGCTTTATTTTCATTAGCTTCTTTAAATTGTAAAGCTTCTTGGATAAAGTTATAAGCATTGCTAGCAATTATGATAAAAACTAATACAATAAAAACTATAATAGAAATTCTTTTTGATGTTTTAAGCAATTTTTTTACCTTTAAAGTTAGTATTATTTATTATAGCATTATTAGATACAATCTTAAAATCTTCTTTTATATCATCTATAATGGTATTGCTTTGTTTTGTATTGTTTTCTTGATTTGAATTTTTATCTTTATTTAAGTTTTTATTTATTTCTTTATTTTCGTTTTTATTGATTGTTTTATCTTTGCTATTTAATTCTTCATTGATAGTAAAAGAACTCATATAAGTTTGATAAGCATGTTCTAAATCTTTAAAACCAAGTCTTTTAAATTCATCAATACTTTTATAAAGTTCTTTTCTTGCATTTAAATAAGTATCATTTAGTTTGTTTTTATGAGAGATAAAGATAGTATAAAAGCTAGAGTTAAATTCTAATTCTTTTATTGTGTTTTCATCAAATAAAGCTTGCTTATCTTTATCATATAAAACACAATCTTCACAAAAATATAAAGCTTTTAATAAATAGGGTTTTGAATCGATGTTGATGTTGTTGATATCTTGCAAGTTTAAAGTCTTTAGTAGGTATTGTTTATTAGCAATAATACTTAAGCCTTGATTGGAATTTAAAAAAGTATTTCTTTCTTGTTTTAATTGAAAGCTTAGCTTTTCATTTAAAGATTTAAATAAAGAATTAAAAATTTCATTTTTTATTTTATTATCTTCTTTATAAAGTTTTAAATCAAATTGATATTTTTGTTCTTCTTGTTCAATGATTTTTTCTTGTTCTTTTAAATCTTGTATGTTTTTTAAATATTCTTCATCTATAAAATTGTAAGTTGTAGAAGCTATACTTGTTTTAGTTATAAGTTCTTTTTTCTTTGCTAGGGCAAGTTTGTATTGTTTTGAATAGCTAGGGTAGGGGCGTGGAGTGAAGAGGGAGAAAGGATTGATTAGTTTTTGAAAAAAATCATTTGGATGATCAATACATTGACCATTAGGTGTTATAGAATTATTAGGGCATACAACAGGAGGTTTAATTTTATCTCCGATTTTATTAAGCAAATCTTGAGTGTTTATTAGCAGTTTTTTTGTTAATTCTTTAATGTTTTCAGAAAAATAGTAAGATATAACACTTCCTCCAGCAAAAATAATTATACCAAAAATAATTTTTCCTCTAGACAAGATAAGTGCTATTTCTTTAGAAATATCTAAGCCTTTTTTTAAAACAAAATCTTGTATAACTTCTTCTCCTAGTTTTACTAAAACTTTAGTTATATCACCATTGTTAATATACTCTAAGGTATATTCAGTAATTTTTAGTTTGTTATCCACTTTCTCTGTAATAACTTGAACTTTTTGAATATAAGGTTGTAGGGTTTCTTTAGTGGGAGAGTTGGGGGAAAGGTTGGTAGCACCATCACTGATTTGTAATGAGATATTTACTTTTCCTATTCCTTCTCTACCACTTTCTATAACCTCTTGTCCTTCTCTTAGGGCTTCTTTTATACTTTCTTTAATGTTAATAGCGGTATTGTTTTCATTATGAACACTAGTATTAATTTCATTTGCATTCATCTAAGGCCTTTTGGATTTTGTTTATCCAATTATAACTTGCATTAGAAAAATCTTTAAAAGCATTTTTCCAATCATCATTAGCTATGCTAGGAATCTCAGAAGTTGAATTTAAATCTAAATTATTAAACACCTCATGGCTTTTCTTCATTTTTTCAAGCGCTAATTTTTTATCCTCTAGGGAGTAAAATTTTTTAAGATTTTTTGGCACATCGTAGGTAAAGTAATATATTATAATTTTATATATATTTGCCATTCCCTTGTACCAAGCTCCCTTATCCAAATAGCCTATACTATCTAAATAATCATAAAATTCTTCATAGTGCTTTATAAATTTAAGTTTTTCTTCAAAAATTTGTTTTTCTAAATCTTTAGTAGAGGCTCTTAAGTTTAGGTATTTTTGTTTTTCATTTGAGTTTAAATTACTTATGAAATTAAGATAATTAAAATAAGTATGTTCTTTGCCATGTAGAAAAATGAAAAGACCAATGTAGCTTTTAAGAGAAACTTCAAAGTACCTATCCTCAAATCCAAAGAATTTAGCAACCTTAAAATCAAAAATAGCCTTTTGCATTTTTGCATTTAAATCTTTAAAGTCTTCTAGTTTGGGCTGATAATCATCTATAATTTTAATCATATCTTTAGGACTTGGATTTAAAGTCATTTTTTCAAAATTTCTAAATTCTTGTACTTTTTCAAAGCGATGATTTGACTCCCAATAAATCGTATATAAAGGAGAATAAAGTAATTTTGCAAGCACAGCAAGTATTATGATCAATATAATACAGGGTATATAAAATCTTTTAAGTTTATAAAAAGGTTTTTTCATTTATATTCCTTGATGTTTTAAAAATAGTTTTTATGTCTTTTTCTATTTTATTTAAAGTTTTATTTCGCGTGTTAATTTTGCATGGTAAAGATATATCCTAAGCATAATCAAGATATAAAATCTACCATATTTGTTATTCTGCTTTAATTTCTCCACCTTTAACGACAAGACCCTTGGAATCTATCACTACTTCTACTCCACCTGCTTTAATGACAACGCAATTAGGTTTGGCATTGATAAATGTTTCTCCTACTTGTATAGTTGCCTCACTATCAGCTTTTAGATAGTGGGTTGTTTGTGCATAGGTGGTTATATTATCAGCTACCATGCTCGTGTTTTTATCACTTTCAAATCCTATGGATTCGTTGCTTGTAAAAAGTATATTATCTTTACTTTTATAATCCATTTCTTTTTCACTTAAGACTTGCATTTTGTTGCTTGTACTTATATTATAATGACCTTCAATAATCTCTTTTTTATTACCTTTGACATTTTTAGTTTCATCTTTGTGTATAGTGGTGTTTTTATTTGCGCCTATTTCAGTGTCTTTGTTTTCTCCTATGTATTCACTCGAATTTTTACCTATCCTTAGCTTGTTATCTACCCCTATATTTAAAGTATTAGATAGACCTACTATGGTATCTTTAGATAGACCTACATTGATTAGATATTCAGCTCCGATATTGACATTTTTAGCTAAATCTATGGTTTGTGTATGAACTTTTTTAATTCTTTCGTTATAAATGCCATCTACTGTAGAATCTTTGTCGTTTAGAATTTTTTGAGTAAAGTTATGTTGAACTAATTCATCGTAGTCTCTTTCTGCTTTTAAGTAGATTTGCTCTTTATTTTTTATATTAGACAAAGTTAGTTCGTTGTATCCTTGTTCATACACTCCTATAGTTTTAGAGCTAATGGAGGTTTTGTGATCATGATGTGGTAATGCAACAAGAGGATCGTTCACCCCATTATACAAACTCCCACTGATAAAAGGTTTATCTATATCATCATCTAAAAATGAAATAATAACTTCATCTCCAATTCTAGGTGTATGGTAAAAACCTGAATGATTGCTTGCTATAGGGCTAGCTACTCTTAAGAATGGGCTATGATGATAGATATTTGCTTTATTGTCTAATTCTTCTTGATTAGCATAAAGATTAATCCTTACTTTTACTCTTCCATATTCATCTGTATATATGGTGTTTCTTTGGTTTTCTATATTAGAATCTTCTCCTATCACCATACCTATGGTATTAATTGGAGGTTTTGGTTTAAATTTAAAACTAGGTGTAAAGGTTAAAAAAGATGGAAGTAGGGTTAGGTTATTTGTGTAAGATTTGCTTAGGTTTAAGTCTTTGATGTTTAAATTATCATTAGTATTGATAGTATTGGCTAAAATAGCATCATCAATTAAAATTTGTTCTTTGGCTATGATGGCATACTCTTGAGTGTTTTCTTTTTGAATGTTAATTTTAATACTTTCATTTAAGCTAAGATGATAAATATTGCTTTTTGCTTTTAGTATATTATTAAGCATAGTGCTTCTTTTTTCTTTAAGAGTAGGGGATTGTTTTAGATTGATATCTTGTGTAAAAGAATATTCACTTTCATAAGAATGCTCGTTATAGTGTATATTAGCATTTTGTTCTTTGGCGCTTAAGGAATATAAGCTTAAAGGTTGTTTGGAGTTATTACTAGAGTGAGTAAAAGCATTGGTTTGTATTTGTTTTTCTTTATTGAGTGCATAAATACAAGCCTCATTAAGATGGTTGTTGATGTTAGGGTTAAAAGTTACATTTTTAATTTTACCTTTATGAGTATAAAAATCATAAAAATAGATACTGTCTTTATCCTCATAAAAATAAATACCATGATTATGCGCTAATCTTGTGATAAATTCTAAATCACTTTCATTGTATTGAGAAATCAATTCTTTAGTTTCATATGTATGATGAATATTAGAAAAATCAATGTTTTTGTTTAGTTTGGTGTTATAATAAGCCAAAGTTTGCTTGATCGCTTCTATTATA
Organism: Campylobacter sp. 2014D-0216; assembly: GCF_014931215.1. Classification (NCBI taxonomy): domain Bacteria; kingdom Pseudomonadati; phylum Campylobacterota; class Epsilonproteobacteria; order Campylobacterales; family Campylobacteraceae; genus Campylobacter; species Campylobacter sp. 2014D-0216. The sequence continues at coordinate 908,077 of NZ_CP063089.1, read as the reverse complement.
TTTGTATGTGTGTAGATACGATTTGCTTTATTAAAATCAAGTCTAATTAAAGGAGAGTGTAGGTTAAACTTAAAAAAGTGCTTATGATTTAATTGTTTAAAGTTTTCTTTTGCGATATTATTTGCACTGTTTTGATTAATGCCTAAGTATTCAACATAAGATATTACGCCATTATATATCATGTCAGTATCGGTTGAAAAATCTAATTTTTTGTTTTCATAAGGATTGTTGATTATAAGTGAAGCTTCTTTATCAATAAGCATGCTAGGATCAAATTCATCATTACCACTAAAAATATCATCATGGATATTTTCATAAAAACCTTCGCATTCACATAAGAAGATCTGATCTAAGCTTTCTTTTATAATGGCTTTTGTGATTTTAAAATCAAGTTTGTTAATTTTTAAGTTAAGATAAGAGTTGTTTGTATTCATTAAAAAACCTTTGTTTTTGGTGTAGGAGTTTATTGGGGTGTTGGGAATGAAACATAATTGAGTGTTTCTTGAAGATTTTCATATTCATTTATCCAATACAATTGTATTTTTTTTGCCCCAAAGGGTGTAATAAGCGTAAAATATCTAAAATCATCGACTTTGAGATTAAAAATTTTATCAAATTCAATATAACTCATTAAGCCATAATCTTTAAAATCGCATTCTTTATATGTGGATTTTAAAAATTTTGGCACCTCGCTGATAATGAAAAGTATTTTTATTTTTTCCTTTGATAGGTTAATGGTTAACTCTTTGACTGTGTTGTTTGGATATTCTTGTTTAATGATATCCAATAATTGCTTGTTATCGCAATTTTCTAAGCTATCAAGTTTAATTTTAAAATCTTTTTTGATTTCTAATTTTATAGGTGTATATTGTAATTTATGTTCTTTATCAGATTGTGGTAGTAGTATATTAATTTCTTTTTTATCTTGAATAATTATTTTAGCAATACCCATGATTTTTGTGTTTAAATCTAGTAAAAATTGTAAGTCTTTTTTAGGGATTATGTTTTCTATGTCTTTTTTAAAATTATTTAGATTTAAATTTTCACTAGATAAAAATTGCATAAGTTTATTTAAAAATATGGGTTGAGGAAGTGTCATAGCTCGTGTAATCCTAATTTTTTAAGCTCTTCCAAACTCATGGCTCTAATCAAAACCCTTTCTTCTGATTGTATCAAAGAAAATTCTTGTAATTTTTCTAAAGCTTCTTTATACCCTAAATATCCTAAAGGTCTATCTTCGCTAATGCTGAAAAAACTTAGCCTCCATTCTACTTCCTCATCTTCATTGTCTAGTTTGAAATTTTCCCAAGGTTCTTTAAATAAAATAGTGTCTGTATCTTCACTAAGGGTAAAATTTATTATTGCTCCATTTGGTATTTCATAAAGTTTAGGCATAGCTTCATAAGCTTCTTCCCAACGTTTTTGTAAAAAGTCTAAGTCTTCCATAAAATATCCTTGTGTTAAAATAGCATTATAACCAAAAATTTTTATATTAATTCATAAGGAAAGTATTTATACTGTTTAAATTCTTCTTTATCCAAATTCATTAGTTTTACAATTGTAGCACCTTCAAGATCCCAGGTATCTAAAGGATATCTTAACCTTGTGTGTTTTTTCATATATTTATGTAAAAACTCAATATCTTGTGTGGCTATAAATTCTTTAATTAGTTCATGTTCTTTGCAAACACATTTGCGTTCTAAATTTAAATTCTTACCCTTAGAACCTATAAAATGCAAAAACCAATCTCTATTGAGTATGTCCCTTCTTTTTCTCTCATCTTCTTCTATTAATTCTAGCAAACAAGTAGTATCCATATCCAATAATACTCTAACGCAAAGTTCAATAGCATTTCCCCTGTAATAGCCAATATCCAATCCCGTTTCTAAACGATTTTTTTCTTTTTCTAGTATGTATGCTTCTAAATCTTTTTTAACTATGTTTATATCATCACCACGAGAGTATTTATCTAAAGCAATACATTTTTTTTCCATCTGTTATAGAAAAAAAATAATTTTCCCTTCTTTCATCTCCTAGTGGAAGTTCTAAGAGTCTTTTTTCATCTTCTTTAACTTCTTCTTCCCATTCTAATATACGTTCAGTAAAATACGCTTCATCTTTCTTAGTATCTCTTACCATTTTCTATCCTTTAGGTTTTTTAATTTTATTTGCATCTTTATCTAAATAATGAATCGTTTCTTTGCCTCTTTCATCAACATGAAATAAATCTTTTCTGATTTCATCATTGCTATTTTCCTTAAGAAGTTTTTTTATTTCCTTTGCTTGTTTTTCCCCTACAATACCAAGTCTATTTTTATCCTTTTCTGTTATCCAACTATCACTCATCTGTTTGGTTTTTTTGTTTAACTTGCTTGTTCCAAACTTAGCTTCTGCGATGATATATTTTGGATTTTTATTGGGGTTATAATAAATTCCATCAATTCCTTGATGAATTTTATCATCAAGTCCTTGAGCTTTGTTTAAGCTAATTCTTTTATAGCCTCGATTTAAATAATGCAAATGCATTTTAGCTTCGCCATAATTTCCTTTTTTTGTTTATTGCTTAATTTATCAACGCCATTTAATTTTTGTATCTTTTTTCCATATTTGCTAAAACTTTTTTAGCTTCTTTTTGTTGTGCTTGAACTTCTTTTAAAAATGCTTGTTGTTTATTTACTTGTTTTCTTCTTTGTGCTGCTTTTAATTTACCTCCTATCCCTTTCCATTTTATCTTGTCCCATTTAATCTTAGCAAGAGAATTAGCTTGTATTTTAGTTAGAGCAAATTTAATCTTATTTTTCTTAGGTATAGCTAGTATAGGATAACCTTTGTTGCTTACTCCTATTAAACCCATTTGTAAAACAGAATGTTTATAATTTACTTTATGATTTGAATAAGTATGAGCAAATACTAAAGCTACTTTAGTGCAAGGTCCTCCTGCTATAGGTGGATTTACACATCCACTTATACTAGCTCTTTATATTTCATTATGAAGCATAATGGGAATATTCTTGTATTGGTTTAAGTGCTTCATCATACCAAATCACTTCTAGATTTTCTTCTTTGATGATTCTTAGTGCTACTTCTTTTGTTAGATATTCTTTAATATCTTTTCCATTATATTTTTTGTTCATAATTCATCTGTAACATTTTATCAATGGCTTCTTTTTCACTATCAAAAGAATATCTATAAATTCAACATCTCTTCTTTTTCTAATATATAAGCAGCCTTGTATTTGTTATTGTTAGGATTAAACCAAGTTGTAAAATGATATTCTCCTGCTGTATTATCATAATCATGCCAAGTTACATAAATCAACTTTTCTTCTTCTATAATTAGTTCTGCTTGTTCTCTTGTCGTTTTTTTGTTCTTTGCTGTGGTATTTGTTTGATAAAACCTAATAAATTATATAGTTTATAATTGCAATATTTTCTTATGGTTAATTTTCATATACCATAACTTCACTAAAACTAAAACCTAACAAATTATTTTCTCTTATTATTTTTCTAAATTCACCTGATACAAAAACAGGCACTTCATCATCTTTAATTCTAAATATATGACTTCCATCAAGTTTTGATTTTTTTAAAACAGCTTTGGTGATACTTAGATATTCATTATTATCACCCATATAAGTATATACAGAATGTTCATAATCCAAAGCTTCAAGTGATTTTATTACATGTAAAATTTTACAATCGCGATAATTTATTCCTTGATTTTTAATTTCTACATCTAAATATTGAACACAATCTTTGATTAAATCTTGCATTAAATTTATAAATTTAGGAGAGACTATACGCCAACCACAGTCATTGTGTATAAGATCAGTTAGTATGTTTCCTCCATCTTTGTCTATTTCAAAACTAGGTGTTTGCCAATTTGTAATAGGTTTGGATTCTAAAAGTGCATATTCATCGTTATTTTTTATATCTACAAGATCACAAGAGTGCCAATTATCCACATCGTTATGATTGTAGTTATACATCATTTTATAATATCTCATTATTTTCTCTCCTTATAGTAATCTTTATGAAGTAAAGCAGGGTTGTTTTTTATTTCTTCTTTGAGTTTTTCAAATTCTTTTAAGAATTTATTCTTATCTCCTCTTGCTATTTTATCAATTTTACTCATTTTTTCAAGAATGTATTCATGATATTCATTAGGATGTCTTCCGCGATGTGGCATTTTAACTTTGTTCCAATCTCCATCTAATTTCAAACCATATTTTTTTTGTTATTTTTTGAAATTCTTTAGTAAATCTTTTATTCTTATCAGTAGCAATATGATGGGTTTGAATTACTGATTGATTGTTTTTACCTCCTATCCCTTTCCATTTTATCTTGTCCCATTTAATCTTAGCAAGAGAATTAGCTTGTATTTTAGTTAGAGCAAATTTAATCTTATTTTTCTTAGGTATAGCTAGTATAGGATAACCTTTGTTGCTTACTCCTATTAAACCCATTTGTAAAACAGAATGTTTATAATTTACTTTATGATTTGAATAAGTATGAGCAAATACTAAAGCTACTTTAGTGCAAGGTCCTCCTGCTATAGGTGGATTTACACATCCACTTATACTAGCTCTTTATATTTCATTATGAAGCATAATGGGAATATTCTTGTATTGGTTTAAGTGCTTCATCATACCAAATCACTTCTAGATTTTCTTCTTTGATGATTCTTAGTGCTACTTCTTTTGTTAGATATTCTTTAATATCTTTTCCATTATATTTTTTGTTCATAATTCATCTGTAACATTTTATCAATGGCTTCTTTTTCACTATCAAAAGAATATCTATAAATTCAACATCTCTTCTTTTTCTAATATATAAGCAGCCTTGTATTTGTTATTGTTAGGATTAAACCAAGTTGTAAAATGATATTCTCCTGCTGTATTATCATAATCATGCCAAGTTACATAAATCAACTTTTCTTCTTCTATAATTAGTTCTGCTTGTTCTCTTGTTATTGTTTATCCTTTGTTTAGTCTATAAAATCTATATTAAAATACTTACAAGTTAAAGTAATATATTCTAAATCATTCTCAAAATATATACTTATCAACATCTCTTCTTCTTTTTCAATATAGCCTGTTATATCATCCCAATTATTTCTTATCAAATCGATAAAATTAGCTTCTAATTGATTAAAATTTTTACAATATGATTTTGAATGCAGCAACTTATAATCATAAAAAATAATTTGCAAATCTTGTATATCTTTTTTCTCTGATTTAAAAAATATTTCTAAAGTTTTTTCATTCATTGTGATAGAATAAACAAAAAAGTCATTTCTTAAATCTATTTTTACATCTTTAAGATAAAATTCTCTTTTAAATAAACTTCCATGTTTTAAATTTTCAAATTTCATTATTTTTGCCTTTTTAAATAATTTTCTACAATATCTAAATCTTTATGAGATATTGGTTCTACTATACCCTTTGACATTCTATATTTTGTTGGATCTTGAGGGTTTATATGTTTAGTATATTCTACTTTATGAGGTGTATTAATTAGTTTCTTTAATGTCTTCTCATAATGTGGTTTACCATCTAAATCATATCTGATAAATTTATCTTTTGTTTCTATAGAAACACTATTATATCCCCTGTTTAAAGTATTTTTTATTTCTATGGCTCTTTGTTTGATATTTAGAGTAATCTTACCATTTTCACAAATATAATCAGAGCTTCTAGGTTTTAGAGTATCTTTAGGCCATATTCCATTATACTTATAAAGATGAACTTCTTTATCACTTATCTCACCTTTTTTATTTTCTAAATATAAAAGCATTTTTGCTTTCTCTTTACTTTTTTCTCCTCTCCTTCTTTGTGCTGCTTTTAATTTACCTCCTATCCCTTTCCATTTTATCTTGTCCCATTTAATCTTAGCAAGAGAATTAGCTTGTATTTTAGTTAGAGCAAATTTAATCTTATTTTTCTTAGGTATAGCTAGTATAGGATAACCTTTGTTGCTTACTCCTATTAAACCCATTTGTAAAACAGAATGTTTATGATTTGCTTTATGATTTGAATAAGTATGAGCAAATACTAAAGCTACTTTAGTGCAAGGCCCTCCTGCTATAGGTGGATTTACACATCCACTTATACTAGCTCCTTGTATTTCATTATGAAGCATAATGGGAACATTATCTGATTTTATTCTTTTAGCGTTCTTTGCTTTTAAATTAACCTTACCTCCATGTATGCATAATAAAGTATTATCTTCTAATATAGGATGCATACAAGAAGTATCAGGACTTATATTCATAGCTTCTATTCTAGGAAGAGTTATTTTTCTTTTTTTAGCCATAAAAAGCCTTGTGGGTTTGAAGTATGCTTTCTAATTGTTCATCTTTAGCATAAAGAAGTTTTTCTTCCAAAGAACAATCAAAATTTAAAGGAAAAGGTTTTAGAGTATCCTTGCTTAGAAATTTTTGCCAAAGTATAGAGTTTTCTTCTAGTGAGAAATTCCAAAAATCTTCTTTGTTGTTGTAAACATAGTCTTTATAGTCTATAAAATTTACAAAGTTGATATTTACATTTTTTTGCTTAGAAAGCACACCTTGTATGTTTTCTTCTTCTGCACTTTTTGGAATTTTATTATAGTTTTTAAGATAATGATTTATTCTATTATCATTTAAGTCTTGATTTTCAAGTTCATTTAAAAGTTCTTTAGAATAATAATTTAAAAAATAATTATTTGCATATTCTTCAATGTGCTCTTTAAAGCTTCTTTTGTAAATTAACTCATCATAACTAATAGGGTAAGATTTTAAAGTATTATTTTTAGAATTTAATATATAATCATACCCTGTAAAAAAATAAGAAAAATCCACAAAGGCATAATCAGCACTTATGCCTTTACAAAGACTTAAAAAAATATTTTCAAGTTCTAAGATGATTTTTTCATCTTTGCTTAAATTTAACTCTTTTTGAAGTTGTTCTTGGGTTTTTGGGATAAAACTATAATTAAGCCTATCTTCATAATTTTTTACTAGATAATTTAAATTTTCATCATTAAGATTAAAAGTAAGGCATAGTGATGAGTTAAAATAAACATCGTATTTGTTAAAATAGGGCGCTAGATTATCTTTTTCTATAAAAGTATTGATTTGGCTTTGAGAAAAATTTTCTCCTTTTTCATCCCAAAAAGGAAAATTAGGAGAGTGGTTTTTAAGAGTTCCTATTTCACTTAAATCATCTTTTTGATAGTATCGGTGTAAAATATACTTGCTTTTATCTCTACATAATCTATTATAGATTTGAGCATAATTTGAAGGTAAAAAATTTAACCATTCATCATCACTGTGTAGATTTATACCTTCAAATTGATCAACACTAAAATAAGCTTTAAGTTCTTGCATAGCTTTTAAGGTGTTTTCTAAATGTTTATTATAGAAATTATTTTCATTAGCCTTTTTAAAGCTAAGCCATTCTTGTAAATTAAGGCGATTGCCTTTTAAACTCCAAGCGTCAAGGTATTTTTCATCACTAAAAGTTTTTTTAGATAAAAGATGAAAGCTAACCTGATTGGCACTTAATGTTTGTTTCATCTAAAAGCTCTCAAAGCATCAATAAAATCTTTTATATCTTCTACTTGATCTTCTACCCAATCCTCCACTGTATAATCCTCATCACATTCGCTATCTTCACTGTAATAATCTCCTCCTTCAAAGTCAGCAGGATCATCATAAAGTTCCATTTCTATATGTTCTAATTCAAATTCCAAATCATTTATAAAATTTCGAAGAATCATCCCATTAAAATTTTTTTTATCATAGTTTAAAATAGTGGTTAGATTAGACGGTAAAATGACCTTGTCTTTTTTATCAAATTTTAAGTTGTTATTTTCTACTAAATTTTTATATTCATAACTTAAGATGTAACTTATAAAAGCTCTTTGTTCGTATTTTTTTAGACCATCTAAAGCACCTTTTAAATAACTATCATTTTTAAGATAGTAATCAAACACTTCTTGTGTATCTTCATCTAATAAAATTTTATTTTCCATAATCTCTCCTTATGATTTATTTTAGCTAAAGTTAATTTCTATTCCTTTATTCACTTTCTTTAGCCTTTTTTATGGCATCGTTTAAAAGTTTACAATATTTCTCCATATAGCTTTTATCTTTTTCACACTCTTTACTATCCCAATATATATTGTATTTTTTATCAAGTTGAGCTGAAGTCATTGCTCCTGCATCTTTTAAAAGCTTTTTATTTCTAGATCCTCTTGCGATATCTAAAGGGGTGGTTGGGGTAGCAAAATTTACATTAGCTCCTAGTTCGATTAAAAGCTTTGTAACCCTATAAGTTTCAGGTTCTTTTACAGCTTCAAATAAAAGGGTTTCATTGTATTCACTCTCTTGAATAAGTCGGGTTTGTGTATCTACATTAGCTCCTCCTTTAATAGCTAGCTCTAATAATTCATAATTATTGCGTCTAGCCCAAAAATGCATAGGAGTCCTACCAAAGTCATCTTCATGCACTTCAAATTTAGCTCCACGATTGACTAGATATTGTATGATTTGAGAATTTGGGTTTTTAGCATTGAGTATATATGCGTAGATTAGAGCATTTTTGTAAATATTAGGCTCACCTTCTACTTCTTTCATTAAGATGTATTTTTCATTAGCTTCTTTGATATATTTCATATCTACAAAGCGAAGATTATATTTAGGATCTTTTAAACTTAAACCATACTCATCAAATAAATAATCTAAAATAGAAAAATCATTATCATAATTTCCACAAGTAAATGCAGCTCTTACTATAGTTGTGCAAGGATCAAACAAAGATAATTCATCCTTGCTGTTTTGTTTTTTAAAATGCGTCTCATAAAAGCTTTCTTTTATGGGATAATCTTTTAAAAGATTTTTAACATTTTCTAAGTCATTATTACTAATAAAATCAAATAATTGTTTTTGAATTTGCATTTTTTTTTCAAAACTCATAGCTTTGATATCTTCTAATGTTTTCATTTGTTTTTCCTTTAGTTTTTTTGTATTTGTTTGTTTTTGTTTAATTCCTCTTCTATATGAACAGGGTCATTTAAATTTAATCTTTTTATCATGATTTTATTAGGTGTTGCTCCTTTTATGTGATGTAGATACATTTCTTTAAAAACTGTTTTTATACTCCTGTGGAAATGCCTATGGTAGATAAAACCACTTCTTGATCCTTTATGGTTTTTATTGTCTTTATTAAATATCTCTAGATTAGTTATATTATCTATTAATTTTGTGTAATGATTACATAAAAATAAATAATCAAGTTCATATTCTCTAGCAAGTTTTAGTTCAAAGCTTATTTGTTCTGTTAAAGCTTGATCTTTGACATTTTTGACCTCTATTAAAGTAGGGTAATCATTTAGCGTTACTAAAAAATCAGGTATGGCGTGATTAAAACTATGAGTGTTAAAATTAGCATCTAGTTTTCTTCTATTAGATAAATACCTAGTTGATCTTTTAGTAAAAAGCATAGAAGCAGCATATTCTCCTGCATCTCCTATGTCTTTAGAATTGATATTTTCATTTTTTTGTTCTTCTTGGTTTGGGGTGGTGTTGTTTGTTGCCATCATATCTAAAGGATCTGCATTTTTAACACCATTTTGCTTGCCATTGCTAGCTTGTTGAGGGTTTTGAAGATCTTTTATAATGCTTTTATGTTTTTTAGCTTTATCTTGATTTCTTTGTAAAAATTCAAGTCTACCTAGTAGGCTTAGTTCTTTAGGTGATTTGTTTTGATTATCTTGCAATCTGCTAATTTTTTTCTTTAATTCTTGCTTATTTGTAATAATATCTTTTAAACTTTTATCCTCTTTAAGCAAGATTTTAGTCATCTCATCTGCTTTTTTTTCGCAAGCTTCTTGAATAGCTTGTGCTTGCTCTTTTTTATCATCTTCTGTTAAATCTCTATTTTCATTCAAAGCTTGTAGGAATTCTTTAGGACTTTGCAAAGTTAAATTAGGATTTTTTATTTTAGCTATGCTTCTTTGAAAGCTTAAATCTATATTTTTCTTTCCCTTTTTTCCCATTCTAAAATCAGTCACTACAAAGCCCTTATCTTCTAAAGGCACAGGATCAAAGTGTAATGTTTCATTTTTATCTAAAGATACTAATCTTGGTATTAAAATATATTTTTTTTCTTTTAGACATTTATCAAAAAAATCTGCTTCAACTTTAGCTATACCATCTTTTACTTCAAAGCCATCGTTATATTTTAACTCTTCATTTAAGCTTTTGATATCATTATCTTTACTTGTATAAACATCGTAAAATACATCATAGTCTTTAAAATTTTCAGTATTTCTTGATAAAGGTTTATCTTTTCTTTCTTTATAGGCATCATTTAGCGTGTTAATATTCTTCTTATCAAAATAAGCATTGATTGTATTATTTCCATATTCATCGTTGCTAAATAATGCTTTTTTATCCTTTATTATTTTATCTCTTGCTTCTTCTCTTGTTTTTATTTGGTTTTGCTCTGAAGTTTTATCAATGCCTATAGTTTTTTCATCCTCGTCTATAAGATAAACTTCGGACTCACCCTTTTTTTTCACTTCTTTTCCATTTTGTGTTTGCAAATGAAAAGGACTGTAAAAATACAATTTGCAATTTTCTAGTATATAAACCTTTTGAAATTCTTTGATATGAAAATTGACATCAGTAAAGTTAATTTCTATTCCTTTATTCACTTTCTTTAGCCTTTTTTATGGCATCGTTTAAAAGCTTAGAGCATTCATCACGATATTTACCTAATAAGTCAAAGTCAGTTTTTCCATCAATTTCACAATGAGAATCATCATATGCTGGTAAATTATATTTTTTTCTAATTTCATTTGAAGTCATTGCTCCTGCATCTTTTAAAAGCTTTTTATTTCTAGATCCTCTTGCATCATCTAAAGGAGTTCTTGGGGTAGCAAAATTTACATTAGCTCCTAGTTCGATTAAAAGCTTTGTAACCCTATAAGTTTCAGGTTCTTTTACAGCTTCAAATAAAAGGGTTTCATTGTATTCACTCTCTTGAATAAGTCGGGTTTGTGTATCTACATTAGCTCCTCCTTTAATAGCTAGCTCTAATAATTCATAATTATTTTGCATAACCCAAAAATGCATAGGAGTCCTACCGGAAAATCCTTCATCATGCACTTCAAATTTAGCTCCACGATTGACTAGATATTGTATGATTTGAGAATTTGGGTTTTTAGTACCTAGTATATATGCGTAGATTAGAGCTTTTTTGTAAATATTAGGCTCGCCTTCTACTTCTTTCATTAAGATGTATTTTTCATTAGCTTCTTTGATATATTTCATGTCGGGAAAAGCAAAATTATATTTAGGATCTTTTAAACTTAAACCATACTCATCAAATAAATAATCTAAAATAGAAAAATCATTATTATTTTCTTCGCAAGCATATGCAGCTCTTAATAAGCTTGCTGCCGGATCAAATAAAGATAACTCATAATCTTCATTATTATGATGGTATGTAAAATGCGCCTCATAAAAGCTTTCTTTTATAGGATAATCTTTTAAAAGATTTTTAACATTTTCTAAGTCATTATTACTAATAAAATCAAATAATTGTTTTTGAATTTGCATTTTTTTTTCAAAACTCATAGCTTTGATATCTTCTAATGTTTTCATTGTTTTTCCTTTAGTTTTTTTGTAATTTTAGTTTTAATTCAAGAAAATTGCTTTTAATCCGCTCTTAAATCACCTCCTTTTACCCTTAAACCTTTATCATCTATAATTACTTGCATTTTTCCTACTTGAAGTATGATTTTATCTTTTGTTTGCGTAATGGTGGTATTTTCACCTACTTGAGAGATGATTTGTTCTTGTGCTACTAAAGTACTTTCTTGATTTGCCAAAGTATTTACATTATCAGCTGTAAAGGAGCAATCGTTTTTAGCTTTAAAGCTTATGGAATCATCAGCTTCAGCTTTGAAATACTCATTTGTTTCTATGCTTAGATCTTTTTTGGAGTGAAATTTTATACTTTGATTGGTTTGAAGCACGTAAGAACCTTTTATGGTTTCATTTTTATTATGTCCTATTCTTTGGATAAAATCATTTTTGATATCTTGCTCTAGATTATTGTCGATGATTACTCTTTTATCATTTCCTATTTTTTCTTCATGATTTTGTCCGATATTGACTTCATTGCTAATTCCTACATTCAAAGTATTATTTAAACCCACATTGGTGTCTTTAGAAAGCAAGGTGTTTTCTAGATACTGCGCACCTACATTGACATTTTTAAAACCTATGATATTTTGCATATGCCCTAAGGTAATAAATTCAGTATATAAAGCTCCCACTTCTGAGGTTTTGTTATTTTTTATGGTTTGCTCATAGTTGTTGCCTATTTCTTCTTTATAATCTTTTTGTGCTAGAATGTAAAATTCTTCCTTGTCTATATCATTTTTTAAAGTGATTTCATTTCTTGCTTTTGCATCGGCGTTATTTTTTCCTATAGTGGAATTAGATATAGTTAAATAATGCTCATTTTTATAATTTAGGTTATAATCTGTATTTTCTTGTAATTTAAGCTCATCTAAGCCTTTGTTGTACATAGGTATAGCACTTAGATAATTTAGTGTTTGTTCAGCGATCTCTCTTTTGTATCTTGGGTAGTTGTATTGTGGCATAGAGTTCACCCCATTATACAAACTCCCACTGATAAAAGGTTTATCTATATCATCATCTAAAAATGAAATAATAACTTCATCTCCAATTCTAGGTGTATGGTAAAAACCTGAATGATTGCTTGCTATAGGGCTAGCTACTCTTAAGAATGGGCTATGATGATAGATATTTGCTTTATTGTCTAATTCTTCTTGATTAGCATAAAGATTAATCCTTACTTTTACTCTTCCATATTCATCTGTATATATGGTGTTTCTTTGGTTTTCTATATTAGAATCTTCTCCTATCACCATACCTATGGTATTAATTGGAGGTTTTGGTTTAAATTTAAAACTAGGTGTAAAGGTTAAAAAAGATGGAAGTAGGGTTAGGTTATTTGTGTAAGATTTGCTTAGGTTTAAGTCTTTGATGTTTAAATTATCATTAGTATTGATAGTATTGGCTAAAATAGCATCATCAATTAAAATTTGTTCTTTGGCTATGATGGCATACTCTTGAGTGTTTTCTTTTTGAATGTTAATTTTAATACTTTCATTTAAGCTAAGATGATAAATATTGCTTTTTGCTTTTAGTATATTATTAAGCATAGTGCTTCTTTTTTCTTTAAGAGTAGGGGATTGTTTTAGATTGATATCTTGTGTAAAAGAATATTCACTTTCATAAGAATGCTCGTTATAGTGTATATTAGCATTTTGTTCTTTGGCGCTTAAGGAATATAAGCTTAAAGGTTGTTTGGAGTTATTACTAGAGTGAGTAAAAGCATTGGTTTGTATTTGTTTTTCTTTATTGAGTGCATAAATACAAGCCTCATTAAGATGGTTGTTGATGTTAGGGTTAAAAGTTACATTTTTAATTTTACCTTTATGAGTATAAAAATCATAAAAATAGATACTGTCTTTATCCTCATAAAAATAAATACCATGATTATGCGCTAATCTTGTGATAAATTCTAAATCACTTTCATTGTATTGAGAAATCAATTCTTTAGTTTCATATGTATGATGAATATTAGAAAAATCAATGTTTTTGTTTAGTTTGGTGTTATAATAAGCCAAAGTTTGCTTGATCGCTTCTATTATATTTGTATGTGTGTAGATACGATTTGCTTTATTAAAATCAAGTCTAATTAAAGGAGAGTGTAGGTTAAACTTAAAAAAGTGCTTATGATTTAATTGTTTAAAGTTTTCTTTTGCGATATTATTTGCACTGTTTTGATTAATGCCTAAGTATTCAACATAAGATATTACGCCATTATATATCATGTCAGTATCGGTTGAAAAATCTAATTTTTTGTTTTCATAAGGATTGTTGATTATAAGTGAAGCTTCTTTATCAATAAGCATGCTAGGATCAAATTCATCATTACCACTAAAAATATCATCATGGATATTTTCATAAAAACCTTCGCATTCACATAAGAAGATCTGATCTAAGCTTTCTTTTATAATGGCTTTTGTGATTTTAAAATCAAGTTTGTTAATTTTTAAGTTAAGATAAGAGTTGTTTGTATTCATTAAAAAACCTTTGTTTTTGGTGTAGGAGTTTATTGGGGTGTTTTTAATGAAAGTGATAAAAGTTTATAAATTATCTAAAAAAGCCCATTGTTTAAACAACGGGCTTTTGAAGAAATTAAGAGTTTGCTTCTCTCCAATCATCACTTCCGCTTGTCCCAGCTGCTGTATGCTCCCAAATAACTTTTCTGTAATTTAAAGATACTTTAAAAAGCTCTGTTTTGTCATGGTTACTTGCTTCTTGTGCGTTTGGCATTATTAAAGTAATATCTGTAATAATGGCATCTTCTAGTTTAGTTGTGAAGAAATGCTCTTGTCCTCCACTTGTTGATGTTCTAAACCAATGTACTTCAACACTTGGAAGTCTTTCGCCTTTTGTTAGTGCATTATAAAGCAATGGAACGGCTTTGTTTAAAGAACAAGTGAAAGTAAAAGGTTTGTGAACTCTTTGTCCTGATGGTTGTCCGCTTTGTTGATCAACCGGAACTGTTACGATATGAGAAATTTCTTGAGCCATAATCTCATCTTCGTGTCCAGCCTGATAACGATTTCCTATACTTGCTTCTGTAGAAGCGCCACTTGAAATAAGTCCTTGAGTTGATCCTTCGATCTTGATGTATGCTGGTTGTGCCATGTTTTTCCTTTTTAAATAAGATTAACTTTGTGTTTGTATCAAAAGTTTTTTATATTTTAATACAAAATAAGTAAAAATAATATAAAATTAATAAGCAGAGTAAATTTATTTAAATTTAAAGTTACAATTATTTATTTAGGAAAAACCATGTTTCAAAAAATTATACAAATTTTAAAATCAAGAATTTTTATAACTACATTGATACTTGTTGTCTTGGGTGTTTTGAGTTTATTTTTTTGGTCTTATGGATCTTTGTTTGCATTTAATGAAATTTATGTTTTTAGTAATCCTTATCTAAGATTTGGGATAATTTTTGTATTTTGGTGTTGTATTTTTTTATTTTTTCTTTTGAAGCCTTTAAGTAATTTTATAAAATCTCTTAAAGATGATAAAAGGATAAAGCTTAAAGAAATCAAAAAAGAAGCAAATGAATTTTTGTATAAAGCGAAAAGGAATTTTTTTATTGCATTAAAAGATGCACAGCAAACATGGAAGAAAGATATCAATACTAAAAATCTACCACTTGTCATTATTATAGGTAAAGAAGGGGCGGGTAAAAGCACTTTTATAAATTACTCTGACATAGAATATCCTTTAAGTGATAGTTTGGAATCATATAAAAAAATGCATAAGTCTACTAGTAATTTTAGTTTATACGTTTCTAAAAGAGGTGCTTTGCTTGATACCGAAGGGAATTATTTTTCCCAGGAAGATTTTTTTCATCCAAACAGTAGTGATGAATTGCCTGAGGATGATATAGAAAAAAATAAAGATTTTTTAATCAAAAAAAGTATTTGGCAAAATTTTTTAAGATTTTTAAATAAGAATTATTTTCATAGTAAGTTAAATGGTGTTGTTTTGGTAGTTGATACCAAAATGTTTTTGGAAAATCCAAAAGAGTATGCTAACAATCTAATTCGCTATTTAACAAAAAGAGTGCATGAGTGTGAAAAGATCTTAGGTGTTCAATTGCCTATTTACGTGGTTTTTTCGAAGTTGGATTTAATAGAAGGCATGAAAGAATTTTTTGATACTTTTAGTGAGAAAATTCCTAGAAAAGCTTTTGGTATAAGCTTTATAGAGGGTTTTAAAGATGAGGATGTTCAACGATCTTTGGAAGAAATAAGCCAATCGTTATTTTTGCATTTTGTTGATAAAAATTCTTCTATATACACCATAGAAGAAAAAAATAAAATTTATTTGTTTTTAAAGCAATTAGATAATTTATTTGCACTAAGTAAAGAATTTATTGTGCAATTACAAAATGAAAATATATTGAAAAACAGTTCAATTTTAAGAGGCATGTATTATGTGAGTGCTTATCAAGAAAATGTTCCAAGAAATTTTGTACTTGATACAATCTGTGAAAAGTATAATATAAAAAAACCATTAGCTCAGGCAAAACCATCTTTTAATAAGCAAAGTTACTTTGTTCAATCTTTGCTTGAAGATATCGTTTTTAAGGATTCATCGCTAAGTAAAATTAAAAGCTTTTATAAGAAGATGTCGCTTGTGGGGTTAATACTGCTTTTGGTTTGTGTGACTTATTCTATATCATCATATGTTATTCTTAAAAGCGAGCAAGAGAAAAAGATATCCCAAAGTGTCTATAATAACCTTTCGCTTTTATTGGAAAATATACAAGATTATTCTATGATGGGCATAGAGGAAAAAGCAAAATTACTAGTTGATTTGAGAAATATATTAAGCGTGTATCCGCAATTGGTTGAAAAGTCAAGTATAACCGAATATCTTGGTTTGAATATAGCTTATAAAGGTTTTGAAAAAGCGCAAAATTTATATTATAGAATCAGTGAAGATGTGTTAAAAAATACTCTATTAAAAGAAATGGAAATAATATTACAAACAGATGATAATTATGAAAATTTAATTAAAACTTTATATGTTTATAAGTCATTGTTCGAACAAAAATATCTTGATAAAAATTTGTTGAAAACATGGATTAATGAAAATTGGAATTTTTTGGAAAAATATAAAATTTCTAAAGAGAATTTTTTATCTGGCATCGATGAACTTCAAAAAATTGACCTAAGTTCTTCTCAAGAAGATGAGACTTCGATTAATTTATCTATTGAAAAATTATACAATATGGCAAAAATTCAAAGAATATATACTTTGTTAAATTTTATTAATCTAGATAAGAAAAATACAACATACAGTTTTAAAAATGAACTAGGCTTTGCAGCTAATAATGTATTTTCAGAATCTATTAGGATCGATAATATCGATGAGATTTACACTAAAAGAGGTATGGTTGATTTCTTGCAGACATTAAATGCAAAAATAGACAAAGCCATGGAAATTGATTCGTGGATTTTGAATGATATGTCAAATACTGAAAATAGAAGTAATATGGCTATGGGGATTATAAAAATTTATTTAAGTCAGTATCAAAACAAATGGCAAGAAATTTTAAATTCACTTGCGCCTAAAAAATTTATTTCTAAAAGTTCTATGTTAAATGAGCTTAGTATATTATCTAAAAAAGAAAACCCTTTAATGAATTTTATAAAAATTGTCAGTGTAAATACCAATCTTAATGATGCCACTTTGTTAACTCAGGCGTATAATCTTGGTATCAATGCTGCTGAGATAAAAACAAGTTTTATGGGTATTACAAGTGCATTTGATGCGTATCATAAAATTATAGAACAAAATTCTATTTTAAACACAGGTGCCACTGCGGTAGGTTTGGATGTTGGAAGTCATCAAAAAACTATGGAGTTGATAAATGCAGATTTGTTAAATATTCACAAAAAAATAACTGATTTTAGTACAAATAATTCTCAAACTATTGAAGAGAAAATAAAATATGCTTTAAGTGATAGTAAGGATTCTAGTGATCCTTTTAGTTCTCTTGGGCAAAACATCAAAAATTTACCAAGTGAATTGGAAAAATATTATTCAACTCTTTCTTTATATGCATGGAATATAGTAGAAAACCACGGAATTTCTTTATTTAATACTGTTTGGCTGAATGAGGTCTATGCTCCATTTGTTAACGAAATAGCGCCTTTTTACCCTTTTAATTTATTAAGTTCGCAAGATTTGAGCATGGATTCTTTTAAAAATTTCTTTGGTAAGAACGGAATTTTAAATAAATTTTACGAAAAATACCTAACAAGTGTTTTAACGAAAAGAAAAAATGTTTATTCTATTAATTCTAAATTTAGCTCAAGATTAACTTTTTCTAAAGATTTTTTAGATTTTATTACCAAGGCTGGTAATTTATCAGAGTTGATGTTAAATGCAAATGATGTAATGAGAGTGCGCTTTACTTTACAAAGCCTTGATTTGAGCGCTGATTTTTCATTTGTAAAGGTTAAATACAATGATAAGTCTATTATATATGATCATACATTACATACAAAATTAGATGTCATTACTGATGAATTTAATAACGGGACTAGCTTTGATTTTACTGCGTATTCTTATTTAGATGCTAATGCAAACTATACAAAATCTTACAAGGGTGAATGGGCTTGGTATAGACTACTACAAGAAAGTAAAAATTTAAATTCATCTTACAGTGTTTTATTTGATGGTAATAAAAAAATGTATTTTGATTTTAAGCTTAACAATAATAATTCAGATATTAATAATATAATTAAAATACTAAGTGATTTTAAAATCGTAGAAAATATAACAAGGGCTCAAAATGATAGATAAAGAAACTATAGGATTGATAATTGAAAATGTCGAAGAAAACACAACAAAAACAGTAGCGTGTGTATTTGATGAAGCTGGTGGGCTTGTTGGATCAAGTCCTGAGTGCTTGTTTTGGGTGCAAGATAAACATAACTCCATCGAAGAAAGACATATGAAAGTTGCTTTTGAAGAAGGCTTTTTTACTATTTCACCTGTGGAAGGCAGCGATATTTTTTATAATAATTCTTTTTCTAGACTAGATGATGGCTATGAGATCATTGTTAACAAAGGAGATGTTTTAAAGCTAGGTTTCATTGAGTTGCGTTTTGTTGATTCAAAAGAAATTAAACAAGAGTCTCTAAAACAAACTAAAGAAATAAAAGAAATAGAAAAACATACTCAGATGGATGAAATAGAGTTAAAACCTCGAGGAAAAATAGATGGTTTGGATTTTAAAGCAAAAGAAGATATTAAAGAGCTTATTGAAACAAAAATAGATTATAGTTTTATAGAGGATAATAATATTAAAAATTCTAAAGTTATTGCAGAATCTAGTTCTTCTGTAAATTTAGACTTTACTTATGAAAATATAGGAAAAATGTTAGATAAATTACAAAATGAGTTATCACAAAATCGCAAAAAAACAATATTAGGCGATAGTTTTCAAAAATTAAATATAGATGATTTTCAAACAGTTATTTCAAAAATCCCACTTGTTAAAGATACCAAGTTAATTAATCTTGTTGTATTAAGTTTAATCACTAAAGAATTGTATTCACCTGTATTTAAAGAGATGGATGAGGATATTTTCATGAATTATTTGCAAAATGCCTTGCAAAATATCATCAAGAATGATCAAAATATATTCGAAAATTTGACTTTACTGTCTTTGGATAAATACAAAGACAAATAGCTTTTTTAAAGATGTATTTAAATAAGCAAAGATGATTTTTTAAAGGTAAATTTTAAAAAGGAGTATCAAATGAAAATCACAATGATAATTCTAAGCTTATTTTCTTTAGTATCTTTAAGTGCATGTGCTTTTAAAGAAAATAAAGCAAGTGAACTAGAAACTCTTGCAAGTAATTATGGTGGAATTTATATCTTTGATAAAAAAAATAAGAGAAGAGATATTGGAAAATGAAAGAAAAAGAAGAGAGTTGGAAGATACTGATAAATTTAGAACTAAAGCGGGTCAATTAAAATCAGGAGAGTTAATTTATACGATAGATTCTGAAGCTATTGATAAATTGCTTCCTCAAGTCCTTTCTAATGGTTGTAAATATTATCGTAGTGATTATAGATATAAAGGTAAAGCTAATTTTGGTTTCAAAGATAAACCCGAATTTGCATACTATGAAGATCAATTTAAAGCATATATGGGTGAAGAAAACTATAAAAAATTAAGACCTTATTTGGGTATGACAACTTATTATGTATGTAAGGGTAAAAAATATCCTGTTGTTTTTGCTACTATGATAGATTATAAAGTAAAAAGCTATGGATTGTTTGGAGATGAAGGAAGAGGATTTAGCTTTTCTAGCATTAGTCGTAAAAGTGCAGGAGGAGGATCTTTTCATTATTTTACTAATAATAAATTTATAAAAAGTGATGAAAAATATACAGGACAAAGTTACTGATGAATCCTAAAGAACTTATCTCTCAAATCAAAGACTATGCTAATATAAGATGCTAGTTATGCTATGCTTGATTTAATCGATGAGAATGATGAAAAAGGTTTTTCATGATATGTTAATATAAAAACTAAATTTTACTTATACTAAGGTATTTGAAATAATATACTTTAAAAAGGAGTATTAAATGAAAATCACAATGATAATTCTAAGCTTGTTTTCTTTAGTATCTTTAAGTGCATGTGCTTTTAAAGAAAATAAAGCAAGTGAACTAGAAACTCTTGCAAGTAATTATGGTGGAATTTATATCTTTGATAAAAAAATAAGAGAAGAGATATTGGAAAATGAAAGAAAGATAAAAGAATATAATCAATGGATTAATAATATATCTGCTTCTGATGAAGAGTTAAGAGCTAATATTAAAAAGTATGATGTAGAAAAAAAATTCCCTCAAGTCCTTTCTAATGGTTGTAAATATTATCGTAGTGATTATAGATATAAAGGTAAAGCTAATTTTGGTTTCAAAGATAAACCCGAATTTGCATACTATGAAGATCAATTTAAAGCATATATGGGTGAAGAAAACTATAAAAAATTAAGACCTTATTTGGGTATGACAACTTATTATGTATGTAAGGGTAAAAAATATCCTGTTGTTTTTGCTACTATGATAGATTATAAAGTAAAAAGCTATGGATTGTTTGGAGATGAAGGAAGAGGATTTAGCTTTTCTAGCATTAGTCGTAAAAGTGCAGGAGGAGGATCTTTTCATTATTTTACTAATAATAAATTTATAAAAAGTGATGAAAAATATACAGGACAAAGTTACTGATGAATCCTAAAGAACTTATCTCTCAAATCAAAGACTATGCTGATATAGCAGATGCTAGTTATGCTATGCTTGATTTAATCGATGAGAATGATGAAAAAGGTTTTTTTGATAGTGCTTTTACTCCTCCTTTGTGGCTTTATGCAGATGGGATAAAGTTAGGGTATGAGATAAGCAAAGAGAATGAAACAAAGCTGTCTAGAGGTAATAAGAAAATAGGAGATCCTACAGCTTATGCTACCATTATAGAAGCTAGATTTTCTGCTGATCTTGTCTTTAAAAAACCTAGAAAAGACAATGAAGCTTTAGATGAGGATCAAGTTATTGGAAATAAAGCTCAAAGCTTTATTTATAGAAACAAAGAAGACAAAGAAGCAAAAGATCAAAAAAATCTATTAGCTTTAAATTTTAAAGAACAAAAAGAATATCCTGATAATTTCAGACATCATCTTAGTCCACGCACTAAAAATTTTGTATCTCGTTATGAAGTTATAGATCATGTAAAAAACACCAACATCAGTGGTTATTCTCATACTGTTTTTAAAGACACAAGTAAAAATGATAATACTTATATCTTGGCTTTTCGTGGCACTGAAACAGGTGGAACACAGCTATTAAAAGATGCATTTTTTACAGATGGTTTTATTGCTTTGAGGCTTGGAATTCCACAAGTGGTGTCTTTGATGAATTATAGTGATAAAGTTTTAAAAGTCATTAGAGAAAAGCATGGGAGTGATGATTTTAAAATAGATGTTGTAGGACATTCTTTAGGAGGACATTTAGCTCAATGTTTTTGTATCTTTGGACAAAAAAAATATATTCAAAAACTTTATACTTATAATGGAGCTGGTATAGAAGGTGTTATAGCAAGTTTTGTAAATATTTTTATTAGAGTTATTAGGGTTGTTTTTAAATTACTCATTAAAGGGATTAAAAAGCTTTTTGGTTTTGGTATGACTAGAAAGACTTTAGATAATTGCTCTAAAGTTTTAAATGTGGAAAATGGAACCGATGGTTTGATCAAAGAATGTAAAAATTCGCAAGGGCAGATAGATCAAAAAAGACTTGATGAATGTGCCTTAAATATAAAACAAGCAAGTAGAGGTAAAACAAGTATAGAAATACATCATATAGAAACTATAGCTAAACCTATCCCTGATAAAGAAGATTTTTCACGAGAATATAGACAAGCATTAGAGTCCTCACGATCTGTGATAGCTGATTTGGGTTATAAATATGGCTTAAGCATTAAAGATAAGTTTGATTATAAAAATACAGACAAGTTGCATTTAATTCATATAGGAGAGCTTGAAAAAAACTATTTACTAACTAGCCATTTTATGTATAATATAGTTTGGGCGAGTTATTTTTATGAACATTTAGTAAAAAATAATGAAAATATCAATGAATTTAAAGAGGATATTGCTTGTGCTATGGATTATTTAAATTCTTATGCGCAAAATTTAATCGACTTAAGTGAAAAAAATAAGCTTTTATTGGAAGATCATGTAGATATCCAAGATGAAAATCAAAATTATATTAGTGTGGTATTGGATAAAATTTTTGATAACTTGTGTAAAAATAGCGTATATAACAAGAAAGAATTTAATCTTATCTATAAAGATACACAAGAATTGTTTTATGTAAGTGAATATAAAAATATAAATAAATTTGTTATTCCTGATTCTTTTTTGGTTTTAGAAGCTATGCAAATTTATATAAAAATGCTGGATAAATCTATATTGGAAAAATTATCTAATAAGGATTTAAAGCAAGATTTAGATCATGCTGAAGCAGTTTATAAGTGGTTGCCTTTTATTGTTAAAGATAAAAATAATCAAAAAATACTTACAGAAGATAATATAGGGAAAATCTTAAATTATAACTCTGAGTGCTTTAAATGTCTTAGCTTGAAAAATGATTTAGATTTTTTTCAAGCTAGAAAAAAGCAAATGATTAATTTGATTTATGAAAATAATTGCACAAGCTATTATCTTAATAAAAACCAACCCATTAAAACAAAAGTAAAATTTAATTCCTCAAGTTCGACTATATTTGTTAATTTACCAAAAGAAGAAGTTTTTATTTTTGCTAATTGTAGGGATTTGATCGACTGTGATGAGATTTATAAAAGAGTGGCTACTAAAGTAGGTGTTGCAGTCGAAGAACTCCAAAACTACCAAGCTTATATCTTTTTAAACTCCACTCTTCTTACAGGCTCTGCTGAACTTCCTAATAATCCCTTTTACTTTGGAGAATTAGATCAAGATAATACTATAAAACAAGATACACCTAGTTATTATTTTTCTCCTAAAGATGAAAATAGTGGCAAAGGAAAACTTAGCATCTTTTATAAAAATGATGAACTTTACTTGCTTAATTATTCTATTATAGAAAATTCTTTAAACATCAAATTAGAATGTTTAAGCAAGCAAAGCTTAGAGTATAAAGATTTAATTTCAAACACTTTAAAAGAACAAAAAACCATACAAATAAATAAAAAACAAGCTATAGCTAAGCTCCATGCCCTTTTAGAAAATCAAAACCTAGAATGTATCCATGGGGGCAAGGTAACGCTTCAATCAAACAAAGGAAAAACTTTTAAAGATGATGGTGTGCCTATTATGCTAGAAAGTGATTTGCTTAATTCTAGCATAAGTGGTTGTCCTAATACCATGGGAAAGGTAAGTTATCCTTGTACTAAGGTGGTAGATGTTAAAGGCTCTTTATCTCAAAAGAAAGTCAATGATGAATATGTAATCTTACAAGAACTCATCTCAGCTTGTGTCACAGATAAAGGATATCCTTTAAAAGTAAGCTTTGTACCTACTAAGTTTAAATTTGATCATAGTTTTAATCCTAAGGAAGGCTTAGCAAAACAAAGCAAAAACCAAACAAAGCTAAAAGAGCCTAAGTTGAGAATGTATTATAAAGAGCATAAATATCAAAAAGATAATCTTTTAATCACTAATTTATATCTAAATGATACTTTATATCAAAACGAACAAGGTTTAGATCGATTAGAACTATCTAAAAACGATTTATTTGATTTAAATGATGTCAATATACTAAATACTCTTAAACAAGACTTTAGTAAAAACTATGACTTTAAAGAGTGTAAAATTACACTTGGTGTGCATTTGTTAAAATTAATCTTTATTATTCCAAAAAACATTGCTAAAGTTTATAAAAGTGCTTATAAAGAATCTGAATGTCAAGATTTAGGAGCAGGGTATTTTAAAGAGCTTTTTGAATATCATCAAGATTATCGAGAAAAAGAAAATATTCTACATTATAGATTTTTTTTAACCCCTGCTAAAATGCAAAAGATTGAGTTTGAAATTGCCAAAGGTTTAGATGAGTGGCTTGATGATGAAGGTGTATGTTCGTTTAATATTTTAACTAAGGATTATTTTAAGGCAAATGATAAAGATATGCTCACAAGTGATAATATAAAAGATGGTATAAATACCACACAAACCCACATTAATGAAAATTATAACAATACTCAAGAACTCATCCCTGATAATGTGATAAGAATACAAACACAAGATGGTAGTGGAGAGTTTATTGAGATAATATTTCCTAGTCAATTAGAACTCAATGATAAACCTTTAGAAGATGTGAGTTATACATTTGTTCCGGCTTTAAGAGGTTTACATTCAATGTTTAAAATTACAAGTAGACTTAATAGTGGTTTAACACGACAAGAAGTAGTGAAAATTATTGAAAAACTACAAAAAGGTAGTAGTGGGAATATTCGCCTTTTAAAAAATAAAAAAGAATTAGATGAGCTGTGGCAAAAATTAATAAAAAATGCTACAAAGTTAGAAGAAAAATATATTCCTATAAAAAATCATAAAACAGGACAAATTACGCAAGAAAAATTGATAAGATATAAATTGAACGATGGAATTGATATTATATACAGAACGGGTTCTGGAAGCGGGGGAGAAGCAATAAATATTTATGGTAAAAATCCAAAGCTCAATAAAACTATTCATATTAAACCATAGGAATAAAAGTGAAAAGAATAAAAGTAATATATGCAATGGGTAATCCTATTTTTTCTTATAAAGAAAAAGATGATATAGGATATAAAAGTTATGAAAATTTAAGTAAAGTATTAAATAATAAATCATATTTTTCTGAAATGGATTTACTTTTAGAATATTTAAGATACACAACAAAAACAGATATTCTCTTAGCATTTGAATATTTATTATTAAAACTTATTGATGATGAATTTTTTGCAAGACATGAAATAGATGCAAATATCATTCAATTTTATAATATTGGTAGTCTTAACAACACTCCTTCTTTAAATACACCCAAACCTACCTATATAAGTGAATATATTAATGTTTTAGGGCAGCTTTTTCTAGCAGGATATATAGATTTTGGATCTTATTGTGATGAAGATAGAAATAAAATAGATTATCCCTCAAACTTATCTTATTATAAAGAAGATAAGTATCAAGCTTGGATATATTTTAGAGATAATTTCTTTTATAAAGAAAGATTTGAAAGAAATTTGAATGATGATGTTATTGTAGATGGATGCAGCACAATGTTTTCTCCTACTTCTTGGGATACACCACAATATTGGTCACAATACAATATCTGGGTAGCAACAACCCCCAAAGGCACAAAATACTTCAAAGAAATCTTAGCTCCTAAATTTTACAACAAATACAAAGATCTAGAAGTAGAAATTGATGATAAAGGTAATATTATAAGGTGGATTGGAGAGATTAATAGATGATTTTATTTAAAGGCAGATAATGAAAAACAAAGAATTTGCTTGCCATTATATTTATCATCAAAACAATCTTAAAAACTTGATAGATAAATATTGCAAACAAGCTAAAAATATAGTTTTATATTGTAATAATTTTTCAAGAAAAAATATACTGAATTTAGCACTAACAGATTATGATATCGCTAAGGATTGTTATTATAGTTTAGATAAATACTTATATGATACTCTTAAAATATCTGCTTATGAAGGAAAAAAAGTTCAAATTTATGATTATTCTTATGAAAAATTTACTGATTCTAATAAGTTTAGTAATAATCTCCCAAATCTTACTATCACTCCTTTATCTTGCGATATGACAAGCATTTTAGATGATTTTGTAAAAGCCTTGGAAAAATCTGAAAATCAAACTATTTCAGAAGCTATGACACAAAAGCTAGAAAAAGAGAGTAAAAATATTAATTCTTTAATCATTTGCATTAATGAGAAATTAAAAATCCCTATACTTCAAAAACTAAAATCATTCGATGAATATCAAAAATTAAACGAGTATAAACTAAATGAACAAATAGAGCTTGTCTTTAATGAATTAATACAAAATATTAAAGATATTCATGCAGAAGGTTATAATCTTGTATATAAGAAAATCATTAATGCTTTTCTTGGTATTGTCAATATCTTTAGATTGAAAAGTTTTTTAACAAAAACACAGCCATTGCTAGTTATTAGTGATAGTGCTTTTGAGTTGATAAAAGCTTATAAAGAAATTTCAAAGTGGAGTGAAGATAAATACTCTTATGCTATTTATAATGCTATTGTGCAACTACTCATAAGTGATATTGGTTATATTTTTACTCTTTTTGAAAACAAAATTGATCATTATACTTTGATTATAGATAATAAAATTCTTTTTGATTTTTCAGGCTTTGGGACAATAAGGAATCAATCACCAGCATATCATAAGCAAGATCTTGCAATTTATCTTCAATCAAACGAAGAAATTTTTAAAGATTTTCACAATAAAAAATTCTTAAAGCTCATTACCCAAAACCCCAAAGAAGAATTAATATTGCATAGTAGATATTCTATTAAAGAGGCACTTAAAAAACAAATGTCCCTAGATCAAAACAGACTAAGCTATATAGAAAGTCCGTATTTTAACTCTATTACACTAGCTCAAATCATAAAAGATTTAAAGAGTGAAAAAAATGAATCTTATTATGCAAAAAATTTTCTTATCATTACAAATGCTCCACAAAAATATAATGCAGGACTTCATCAAAAGCTCACAGAAGAAATTTTTGAAAATACCATCATTTATCCAGATACCATAGAAGATGAAACACAAAATGATATTTTAATCAAAGCTCCAAAAGACTACGATGCAATGATAGATTATAGTAAATATAAAATCGATATTATTGATAATGAAAAAGATGCCTTTGTGCTTTCTTTAAGTCCTTTTATTCGTTTAAATTATCAAACTTATCAAGGCTTTAAAGATACAGTAAAAGAAAAAGAAGAGTTATTTAAAGATATTACAGATGACAATCTAGAAAATATATCTCAATATATGAATTTTATAAAAAATCCTAGCAATATCAATAAAATATATAATTATCATTATTTGCAATCTATTTTTTATCAAGCAAATAATAAAAAAACTTTCTTAGAAAAACAAAAGCAATACTTTCAAGAAGGCATAGAATGCATAAGAACTTATGTAGATAGCATCACCCATATTGCACAGCCTAAAATAGGTACTTACACAGGTGTGGTATACAAAGGAGAGAGTTTTGTAAAGAAAAATGTATTTACTATCACAGATGTGATTTTACTTGCTTTAACTTATTATACGATAAAACATTTTTATTCTTTTATTCAAACTGATTTCCAAGCTTGGTGGAAATTGTTTTCAAATTGTGAAAGTATACAAATAGAAGAGGAAGAAAGTATTGATATACTTCCTACCAATGTCTTTTTAAATATAAATGAAGAAAAAATTCCCCTATGTTTTTCAAAACAACAAAAGGTTAAACTCGCAAAAAATGAAATTTTTTGTATAGAAGAATTTGTGGATTCTTTAGAGCAATTAAAAGATCATGAAATTAGTGATGAGGAAGATAGACAGTTTTTATCTTCCCTAATAGAGCCTCAAAGTGAAAATCATCAAACCCAAGATGAAGCAGTGGAGTATAATCTAAAACAAATAAACGCATTGATTGAAAAAGAGAAAATATCAAACAAGAAAATCGATGATGAACTTGATGAATTGATAAAAGATATAGAAAAAAATAATATAAATAAAATTCCTTATAATCCGCAAAAAACTATAGTGGCTATGATGGATGTTTTTATAGATAAATTCTTTCCTTTTGCAGATTTTTTAAGAGCAGATGAATTTAAATTTGCTAAATTGCTTAGTAAAACCATTCTTAATTTTTTAACCCTTAAAGCACAAAAAGCTTTTTATGAAAGTATAGGTATAAGTTATTTGTTGTTTTTGATGATGAATTCAAGTATTCAAATGAAAAAGGTTAAAATACAAAATCAAGAACAATTTAACAAAAGACTTAAAAGACTAAATAAAATAGCTTTATTAGAACTTTGCTATATGCAAAAAAATAAAAACAAATACGAAGCTATTATGCTAGTAGATGATCCAAGCTTTAAAGAGTTAAAAAATCGTGATGGTTTTAAAGATATAACAAATATCAGCAAAAAACAAATTTTTCAATATAAATTTAATTTTACTTTAAAAAATATTCGTAGTATTGCCAAAGAATCTTTCATATCTTTACCTCAAGCAGTTATTACAGATTTGATTAATCAATTATGGATTACCGCATATGAACAAAGTAAAAAAGAACACGAAAGATTGCAATTTTTAAATTTTGCTCATAAATATAATCCTCCTTATGTTTTAGCAAAAAAACCTACAAATACACAAGAAGGATTTATCTCTTATCCTATGTTTATTAATAATACTTTTATTTCTTTTAATTTTACTTCTATGTTTACAGGGGGGAAGCTACAAACAGGAGGTTTGGGAGAGAAAGAAGCTTTATTTATTTACCATAAAGATGTAGGTGGCACAAAAAGGGTAAGAAATTATCTTTTAAACAAACTTTTTGCGTATTTATGTTTAGATGAATTAAGATCAAAAACTAGTGATTTAAAAACCATAGAAGATATAGACTTTTTTAATACCTATTCTTATTTACATGATTTAGCTATAAAACCAAGGCTTTTAAAACTAAAGCATGAAGAAGATTTTTTAATCTCTGATTGTCTTAGTAAAACTCAAAAAGAAAACATACAAAAATATAACCAAAAACTACAAGCTATTAACAACGATGAAGCAAAAAGGGCTTTGTATGAAGAGTATAAAAGAAGCTGTGATAATGGTTTGAGCGAAAATTCTTTAAATCCTATAGATGCTTATCATCAATGTATGGATTATTTAGAAGATATGGATAATGATGTATTTAACACTAAAGCAACAAACAACACCCCTGATCCTTTAAAACATAGAAATTTCTTAAGGGCTTTAGATACCATAGGGCAAAATAATATTAAGGCTTTATATGTGGGGATAAAAAAAGATAAAGAAGGTAAAAATAAATTAGACAAACTAGATGAATTGGAAGAATTGGAAACTAATATTACAGAGCAACCACCAAAAATGATAGGTAGACTAGCCACTACTATCATTATGAAAAATGGTTTATGTATAGGTTAATTAAAGAAAGGAAAAACAATGAGTGATAATAATAAAGATATTTATAAGGTGCTAGTTCCCAATACAGCAGAATTAGAGGTAAATAAACTTACAAATAAAATATATTTCAATAAGAGCTCCAAGCCCACAGGCAAATACACCCAAGAATATTCTAAAGCGGTTTTCAAAGCTGATCGTATATTAAAAAACTCCCCCTATAAAGACTATCAACCCAGATATTTAGATCCTAATCTTTACACAGGACAAAGTTCTACTTTGCTTGAGTTTAAAGATTGGCAAAGTATTTATCTAAAAGATCCTATTAAAGGAAGCATAGCTCCTTGGACTAAAGCAGAAAAAGCTTATTATAAATCTTTAAAAACTAAAAGAGAAAGATATAAGTATTTAGTTATAAGAAGTGGATTAAGAAGTACTGTTATAGATATACCTTATGAAGCTTATACTAATGTAGATGAAAAAGGAAAATTAATCAATGAAGATTATAAAGAACTTTATAAAAAAGTAGAAAGCAATAGAGGCTTAGCTCATTTAAGTAATGGATATTTATTTATGAGTGAATGGGAATTAGCAGCAGGGATACTAGGAGATATAAAAGGCTTTGCAAAAGGTGGAGGAGGATTATGGAAAACAGGATTTACTACTAGAGCTTATCAAGCATTATTTCTAGCAGCACAACTAGGATATCAACCTTCTTTAGAACACCAACTTAGCACTTATTCTTCTTCTGTAGCCTTAGCAGGTGGAGGCCATACTAATGCTTTAAGAGAGAAAATGCTAAAAGATTTTTCTAAAAATCCTCCTTATGATGAATTTGGTATGCTTCCTTTCTTAGATGAACTTATAGGAGTGGACTGGATTATTGATGTGAATAAAACTATAGCCACAAATGAAAATAATATAGTTATTGATAGTCAAGGTTACATTATTCGTGCTTTAGGGGATAGGGTTAAAAAAGGTAAAATAAAAGATCCAAGGGATATAGATTCTACTCCAGAGAGTAGGTGGGAATTTCATACTTCCACTAGAGGTGCTATAGGAAGCTATAGGGATAGATATGAGTTAGATATTCCCAATGATTGGACTAAAGAAGAAGCAAAACTATATATGAATTCTCTTATTTTAGAAGCCAAACTTGCAGCCCTAACTCCTCCACAAGGCTATCCTAATGCACCTTATTATTATATACCAGAATATTTAGAATTTATTTATAAAAAACACAAATTAGACGCTAAACTTAATCCAAGAATTCCTGCCATATATAGATATAATTTTCCGCAAGAACTTCGAGCTAAAATACAAGCTTATGCTAAAGAACATAATATAAAAGAGTAAAAATAATGAATTTCATAACTATACTAGCTACCACTATCATTATAGAAGATGGTTTATGTATAGGTTAATTAAAGAAAGGAAAAACAATGCAAAAAATACTTCAAATTGATTTAGAAAAAAGAAAAGCTTTAGAGAATTTAAAAAATTTAAGCTTATTAGGTTTTGGTGGAGTTATGTTATTTAATCTAAATAAAGATGATTTGATTAAAGATAATGATATTTTTTCTATGTATAATATGAATCATTTTTTACAACTTAGTTTAGATCAATTTTACATACCTAATGCTTTTTTAAATATTTTAGAATTTTTACATATTAAAAAGCACACTGATATAAAAGAATCTTTTTATATCAATATCTTAATCAATAGTGATACACTTTATAAAAATCCTTTATTACAATATAACATTAATAGAACAATTTCTAAAGATGATAACACCATTTATGCTTTGGAAAATCTTTCTAGTATAAATCAAGCTTTTAAAAACTTAAAACAACTACAAGAAGCATTATTAAAAGAAAATATATTTTTAAATTTTATAGACTTAAATAACAAAGAAAGCCTTTTAAGTTTTTATAATCAAATATTAAGTAATCATCATCTTAAAACTTATTTTTATATAAAAAATAATCAATTTTTTATTAAAGAAGATATAAAAAATAAAATTGTATTTCATAATATCAATTCTTCTTCTATTATAAGTAATTATCTTAGACTATTAAATGATTTTAATACTTTAAGCAAGATAGAACTTATAAATATATTAGAGGGTTTAAGTTTATACAATCTTTCAACTTTAATACAAACTATACAATCAAAAAATGCATATAACTCAAAAGACTTTAAACAAGATAGTATATTTTTATCTAATGTGATCATGAATGTGAGGTTGAAGTAGGGAAGGTAGTAAGTAGTAGGTGTGGTTTGTTAATCATAGTAAAGTGTTTTTTGCTTATGTGTTATATTTTATTGTTATAATTTATAAAAAGTGATGAAAAATATACAGGACAAAGTTACTGATGAATCCTAAAGAACTTATCTCTCAAATCAAAGACTATGCTAATATAAGATGCTAGTTATGCTATGCTTGATTTAATCGATGAGAATGATGAAAAAGGTTTTTCATGATATGTTAATATAAAAACTAAATTTTACTTATACTAAGGTATTTGAAATAATATACTTTAAAAAGGAGTATTAAATGAAAATCACAATGATAATTCTAAGCTTGTTTTCTTTAGTATCTTTAAGTGCATGTGCTTTTAAAGAAAATAAAGCAAGTGAACTAGAAACTCTTGCAAGTAATTATGGTGGAATTTATATCTTTGATAAAAAAATAAGAGAAGAGATATTGGAAAATGAAAGAAAGATAAAAGAATATAATCAATGGATTAATAATATATCTGCTTCTGATGAAGAGTTAAGAGCTAATATTAAAAAGTATGATGTAGAAAAAAAATTCCCTCAAGTCCTTTCTAATGGTTGTAAATATTATCGTAGTGATTATAGATATAAAGGTAAAGCTAATTTTGGTTTCAAAGATAAACCCGAATTTGCATACTATGAAGATCAATTTAAAGCATATATGGGTGAAGAAAACTATAAAAAATTAAGACCTTATTTGGGTATGACAACTTATTATGTATGTAAGGGTAAAAAATATCCTGTTGTTTTTGCTACTATGATAGATTATAAAGTAAAAAGCTATGGATTGTTTGGAGATGAAGGAAGAGGATTTAGCTTTTCTAGCATTAGTCGTAAAAGTGCAGGAGGAGGATCTTTTCATTATTTTACTAATAATAAATTTATAAAAAGTGATGAAAAATATACAGGACAAAGTTACTGATGAATCCTAAAGAACTTATCTCTCAAATCAAAGACTATGCTGATATAGCAGATGCTAGTTATGCTATGCTTGATTTAATCGATGAGAATGATGAAAAAGGTTTTTTTGATAGTGCTTTTACTCCTCCTTTGTGGCTTTATGCAGATGGGATAAAGTTAGGGTATGAGATAAGCAAAGAGAATGAAACAAAGCTGTCTAGAGGTAATAAGAAAATAGGAGATCCTACAGCTTATGCTACCATTATAGAAGCTAGATTTTCTGCTGATCTTGTCTTTAAAAAACCTAGAAAAGACAATGAAGCTTTAGATGAGGATCAAGTTATTGGAAATAAAGCTCAAAGCTTTATTTATAGAAACAAAGAAGACAAAGAAGCAAAAGATCAAAAAAATCTATTAGCTTTAAATTTTAAAGAACAAAAAGAATATCCTGATAATTTCAGACATCATCTTAGTCCACGCACTAAAAATTTTGTATCTCGTTATGAAGTTATAGATCATGTAAAAAACACCAACATCAGTGGTTATTCTCATACTGTTTTTAAAGACACAAGTAAAAATGATAATACTTATATCTTGGCTTTTCGTGGCACTGAAACAGGTGGAACACAGCTATTAAAAGATGCATTTTTTACAGATGGTTTTATTGCTTTGAGGCTTGGAATTCCACAAGTGGTGTCTTTGATGAATTATAGTGATAAAGTTTTAAAAGTCATTAGAGAAAAGCATGGGAGTGATGATTTTAAAATAGATGTTGTAGGACATTCTTTAGGAGGACATTTAGCTCAATGTTTTTGTATCTTTGGACAAAAAAAATATATTCAAAAACTTTATACTTATAATGGAGCTGGTATAGAAGGTGTTATAGCAAGTTTTGTAAATATTTTTATTAGAGTTATTAGGGTTGTTTTTAAATTACTCATTAAAGGGATTAAAAAGCTTTTTGGTTTTGGTATGACTAGAAAGACTTTAGATAATTGCTCTAAAGTTTTAAATGTGGAAAATGGAACCGATGGTTTGATCAAAGAATGTAAAAATTCGCAAGGGCAGATAGATCAAAAAA
Organism: Campylobacter sp. 2014D-0216; assembly: GCF_014931215.1. Lineage (NCBI taxonomy): Bacteria > Pseudomonadati > Campylobacterota > Epsilonproteobacteria > Campylobacterales > Campylobacteraceae > Campylobacter > Campylobacter sp. 2014D-0216. The sequence goes on along the minus strand of NZ_CP063089.1, from coordinate 874,403 downwards.
GACTTGATGAATGTGCCTTAAATATAAAACAAGCAAGTAGAGGTAAAACAAGTATAGAAATACATCATATAGAAACTATAGCTAAACCTATCCCTGATAAAGAAGATTTTTCACGAGAATATAGACAAGCATTAGAGTCCTCACGATCTGTGATAGCTGATTTGGGTTATAAATATGGCTTAAGCATTAAAGATAAGTTTGATTATAAAAATACAGACAAGTTGCATTTAATTCATATAGGAGAGCTTGAAAAAAACTATTTACTAACTAGCCATTTTATGTATAATATAGTTTGGGCGAGTTATTTTTATGAACATTTAGTAAAAAATAATGAAAATATCAATGAATTTAAAGAGGATATTGCTTGTGCTATGGATTATTTAAATTCTTATGCGCAAAATTTAATCGACTTAAGTGAAAAAAATAAGCTTTTATTGGAAGATCATGTAGATATCCAAGATGAAAATCAAAATTATATTAGTGTGGTATTGGATAAAATTTTTGATAACTTGTGTAAAAATAGCGTATATAACAAGAAAGAATTTAATCTTATCTATAAAGATACACAAGAATTGTTTTATGTAAGTGAATATAAAAATATAAATAAATTTGTTATTCCTGATTCTTTTTTGGTTTTAGAAGCTATGCAAATTTATATAAAAATGCTGGATAAATCTATATTGGAAAAATTATCTAATAAGGATTTAAAGCAAGATTTAGATCATGCTGAAGCAGTTTATAAGTGGTTGCCTTTTATTGTTAAAGATAAAAATAATCAAAAAATACTTACAGAAGATAATATAGGGAAAATCTTAAATTATAACTCTGAGTGCTTTAAATGTCTTAGCTTGAAAAATGATTTAGATTTTTTTCAAGCTAGAAAAAAGCAAATGATTAATTTGATTTATGAAAATAATTGCACAAGCTATTATCTTAATAAAAACCAACCCATTAAAACAAAAGTAAAATTTAATTCCTCAAGTTCGACTATATTTGTTAATTTACCAAAAGAAGAAGTTTTTATTTTTGCTAATTGTAGGGATTTGATCGACTGTGATGAGATTTATAAAAGAGTGGCTACTAAAGTAGGTGTTGCAGTCGAAGAACTCCAAAACTACCAAGCTTATATCTTTTTAAACTCCACTCTTCTTACAGGCTCTGCTGAACTTCCTAATAATCCCTTTTACTTTGGAGAATTAGATCAAGATAATACTATAAAACAAGATACACCTAGTTATTATTTTTCTCCTAAAGATGAAAATAGTGGCAAAGGAAAACTTAGCATCTTTTATAAAAATGATGAACTTTACTTGCTTAATTATTCTATTATAGAAAATTCTTTAAACATCAAATTAGAATGTTTAAGCAAGCAAAGCTTAGAGTATAAAGATTTAATTTCAAACACTTTAAAAGAACAAAAAACCATACAAATAAATAAAAAACAAGCTATAGCTAAGCTCCATGCCCTTTTAGAAAATCAAAACCTAGAATGTATCCATGGGGGCAAGGTAACGCTTCAATCAAACAAAGGAAAAACTTTTAAAGATGATGGTGTGCCTATTATGCTAGAAAGTGATTTGCTTAATTCTAGCATAAGTGGTTGTCCTAATACCATGGGAAAGGTAAGTTATCCTTGTACTAAGGTGGTAGATGTTAAAGGCTCTTTATCTCAAAAGAAAGTCAATGATGAATATGTAATCTTACAAGAACTCATCTCAGCTTGTGTCACAGATAAAGGATATCCTTTAAAAGTAAGCTTTGTACCTACTAAGTTTAAATTTGATCATAGTTTTAATCCTAAGGAAGGCTTAGCAAAACAAAGCAAAAACCAAACAAAGCTAAAAGAGCCTATAATAAGACTACATTATAAAAGCGATAGATTTCAAAAAGATAACCTACCTATCTATAACCTTTTAATCAATAATGAAAAAAAAGAACAAAATAAAGCTTTAAGTGAATTAAATATAGATCAAAAAGATTTAAAAGATATAGAGGATGTTAATATTCTTAATCAATTCAAACAAGACTTTAGTAAAAATTATGATTTTAAAGAATTAAATTTTAGTTTTGATACTAATTTAATCAAACTTTATTTTATTATCCCAAAAAATATTGCTAAAGTTTATAAAAGTGCTTATAAAGAATCTGAATGTCAAGATTTAGGAGCAGGGTATTTTACACAGCTACATGAGTATGATAAAATCATCAAAAATTCCCTAGAAGATAATAAAGAATTAAACGAATATCATTTAACTTTTTTAGCTCCTGCTAAAATGCAAAATTTAAAATTTCAAATCGCAAATGGACTAGATGAGATCTTAGAAGATGAAGATAGAAAACAAGGGCTTTATGTTTGTAAATTTGTAGTAGTGAATGGGATTAAAATATGAAAATAAAAGGTTTTACTTTAATTACATCAAATCATAATTTGGAAATTGAGTTAAAAAATCTTACCGAAAATGCTAATAAAATTATTTTTATATGTGGTGATTTTGATGGATATAAAGAAGCTAAGAATTCTTTGTATAAGACACTACATACTATTGAATATAAATTTAAAATTAACAAGAAAAAAACTTTTAAAATCATACATTTAAATCAAGCTAATAAAGATGAAATCACAAAAGAACAAAAATTTAGCTCTGATAAAAATTTATCTAGTATTAAAAAAATTATCTTTAATAATTTAAATTTTTTAAATAATGCAATCAATCAAAACGAAAACAAAACGCTCAATAAAATTATTGATGAGAGTAATGAAGAAAATATTGAAAATTTTTTAAAAGAAGTTCAAAAAGAATTAAATACATTATTAAAAAATATCAAAGAATCTGATTATTTTGAGCAAGAGATTAAACCAAAGATACAACTTACCCTAGATACACTTTTTAATACACTTTTAAAAAATATTACTCAATCTAATGATGATGAATATAAGCAAATTATTAGAGCTATAGCAAAATTTTTTATCAATATATTAGATTCTGTAACCAATCTTAAAAAACCTATCTCTTTAGTTAAGAAAAATCCTTATGTTTTTGTTGTAAATACATTATTTGAAGCTTATAATTCTTCTGCTGAGTATCAAGAGTATAAGGAACAAAAATATTATTATGATTTTGCTTATCCACTTTTAGAGCTTATTACTAGTAAGCTTTATCCTATTATCGCTTTGTGCAATGAAGAAATTTTATCTGATGTATTGATTATAGATGATAAAGTATTATTAGATTTTTCGTCTTATTCTAATGTGCCTTCTATTAGTCTTTATAAAAATAGTTTTTATAAAGTTATTTTAGATGAAGAATTTCAAGGTATTTTTGATCATTTTTTAGAAAATAATCCAAAAATTGAAAACGAAAAATTAAATAATACGCTTTTAATGAATTCTAGTTTAAAAAATTTTGATACAACATTAAAAAAAGCAATCAATTCAAATATCTCTGAACTTAATCATTTCTTTTATGCAGAATATCCTGATTTAAATTCTTCCATACTAGTAGAAATGATACTAGATAAACAAAATACTGATCAAATCAATACAACCAAAATGGGTAAAAATTATTTGTTTATTACCAATCCGCCACAGCTTAACAATGCAGCACTTTGTGAAGATTTGTATCAAAAAAAATTAGGAGCAATAATAAAAAATCGTCCTAAAGCTCTTACAAAAAATGAAAAACTTGGATTAAAAGAGCAATTTCCTAGTAAAAGAGATTATGGTTCTTATTTTATAGAAAGAGATGTTAAAAAGGAAGATGATTTTGTATTGCAGCTTTGTCCTTTTGTGAAACTTGATGGACAGATTTATCAAAAATATAAAAGGTATTTTAATTTTTATAATCAACCATATTCTCGGTTATTGTTTGATTTATTAGAGAGTACAAAACAATCAGTTGAGCAAGATTTTGCTTATATTGATAGCTTTTTTAAATTACCCAAAGAACTGGAAGAAATTAGCGAAAAAGAAAAAGAAAAAGTAAAAGAATATATCGGGCTTTTTAATAATTATTTAGATAATATCAATTCTGATTATGATCAAATGCAATTTTTTCTTGAGTTAGATCCATCAATATCCAAAACATATGAAAATGTAGATTTTAAGAAATACTCACCTTTAACGGTTGTTTTATTGACTTTGACTTTGTATGTTTTACAAAAAGACTTAGCTTTTACACAAGAATATTCTCTTGGTGTTAAAAATATTGTAATTCCAAATTTAGATTATGGTGATAAAGAAATTTCACTTAATTACCAAAAGATTAAAATACCAAATTATTTTAATGAGTATATTTCATTTATCCCTGATGACATTTATTTTTATGATAATGATAAAAAAATTTACATCTTTTTATCCAAAGAATTAAATAAAAATAAAAAAGAAGATGAAGTTATCTATTTAGATGAATTAGCTAAAGCTATATTTGAAAATGATTTTGAAGAAGAGGATCGAACTTATGTGAATTTTTTAAAAACCTTAAATGAAAGCTTTGATGAGGAAATTGAATTTAAAGAAAATACACAAACAGACAAAACTCTTCCTTTGAAAAAAGATTTAGATAAAAGCATTCAAGAAATTATGCTTGATAATGAACTTGCAAAATTATCCATAGATATTACTTTTTTTAACATCATTAAGCAACTTTTTCCTTTTGCAGAATTTTTTATGAGCCAGCCTGATTTTTTTAAAAAAATGATTTTATTTTTTATAAATTCAAGCTTTGATAAAAAGCATTATGGCAATAAATTATTTTCTAGTTTTAAAGCACATTTTTTTAAAGAACTAGGGATATTTTATGCACTTAATCCTAAAGGGCATTTTATAAAAATTAATCCAAAAAGTAAAAAGCCACTCAATAAGCTTTTTTTATATCAAATAGGAACAAATTATTATTATTTTAATCAATTAGAATATGCAAGCGAGTTGAAAAAGTCAAAGAGTTTTTCAAGATTGGATAAAGCTAAGCAAATTCATTTGATATCAAAAGTAAAAAAACAATTAGCTATTGATTTTTCTATTAAAGTAAGTAAAAATTTAAGTGTAGATGTGTTAAAAAATTTAGCAGGATCTTTTATCGATACACTTTTGCCTACAAATTATGAAAGGTTAAAAATTTTATATGAAAAACTAATGTATGAAAAATTTACTTACAATTATGATTTTCCTTTAGCTGTAAAAAAAGAAGAATACTTAACCTATCCTTTATTGATAAATTCTAGATTTATGAGTTTTGATTTATCTGAGTTTATTTTTGGTTCTTTATTGTGCACAGGTGGGCTTAGTTATTATCCTAGTATTGCTTGTGCTACGACTTCAAGCAAAGCTAGGGAATTTGCCTTAAAAAGACTTTTATCTTATATTATTTTAGATGAGAAAAGAAGTGCTTTTAAGGAAGATAAAATCAATGAGGGCAAATACATCTTAAATGATAAAGAATTTTTTGAAAAAAACAATATAGAACTTAGAAATTGTAATATATATAAGCTAGAGCATTTTCAAAGAAAAGAAGAGTATAAAACACAACACCCAGTGATAAAACAACACCCTATCTTAGCTTATAATGATGCTATACAAATTTTATATGAATATGTAAATGGTATTTATAATACTATCCAAGATGAAAAGGGTAAGTTCATAGAAGATAGACAAAAAGCAAGAAGATTAATGGAAAATTTAGAAGCCATAGGACAACATAATTTAGAAGTGATGTATAGGGGGATAGGGGATGAAAAGGTAAATGGGAAAATAAAAAATGAAAACGATGATGATGAAAGTGATGATATTAGTAAAATACAGGATTATTCTAATGAATTTATAGGCAGACTAGCCACTACTATAATTATGGAAGATGGTTTGTATATAGGATGAAAGGATAAAAATGAGTGAAACTTATGAAATTTATATGCCTAATGGTATTATTTTAGATGTAGAAAAAAAAACGAATAAAATTTTATTAGATGATGGGGGAGCTAAGGTAGGCAAATACACCCAAGAATATTCTAAAGCTTTGTTTGAAGCACACAATATCAAACAAAACTCCCCCTACAAAGACTATCAACCTAGATATTTAGATCCTAATCTTTACACAGGACAAAGTTCTACTTTGCTTGAGTTTAAAGATTGGCAAAGTATTTATCTAAAAGATCCTATTAAAGGAAGCATAGCTCCTTGGACTAAAGCAGAAAAAGCTTATTATAAATCTTTAAAAACTAAAAAAGAAAGATATAAGTATTTAGTTATAAGAAGTGGTATAAGAAGTGTTGTTATAGATATACCTTATGAAGCTATAGGAGCTGTAGACGAAAAAGGAAATGTAGATCCTAAATATGAAAAATTATATAAAATAGTAGATGATAATAAACATAATCTAAGATCAAGTTTATTTCATAATGAATGGGGTATGGCAGCAGGAATATTAGGTGATTATAAATATCTAGCTAATGATATGTTTCAAAATGGTTTTAATGCAAGATTTATCCAAGCTACTATACTTTATATACAATTAAGTGGAGGAAGTAGTATATTAGATAAACCTAATTTATTAGGTGCTATTTATGGTTATGCTGATATTGCTGTAGGAAGTGGTTTAGTAGGAGTGCATAAAAATCCTTTAAGAGAACAAGAGATTAAAACCTTAGCTAAGACTTTAAAACCTGATGAATTTGGTATGCTTCCTTTTATAGATGAGATTATGGGGGTAGATTGGATAATTGATTTGAATAAATATAGATTGGCTAATGATCAATTTGGAAGTATATACAAAGCCTTAAGAAGTGATATAGTTGAGGGTAAGATAAAAGATCCAAGGGATGTAGATTCTACTTATGAAAGTAGAAGAGAATTTGATCGTTATATGGTTGGATATAGAAAGGGTATGGCGCAAGGCTATGGAACCGATACACCTAATGATTGGAGTGAAGAAAGAGCGCAACTTTTTAATGATACTTTAATACTACATGCCAAACTAGCAGCCCTAACTCCACCACAAGGCTATCCTAATGCACCTTATTATTTTACCCCTGAAAAACTAGAATGGTATTATAAAAGACATAAACTTGATAAACTCCTTGATCCAAGAATTCCTGCTATATATAGATATAATTTTCCGCAAGAACTTCGAGCTAAAATACAAGCTTATGCTAAAGAACATAATATAAAAGAGTAAAAATAATGAATTTCATTAGCCACTACTATAATCATGGAAGATGGTTTATATATAGGATGAAAGGATAAAAATGAGTGGTAATAAAGATATTTACGAGATTTATACTTCTAATGGACTTATATTAGAAGTTGATAAAAATACAAATCAAATTATATTTGATAAAAGAAAAGATGGACGTGAAGTAGGCAAATACACCCAAGAATATTCTAAAGCTTTGTTTGAAGCTGATCGTATATTAAGAAACTCTCCCTACAAAGACTATCAACCCAGATATTTAGATCCTAATCTTTATACAGGACAAAGTTCTACTTTGCTTGAGTTTAAAGATTGGCAAAGTATTTATCTAAAAGATCCTATTAAAGGAAGCATAGCTCCTTGGACTAAAGCAGAAAAAGCTTATTATAAATCTTTAAAAACTAAAAAAGAAAGATATAAGTATTTAGTTATAAGAAGTGGTATAAGAAGTGTTGTTATAGATATACCTTATGAAGCTATAGGAGCTGTAGACGAAAAAGGAAATGTAGATCCTAAATATGAAAAATTATATAAAATAGTAGATGATAATAAACATAATCTAAGATCAAGTTTATTTCATAATGAATGGGGTATGGCAGCAGGAATATTAGGTGATTATAAATATCTAGCTAATGATATGTTTCAAAATGGTTTTAATGCAAGATTTATCCAAGCTACTATACTTTATATACAATTAAGTGGAGGAAGTAGTATATTAGATAAACCTAATTTATTAGGTGCTATTTATGGTTATGCTGATATTGCTGTAGGAAGTGGTTTAGTAGGAGTGCATAAAAATCCTTTAAGAGAACAAGAGATTAAAACCTTAGCTAAGACTTTAAAACCTGATGAATTTGGTATGCTTCCTTTTATAGATGAGATTATGGGAATAGATTGGATAATTGATTATAACGAATATCAAATTTCTGAAGATGAATTTGGAGATATATACAAAGCCTTAAGAAGTGATGTGGTTGAGGGTAAGATAAAAGATCCAAGGGATGTAGATTCTACTTATGAAAGTAGAAGAGAATTTGATCGTTATAGGGGAGGGTATAAAAATGGTATGTTGCAGGGCTATGGAACCGATACACCTAATGATTGGAGTGAAGAAAGAGCGCAACTTTTTAATGATACTTTAATACTACATGCCAAACTAGCAGCCCTAACTCCACCACAAGGCTATCCTAATGCACCTTATTATTATATACCAGAATATTTAGAATTTATTTATAAAAAACACAAATTAGACGCTAAACTTAATCCAAGAATTCCTGCCATATATAGATATAATTTTCCGCAAGAACTTCGAGCTAAAATACAAGCTTATGCTAAAGAACATAATATAAAAGAGTAAAAATAATGAATTTCATAACTATACTAGCTACCACTATCATTATAGAAGATGGTTTATGTATAGGTTAATTAAAGAAAGGAAAAACAATGCAAAAAATACTTCAAATTGATTTAGAAAAAAGAAAAGCTTTAGAGAATTTAAAAAATTTAAGCTTATTAGGTTTTGGTGGAGTTATGTTATTTAATCTAAATAAAGATGATTTGATTAAAGATAATGATATTTTTTCTATGTATAATATGAATCATTTTTTACAACTTAGTTTAGATCAATTTTACATACCTAATGCTTTTTTAAATATTTTAGAATTTTTACATATTAAAAAGCACACTGATATAAAAGAATCTTTTTATATCAATATCTTAATCAATAGTGATACACTTTATAAAAATCCTTTATTACAATATAACATTAATAGAACAATTTCTAAAGATGATAACACCATTTATGCTTTGGAAAATCTTTCTAGTATAAATCAAGCTTTTAAAAACTTAAAACAACTACAAGAAGCATTATTAAAAGAAAATATATTTTTAAATTTTATAGACTTAAATAACAAAGAAAGCCTTTTAAGTTTTTATAATCAAATATTAAGTAATCATCATCTTAAAACTTATTTTTATATAAAAAATAATCAATTTTTTATTAAAGAAGATATAAAAAATAAAATTGTATTTCATAATATCAATTCTTCTTCTATTATAAGTAATTATCTTAGACTATTAAATGATTTTAATACTTTAAGCAAGATAGAACTTATAAATATATTAGAGGGTTTAAGTTTATACAATCTTTCAACTTTAATACAAACTATACAATCAAAAAATGCATATAACTCAAAAGACTTTAAACAAGATAGTATATTTTTATCTAATGTGATCATGAATGTGAGGTTGAAGTAGGGAAGGTAGTAAGTAGTAGGTGTGGTTTGTTAATCATAGTAAAAACTTTGTAATTACTTTGGAAAATAGTGTGTTTTATAAAGGCAATTTTTAAAGAGTTTAGGCGATGTGATTGTTTTGAGTTTGGGTAGATGTATACTTTTAAATCAAGGCTTTACAAACCCAAATTCACAAAATGAAGTTTTTATGATGATGTCAAATCAACATCCTTGGGTAATATAAAGGCTTATGTTAATCTGGATGTAAAATTAAATAAAATTCATCAAGAGGTTTTTCTATAAAGAGTATGTAATTTTAAAAAGATATTTTAAAATCAAAAATTTTACTGTGGCGATAAAACCTGTCATTTGGATAATAAAACTTAAAAATGAAAACTTAATTATAAAAGCTTTAGAAAATATAAAGCATGGTGATGCTCATCATAATATAATCAGTTTTGTTTATAAAAAAAGAAATGATTATTATAAAGTTAGATGTGGAAAAATCAAAAATTGTTTTATGAAATATGGTGCCCGAGGTCGGACTCGAACCGACACAAGGTTGCCCTTACCAGATTTTGAGTCTGGCGCGTCTACCAGTTTCACCACTCGGGCTTTTGTGTAAGAATTTAATTTTATTTAAGAGTTGAGATTATACTAAAAAAATATTAAAAAAAAATAAAATATTTCGTATGAAAAATTAAATTAGCTTTAAATTTTGGAACTTTTTTTGCTTATAAATCCTTAAAAATTATTTGCGGAGCAAAATTATGAGAATTAGTAACCAGTATAATTTCTACACATCTATACAAAACTACACCGATGGACAGTCTTTGTTAAATAAATACAATTTGCAACTTCAAACCGGTCAGCTTATTCAGCATTCTTGGGAAAATGCAAACATTTATATCAATGGCTCAAGATTAGAATATGAAATGGCTAATATCAATCAAGTGATTCAAGGTACTCAAGCGGCCATGGAGATGACAAAAAACACTGATACAGCTTTGAAAAACATCACAGAGCTTTTGGAAAAATTTAAAACACTTTTAACTAAAGCTGCAAGTGATGGTAATTCTCAAGAGTCTAGGGAGGCTATCGCAAAAGAATTACAACTCGTGAGAGATTCTATTGTAAATATTGCAAATACTAGCATTAATGGGCAGTATTTATTTGGTGGATCAAATAGCGCAAATAAGCCTTTTGATAAATATGGAAATTATTCTGGCAACAAAGATAATATTTTTGTAGTAAGTGGCGCAGGAACTCAAATTCCTTATAATATCCCTGGTTGGGATTTATTTTTTAAACCTGATTCAAATATTAATAAAATCATCTCAACCAATGTTTCATTTACAGATGCACGCTATCCAAATGAAAAAAAACACATTACCGGCGAGTCTTTATTTTCTCATGTGATAGGACAAAATTATGTCCAAAATGGTGAGCTAAAACCGGATGAAAATTTTGACAGTAGCTACGATGATAAACTTCCTTTTCCGCACTCATCAATGTATGTTCAAGGGGTAAGACCCGATGGAACAAGCTTTAAGGCCACTTTAGATATAGACCCTGATGCGAAAATAGATGATGTGTTAAATAACATAGGTAAACTATATGGTAACACAGAAGGCAACAAAGTAGTAGATGTAACGATTAACGATAGTGGTCAAATTGAAATCAAAAGCTTAAAAGAGGGAAGTAGTTCTTTAGACTTTCATGCAGTTGCTATGACCCCGCAGCTTCAAGATGCAGAGCAAATTAAAGCTTTAAAAGCCGCTGCAGAAAGAGAAAATATCAGCATGAAAGATGTGACCGATCGTATCATGCAAGCCGCACATGGAGGGAATTTAAATAACACAAGAAGTCCGGTTACTATCGAGGTTGGTGGAGAAAGATTTACCGTAGATATACACAAAACAGACTTTATAAAAAGCAATATCAATGGCAATAAAACCAATGGAGCTGATTTTGATGTGCCTTTTGAAAAAGATGGTAACACTGTTTTTGGTAATGTTTCTCAAGTAGTGAAAGGAACAAGCGAATACGCAACAGATAGTACAAAGCTTAGCGAAGTAGTTGCAAATGCCAATGGTAGCATGGATGGTCAGCAACTCCAAATGGAGATTACTTCTAAAAGTGGTCAAACTTATGAAGTAACTGTAAATTTAGAAGCTTCTATGGTGAGTTTTAATAAACCTGATGGAACTTTAATCCAAATTCCTTTTATGAGCGCTGATCCAAATAATCCTAGCAATATAAGCTCAACTAATCCTGAAGATATTACTTATGGACAATTAAATGATATCATAGGTATGATAGCTTCTGATAATATTCCAGAAACTACACTTGCTCCTGCAAATGCTGATCATTTTAAAGAGTATCAAAAGTTAGTTTTAAATTCTAGAGATAGTGTTGAAGTTGGTATGGATTATAAAGGTCGTATCAGTATTACTGATAAATTCTCAAGTAACACCAACATCGGAGTAACTATAAAAGATTCTAACTCAAACAGTGGCTTTCCTCCAGCAGGAACTACGGTAAATGGTTCGGGTTTTGTCTTTAGTGCAAACAATTCTTTGACAATTGATGATCCAAATATTGATCTAATTAAAGACTTAGATGAGATGATTGATGCGGTTTTAAATGGTACCATGAGGGCTGATTCAGAAGGGAGTGATCCTAGAAACACAGGTTTGCAAGGAGCATTAGAGAGAATTGATCATTTGCAAGAGCATGTTAGAAAAATGCAAACTACCATTGGTGCATACACAAACAATATAGAAGAAACTAACAAAAGAATGACCTTTTTAAATATTAATGTGGCTTCGATTAAAACAGGGATTACTGATGCTGATTATGGGCAAACCTATATGCAATTTATGCAAACTATGGTTTCATACCAAGCAATGCTTTCAGCAACTTCTAAAATTTCTCAAATGAGTTTGTTAAACTACTTATAATTTTTGATATAATAGCTTTTTTTCTTTATAAAGGATGTGTTATAAAAAAAGAAGCTATTTTTCTCATTTCTAATATATGTATTTTTTATTTTTGTTTAAGTGCTTTGATACCTGATCAAGCTTTGGTAAGCATTATAGGGTACTCTTTAGCAAAGCTTAGTTATTTTTTATTTGGTTCGTTAACCAAATTTTATCCTTTTGTCTTTTTTTGGTTTAATTATCTTTTGTATAAAAATGACTATAATTTCGACTTAATAGAGCGTAGGTTTAGTGTGGCGGTATTTGCTTGCATACTTGCTTCGCTAATTTTTGCTTCGGTTTTTTTACAAGATAAAGGCTATATAGCTTCAGCTATGTTTGTGATTTTAAATGGTCTTTTTGGAAAAATAGGTAGCTTAGTGCTAGTGATTTTATTACTTGCTTTTGCTTTTAGTATTTCTTTTCCGCAAATCATAAAAGATGTGTTTAAAATAGAGCTTGACTTTGATTTTTATCTGAAGCTTGAAACTTTAATTAAAAATAAAATTTTCGGCTTTTTTGGTGGCGATAAATACGAAAATGAAACCAAAGAAGAGCAAGAAAAACTCAAGCAAGAGCTTTTGATCAAAGATAAAGAAGAAGTAGTAAAGACAACGCAAGTGGAGCCAGCACAAGTAGTTCAGCAAAATAAGAAATTTAATCTTGATGATCTAAAAAATCAAGAACTAGAAGAAGTTGTCGTTAGTGAAGAAGATAAAAAGCTAGGTTCAAGTTACATCCATGAGCTTTCAGAGCCTATCGCAAATTTTGCACAAAAAGCAAGTAAAATAAATATAAAGGAAGATGAAATGACGCCTGAAGAGTATTTGTCAAAATATAAAAATAAAAGTGAAGATATTTATACTCAAACTTTAAAAAGTAAAAACCTAGATGAACCAAGTTATAAAAGACGCAATATAGATTTAAATGAAAACAAAGAAGAATTAAACGAAGATAATACTTTGTTTGCTAAAGAACTAAAAGAGCGCGAGCAAATGTTGCAAAAGGCTAAATTGCTTGAAGAATACAAGGCATTGCAAAAAGAAAAAATACTCGAAGAATTGAATGAGGATTTTAAAAAAATCGAAGAATTAAACGCCATAGAGGCGCAAAAAGAAGCTGAATTTAAAAAAATACAAACTAAAAATAACTTCCTAGGTGTTAAAGAATTTAAAGATGAGGATTTTATCCCGCAAAATGAAGTTAAAGAATTAGACTTTAGCGAAGATGATTTTGTTAAGCCTACTAGCATAGAGGAGTTAAGAAGTAAAAAAAACTATGAAACTCCTTTTGTAGTAGAAGAAGTAAAAAATGATATTTATGAGGAAAAAAATACGCCTGAAGTTTATCAAGAACCTACTATAGAAGTTGTTGAAAATAAAACACATCATTCAATCACCAACGAAGTTAGCGAAAATAAAGCATTATTAAAAGATCTTGACTTTGGAAATTTTGAAAAACCAAAGGATTTTACTTTACCACCTTTGGATTTTTTAACTATGCCAAAAGAAGGTAAAAGTGAAATCAATGAAGAAGAAATCGATAGAAAAATTTATGATTTATTGGAAAAATTAAGACGCTTTAAGATAGGTGGCGATGTAGTTAGAACCTATACAGGACCTGTTGTTACTACTTTTGAATTCCGCCCTGCAGCTGATGTAAAGGTAAGTAAAATTTTATCTTTGCAAGATGATTTAGCTATGGCTTTAAAAGCGCAAACTATAAGAATTCAAGCCCCAATACCAGGTAAAGATGTGGTTGGTATAGAGGTACCAAATGAGCAAATCGACACGATTTATTTAAGAGAAATTCTAGAAAGCGATGTGTTTAAAAACTCTAGCTCGCCTTTAACTATAGCTTTGGGTAAAGATATAGTAGGTGATCCTTTTGTGACGGATCTTAAAAAACTTCCTCATCTTTTAATAGCAGGAACAACAGGAAGTGGTAAAAGTGTAGGGATTAACTCCATGCTTTTGTCTTTGCTTTATAGAAATTCACCAAAAACTTTAAGACTGATGATGATAGATCCTAAGATGCTTGAATTTAGCATTTATAATGATATACCACATTTACTTACTCCGGTTATCACTGATCCTAAAAAGGCGGTTAATGCATTATCAAATATGGTAGCTGAAATGGAGCGAAGATACCGCTTGATGGCTGATGCAAAAACTAAAAACATCGAAAATTATAATGAAAAAATCAAAGAACAAGGCGGGGAGATCTTGCCATTTATCGTGGTGATTATCGATGAGTTAGCTGACTTGATGATGACAGCAGGTAAAGATGTGGAGTTTTATATAGGTCGTTTAGCGCAAATGGCAAGAGCTAGTGGAATTCACTTAATCGTAGCTACTCAACGCCCTTCAGTAGATGTAGTCACTGGGGTTGTAAAAGCAAATTTACCAAGTAGAATTTCTTATAAAGTAGGGCAAAAAATAGACTCTAAGGTTATTTTGGATTCTATGGGTGCTGAGAGTTTGTTAGGACGTGGGGATTGTTTATTTACTCCCCCTGGTATGAGTGGTTTGGTGCGTTTACATGCTCCTTTTGCAAGTGAAAATGAAATCGAAAATATCGTAGAATTTTTAAAAGCTCAACAAGTAGTTGAATACGATGAAAGCTTTTTGAAAGATGATAGTCAAGATGGGGTTTATAAAAGAAGTGAAATAGATGATGGGGAGTTAGATGAGCTTTATGAAGAAGCAAAAGCAGTGATTTTAGAAGATAGAAAAACAAGTATTTCATATCTGCAAAGACGCTTAAAAATAGGCTATAACCGCGCAGCAAACATCATAGAACAACTTTCTCAAATGGGTGTTTTAAGTGAACCTGATGCAAAAGGGCAAAGAGAAATTTTATAATTAATTTCTTATTGCCTTATTATGTTCTTTTAAAGTAGAGGTAAAAATATGTTTATTGGTTTTTTTATCTCTTACAAAATATAAATACTCTGTTTTGGCAGGAAAAATTGCCGCTTTAATCGCTTCAAAAGATACATTACACACTGCTTCTTTTGGTATACCACTGAATTTGTAAGTATTATAAGAGCTATTGTCTGATCTTATTCTTTGTGGGGTAACTTTTTCATGAGAGTACTTTCCGTAGTTGAGTGTTCCATCCATTTGAAGCTTCATGCCTTTTTTTAAGCGATTTCTAATCACTGATGAGATGATAGGCATTTCTTCATTATCTGCTGCCTCTTTTTGAATAATGGAAGCTATAATGATGTATTCATGCCATTTTTTTTCATTATATTCTCTAAAAATTTTAAAAGAAAGTTTTTTAAATTCATTAGTAGAATAAGCTAAAAGATATTTTACCAAAAGCTCTTCTGTAATGCCTTTTGGAATCTTATAAGTTTCAGGAAAAAGCATACCTTCTTTAAAAGGACTTTGCTTGTGAAATTCTTGCATTAAAGTTTTAGCGTTTAAGTTAAGCTTAGGGGCTAATTCGTGAAAGAATATTTCTGTGGTTTCTCCAGGAATGAGCGTAATGGTTTCAAGTGCTGCTTTAGCGATGGTAAGTTTGTGTAAAAATTCAGCTCGGTTGAGTGCATTTGTGCCTATATTGATCCAACCAGATTGAGGATGGCCTAAAAAATACAAAGCGTATTTATCAATACTGCTCATTTTATAGTTATTTTTATCTAATTGCGTTATAATCTTACTTACAGAACCTTGTGATATAAAAACCACGGAGTTTGTTTTTATAGGTAAGAGTAGATAGTAAAAAATGGATAAAAGAAAAATTAAAACAAAATCACAACATATTAAAAAAATTCTTAAATTTTTAGCATTGCCTATTATTTTTTTCATAGCTTTGTTTATTTACCTCAAAAATGGAATTTATATAGAAAAAATCGAGATTGCTTCTATAAATTTGGAGAAATTATATATTAAATTAGATAAAAAACTTATTTTAAATGCAAAAAAAGTTACTATTAATTCACACAATCAAAAGGGGCAAAATGATACTAGTGCAAGTAAAGCTATTAAGATTATAAAAGATGTGAAGTATTTGTATTGGTTTTTTCAAGAAGTAAGCATTGGAGAAATTTTAGTCAATAATTATCCAGTAGAGTTTGTATACAAAAATGATTTGTTTTTTGTCAATGGTGAGGATTTGTTGATTAAGCTTAATTTAAAAGTTGATGATAAAAAAATTCAAGTTGATGTAAGCAATTTTCTTCTAAAAGATTATGGTCTTAATGTTATGGGCACTTTAATGGTAAATCCCAAAACCAAATTTTATACATTTAGGGGTAAACTTGAAAGCGATTTTTTAAAAAGTGATGTTAAATTTTCGCTCAAAAGAGAAGAAATTGCATATGAGTTAAAAAATATCAGCACAAATAATATTTCTAAAATCTTTCATATTCTTACAGAAAATGGAGTGAAGCTCCCGACTAACTTGGATCTTTGGGTGGGAGGCAAGGTTAAAGCAGATTTTTATTTTATCGAAGAATTAAATGGTTTTGCGGATTTTGGAAAGCATAGGTATTATTTAGATGATATAAAAGCTAAGGGTTATGTGAATAATCTAAGAGTAGTATTGGATAAAGGAATTGATCCTATTGTTAGTCCTTTTGTAAGACTTGATTTTGCTAAACAAAGACTTGATTTTAGTTATGATAAATTGTATTTTAATAGTTACAATCTAGCTCAAAGTAAAGTTTATATCACTAATATGCTTAATGATAAAGCAGGGATTGATATCCATCTTAAAAGCAACAACACAAGGGCTGATTATAGGGTTAATCAAATTCTACGCCTTTATGATATAAAGTTACCTTTCTTGCAAAACAATGGTATCACGAAAACTGATTTAACCTTAAAAATACCTTTTGAACATCCTGAAAAACTTACATATAGAGGAAATTTTGATATTGTAAATTCTAATATTAACATTAGCGATTTTAAAATCATTCAGGCTAATGTAAATTTAGAAAAAGACAAAGTAAAAATCAACAATGCCCGTGTGCAAAGCAAACTCATCAATGGGGATTTTAATGCTAGTGTAAATTTAAAACAAAAAAAGGGAGAATTTAAAACTTATATAATAAGCTTAAAACTTCCACAAGATAGTTTAAAAATAGAAGATAAATTTTTAAATTTAGATCTTGATTTTGATCATAATATCAGTTTGTATAATAAAGAACTAACAACTACTTTGTTTTTTGATCAAGGTTTTTCGGTATATGTTGCTAAACTTGCAAAATATAAAGAATACTCTAGTCTCATGCAAAAAAACAATGTCCACGATGGAGAATTATCTTTAAAAACGGTTAATTTTGATGATTTTGATGTAGATATTAATAATACAACTTTTGAATCTTTTTTACTTTATAAGGACAACAATCCTTATGAGTATGATAGCTTTAGTGTAAATATCAAAGGTGATGATTTTAATCTTACTAGTGCAAGCGGTAGTGTTTTAGCACAAAAAGAAAGCGATGATGTAAACATAACTTTAAATAATGTAAATTTGTTAATCTCACAAAATGATACCGAAAATACCTTGAGTGATCTTGAGGGGTTGAATTACTATATCAATGCAAAAAATATTGATCTTATTTTAAAAGATTTTAACAAAACTTTAGATTTTGATCAATTTAGTGCAAATGTAAAAAAAGATTTTGTAAAAGCGCAGGCAAATCGCGGTGAATCTAAATTTAACTTTTTATTAAAAGAAAATCAAATGCAAATTAGAGCTTTGAAAATGGATGATGATTTTTTAAATACCTTTATGCGACAAAATGCTTTTGAAAAAGGCGAATTTAACCTTTATATAGATGGCAATAGTACGGATTTTTTTAAAGGAAAGTTTTTATTTAAAGATACATATTTAAAAGATCTTAAATTCCATCAACAGCTTTTAAGTTTTATAGATACTATACCAAGTTTGCTTTTATTTAAAGCCCCAACTTTCAATGAAAAAGGTTTTAGTATTGAAAATGCAGGTGTGAGTTTTAGTAGAAAAAAAGATCTTTTTGAAATCGATGCGCTTAATTTCAATGGAGATAGTGCAGATATTTTAGGTCAAGCTAAGGTGAATTTAAGAAGTGGTCAAGTTGATGGTTTATTAGAGCTAAGAACATTAAAATCAGCTAGTTCTGTGATCTCTAAAGTGCCAATTATTAACCAGATTATCTTAGGAAAAGATAGACAAATTAGTACACAAATTAAATTAGGTGGAACGCTAGATAACCCTGAGTTTAAAACTCAGCTGATTGCACAAAGCTTACAGCTTCCATATCATTTGATAAAAAATATTTTCGAGCTACCGGCAAATTTAGTAAAATAACTACAAAAGGAGTGACAATGAAAATTACTATCATAGGTGCTGGAAATGTTGGTGCAAGTGTAGCTTATACATTGATTTTAAGAGAGTTAATCAGCGAGCTTGTTTTGGTTGATATTAATAAAGATCTACTTCTTGCAAGAGAATTGGAACTAAGTCAAAGCATTGCAGCATTTAATTTTGATATAAAAATTACTTGTACGAGTGATTATAAATATACCAAAAATTCTCAAGTGGTTATCTTTAGTGCGGGTGTGGCTAGAAAAGAAGGGCAAAGTAGAGATGAATTGTTTATGATAAATTCTAAAATAATGCTCGAATGCGCACAATGTATTAAACAATATAATCAAGATCCATTATTTATTATAGTTAGTAATCCGGTGGATTTTTTACTTAATACTCTTTATGAAAGTAAGCTTTTTAGATCAAATAAAATTATCGCTATGGCAGGGGTATTAGATAATGCAAGATTTAAATACGAGCTAAGCAAAAGATTAAATTTAAAAACATCAGAAGTAGATACTAAATTAATAGGTTTTCATAATGACAGTATGGTTTTGATCCAATCACAAAGTAAAGTTAAAAACAAAGCCTTAGATGAAGTGTTAAATGCACAAGTTATCACTCAAATAGAGCATGAAGTCAAAATAGGCGGTGCTAAGGTGATTAAACACTTAAAAACTTCAGCATATTTAGCTCCAGCAAGTGCTTGTGTGAGAATGATAGAAGCTTTAAAAAGTGGAGAATTTTTACCTATGAGTGTGATTTTAAATGGTGAATATGGCTTATACGGAAAAGCTTTTGGGGTTATGGCAAGAATTAGTCTTGAGGGTGTGCTTGAAACTTTAGAATTGAAATTAAGTGAGCATGAGCAACTAGCTTTAGAAAAATCTTTCATTCAATACAATTACAAATGATATTTTAGGAGTTACTACTCCTAATGTTACTTTGTGTGATAAAACTTCAATTGTTTTATTTTATCTTTCAAATAATACTTATTCATGCTATAAATTCGCTATAATAAAAAGTTTGTTTTAAAAATAATTTTTTGATAAAAAATCATTAAAAATGACAAAAAGAGAAAGGATTATTAATGATTGCTCCAGAAAATACGCCAGTTTGGGTTGATGAAGCAAGGTGTAAAGCTTGTAACATTTGTGTTAGTTATTGTCCGGCTGGAGTTTTAGCAATGAGAGATGAGGCTAGTGCGGTTTTAGGACAAATGATAGAGGTGGTTCATCCTGATTCTTGTATAGGCTGTAGCGAGTGTGAAAGCCACTGTCCTGATTTTGCAATTTTTGTTGCTAAGAGAGATGAGTTTAAATTCGCAAAGCTTACACCTGAAGCCAAAGAGAGAGCTTTAGCAGTCAAAGAAAATAAATACAAAAAACTAAATGCTTAGGAAAAACAATGAGAGAGATTATATCAACAGGAAATGTTTTAGTAGCAAAAGCTGCAATTGATTGTGGCTGTAAATTTTTTGGTGGTTATCCGATTACCCCAAGTTCTGAAATAGCGCATGAGCTAAGCCATATGTTGCCAAAAAATGATGGTACTTTTATTCAGATGGAAGATGAAATTTCAGGTATTAGCGTGGCTTTGGGTGCTTCAATGAGTGGAGTTAAGTCCATGACAGCAAGTAGTGGCCCTGGAATTTCTTTAAAAGCTGAACAAATTGGTTTAGGTTTTATAGCAGAAATTCCACTAGTAATTGTAAATGTTATGAGAGGTGGACCATCAACAGGACTTCCAACAAGAGTTGCACAAGGAGATTTATTTCAAGCAAAAGCTCCAACACACGGTGATTATGCGAGTATAGCTTTAGCTCCTGCTTCATTAGAAGAGGCTTATACTGAAACCATTAGAGCTTTTAATTTGGCAGAAAAATACATGACACCGGTATTTTTACTTTTAGATGAAACAATAGGACATATGAATGGTAAGGCAAAATTACCTGATTTGGAAGAATTAAAAATCATCAATCGTAAAAAATTTACTGGCGATAAAAAAGACTATAAACCTTATGCAGCAGGGGAAAATGAAGCTGCGACACTTAATCCTTTCTTTGAAGGTTATCGCTATCATATCACAGGGCTTCATCATGGAGATATTGGTTTTCCAACTGAAGATGGGGTGATTGTAGATAAAAATATGAAAAGATTGTTTGGTAAGATTAAAAACAATACAGATGAAATTTGTACTTATGAAGAATTTATGTGCGAGGATGCGGAGTTTTTAGTTATTGCTTATGGTAGCGTTGCAAGAGCAGCTAAAGAGGTTATTTTAAGACTTAGAGAAGAGGGCTTGAAAGTAGGTCTTTTTAGACCAATCACGCTTTATCCGGTTGCTGAGAAAAAAATCGCTGAAGTGGTGTCGCGATTTAACAAAGTAATGGTAAGTGAGTTAAATATGGGGCAATATTTAGAAGAAATTCAAAGAGTGAGCAAAAGAAATGATTTTATTAGCTTACACCGTGCAAATGGACGTCCTATAACCCCAAGTGAAATTATTGCTAAAGTAAAGGAGAATATGTAAAATGGCTTTTAATTATGATGAGTATTTAAGAGTAGATAAGCTTCCTACTCAATGGTGCTGGGGTTGTGGAGATGGTGTTGTTTTAAAAGCTATTATCAGAGCAATCCAAAAACTTGGTTGGAATATGGACGATGTATGTTTGGTTTCAGGTATAGGTTGTAGTGGCAGGATGAGTTCTTATGTCAATTGTAACACAGTACATACTACTCATGGTAGAGCTATCGCCTATGCTACTGGGATTAAACTTGCAAATCCTAAAAAACATGTAATCGTAGTAAGTGGAGATGGTGATACTTTGGCAATTGGTGGAAACCATACTATCCATGGTTGTAGAAGAAATATAGATATAACACATATTTTGATCAATAACTTCATCTATGGTCTTACTAATTCACAAACCTCGCCAACTACTCCACAAGGTTTTTACACTGTAACAGCACAAGCAGGTAATATTGATCCTAATTTTGATGCTTGTGAGTTAACTAAAGCCGCAGGAGCTTCTTTTGTAGCAAGAACAAACGTGATTGAAGCAAATAAGCTTGAAAATATTATTTTTAAAGCTTTATCACATAAGGGTTATAGTTTTGTTGATGTATTCTCAAACTGCCATATCAATTTAGGTAGAAAAAATAAAATGGGTGAAGCAGTTAGTATGCTTGATTGGATTAAAAACCGCTGTGTAGATAAGTCTAAATTTGAACAACTTGATTTAGAGCAAAAAGCGGATAAATTTCCTACAGGGATTTTACATCAAGATGAAAGCAAAGCAGAATACTGCGAAGCATATGAAGAAGTTAGAAGAGCCTTAAAAGAAAAAAGAATGGTTGATTTAGGAGCGCTAAAATGAAATTTCAATTAAGATTTTGCGGAGAAGGTGGTCAAGGGGTAATCACCGCTGGTGAAATTCTAGCTAAAGCTGCGATCAAAGAAGGGCGCAATGCTTTTAAAGCTTCTACTTATACATCTCAAGTAAGAGGTGGGCCAACCAAAGTTGATATTATTATCGATGAAAACGAGATCTTCTTTCCGTATGCAGTAGAAGGCGAGGTAAGTTTTATGCTTTCAACTGCACACAAGGGATATCAAAGTTTTAAAGATGGAGTAGCTGCAGGTGGTATTATAGTGATAGAACCAAATTTGGTTCACCCAAGCAAAGAAGATTATGCCAAATGGAAAATTTTTGAAATTCCTATTATTACTATAGCTAAGGAAGAAGTAGGTAATGTAGCTACTCAATCAGTTGTTGCCTTAGCTATCGCTGCTTATATGAGTGAGTGTATTGATATTGAAGCTTTAAAACAAACCATGCTTGATATGGTACCTGCAAAAACTAAAGAAGCAAATGCTAAGGCCTTTGATTTAGGCATAGAATACGCTAAAAAAGCCCAAGTAGTTTCTTGATTTTCAAGAAACTCCTCTTGTAAAAATATATTTATCAAATTATCGTTATAATATTTTCCATTTTTCAACAAAAAGGTAAAATAATGAAAGAGCTAAATGGCTCGCAAATGATTTGTGAAGCACTAAAAGAAGAGAATGTAAAGGTTGTTTTTGGTTATCCTGGTGGAGCAGCTTTAAATATTTATGATGAAATTTACAAGCAAACATATTTCAAACATATTTTAGTAAGACATGAACAAGCAGCTTTGCATAGTGCTGATGCATATGCGAGAATGAGTGGGGAAGTAGGCGTAGCAGTGGTGACAAGTGGACCTGGTTTTACCAATACAGTTACAGGTTTAGCTACTGCTTATAGCGATTCTATCCCTTTGGTTTTAATTTCAGCTCAAGTTGCAACTTCTTTGATAGGAACAGATGCTTTTCAAGAAATTGATGCTATAGGTATTTCAAGACCTTGTGTGAAGCATAATTATTTAGTGAAAAATATTGAAGAATTACCTAGAATTTTAAAAGAAGCTTTTTATATTGCCACAACAGGTAGAAAAGGGCCTGTGCATATTGATATACCTAAAGATGTTACTGCAGCTATGGGTATTTGGGATTATCCTAAAGAAATTTCCATGAAGACTTATAAGCCTACTTACAAGGGAAATATTAAGCAAATTAAAAAACTAGTTAGCTTGATAAAAAATTCCCAAAAACCTTTATTTTACTTGGGTGGTGGATGTATAGCATCTAATGCTAGTGATGCATTAAGAGAATTAATTCATTTTTGTCAAATTCCTGCGGTTGAAACTTTAATGGCATTGGGAACTTTAAGAAGTGATGATGAGCTTAATTTAAAAATGGCAGGTATGCATGGGAGTTACTGTGCGAATATCGCTTTAAGCGAATGTGATTTGTTAATTGCTGTAGGGGCTAGATTTGACGATAGGATTACGGGAAAAACAAGTGAATTTGCAAAGAGTGCAAAAATTGTCCATATTGATATAGACCCAAGTTCTATTTCTAAAATCATCGAAGCACATTATCCTATAGTTGGGGATATTAAAAGTGTGATTATGGATACCTTAGAAGAGTTAAAAAAAGAAAGTTTGGATCAGACTCAGTATCAAGAATGGTTTAAAACTCTACAAAGATATCAGCAGCTATATCCATTAGGTTATGAAGATAGTGATGAAGTGTTAAAGCCCCAGTGGGTGATAGAAGAGTGTGCTAGGTTGGCTCCTGATGCGAGAATTATCACAGATGTAGGGCAACATCAAATGTGGGTAGCACAATTTTATCCGTTTAATTATGCAAGACAACTTGCAACAAGTGGTGGGCAAGGAACTATGGGTTATTCTCTACCAGCAGCACTTGGAGCTAAATTAGCTGTGGATGAAGAAGTGGTGGTAAATTTTGTTGGTGATGGATCTTTTTTGATGAATGTACAAGAGCTAATGACAGCAAGTGCTTATGGTATAAAAGTGATTAATATTATCTTAAATAATTCCTTTTTAGGTATGGTAAGACAGTGGCAAAGTATGTTTTACAAAGAAAGATTTTCTAATACAGACTTAAGTATTCAACCTGATTTTGTAGGGATTGCAAGAGGATTTCACTGCGAGGGTTGCAATGTTTTTAGTAAGGAAGAATTTCAAAAAGCTTTTCAAAAAGCTTTAGAATCTGATAAAACCTATGTGTTAAACGTAGCGATAGATCGCTATGAAGATGTATTGCCGATGGTGCCAGCGGGTGGAGCGATTTATAATATGATTTTACCTAGTTTTAAAAACAAGGATAAAAAATGAAAAGAAGGGTGATTTCAGTTATCGTGCTAAATGAACACGGGGTGTTATCGCGTGTAGTTGGTCTTTTTTCAGGAAGAGGTTATAATATAGAATCTCTCACCGTGGCTCCACTTGATGATAAGGATTTTTCGAGGATAAACATCGTTACTTTAGGCGATGAAAAAGTTTTCGAGCAAATTATCAAGCAGTTGCATAAGCTCATACCTACTTATAAGGTGATTGATTCAAGTGATTTTATAGAAAAAGAAACAGCATTGGTTAAAATCGCATTAAGTGAAAATTTTGCAGGATTGGATGCTATATTAAAAGCTTACAATGGTAGTGTAACTTATAGTGATGATGAATGTATTATTGTGATGGCGTGTGATGATGCTTGTAATATTGATAACTTTTTAAAAACCATGAAAAAGTATAATCCCATAAGTGTAGTAAGAAGTGGTTCTATTTTAATGGAGGTAAAATGAAAATTAGTGAAATTGCTAAATTTTTAGGCATAGAGTATTGCGGAGATGATATAGAGATTACAGCTTTGAATTCTTTGAATAATGCAAGTTTTACCGAGCTTAGCTATTGTGATGGAGAAAAAAATTCTAAAAAAATAGCTAGTAGTGGAGCAGGGGCTATATTGGTATCTAAAGAATTTGAAAATTTGGTTTCAAAAGATTGCATTAAATTAGTCGTTGATAACCCACATTTATCCTTTGCACTTTTAAGCAAACTTTTTGCTAAGCCTTTGATTGCTAGTGAAAAAAAACAATCTCACATTGCTAAAAGTGCCAAAATCATGCCAAATGTTTATATAGGTGAAAATGTCCAAATAGCTGATCATGTGGTGATAATGGCAGGGGCTTATATAGGGGATAATGTAAGTATAGGCGAGCATACTGTCATTCATCCTAATGTTGTGATTTATAATGATACTAAAATTGGTAAAAAATGTCATTTGTTAGCAAATTGTGTTATAGGTAGTGATGGTTTTGGTTATGCTCATACAAAAAATGGTGAACATTATAAAATTTACCACAATGGCAATGTTATTTTGGAAGATTTTGTGGAAATCGGTGCTTGTACGACAATTGATAGAGCAGTTTTTGAAAGCACTATCATCAAGCAAGGTACTAAGATAGACAATCTTGTTCAAGTAGGGCATAATTGTGAGATTGGAGAAAATTGTCTTATTGTAGCACAAAGTGGAATTTCAGGTTCGAGTATTTTGGGTAAAAATGTCATCATGGGTGGACAAAGTGCTACAAGTGGTCATTTAGAAATAGGAGATTTTGCTACCATAGCAGCAAGAGGTGGGGTAACTAAAAGCCTTGAGGGTGCTAGAGTGTATGGTGGTTTTCCTATTATGCTTCAAAAAGATTGGTTGAAACTTCAGGCAAAAATTATTTCAGCTTATAGGGATAAACATGAGTAAAAAAATATACAAAAGCATAGAGCTACATGGCAGCAAAAATGGCGAAATTAGCCTTTGTCATCTTGCAAATCCTTATGGAGTAGGGAGTGAAGATGTGTTAAGTATTGGTGTGGCTTTAAAAAAAGAAAGTGGAGTGGATTGGAAAATTCACATTCCTTATGAAAATTTAAAAGAGCTTATTCAAGCACTTCAAGAAATTGAAAAAAGTAGAGCCTAGTTTAAAAACTAGGCGTTTTGATATTTCTTTTTCTTCCTGCTAGTAGTATTAAAATCAAAATGAGCATTGTTAAGATATAAACATAAATAGGTATATTAAAACTATCTCCATTGGCATAAGAATGTAAGCCAGAAAGGAAAAAATTTACTCCAAAATAAGTCATTAATATGCTATAAAATGCCAAAATACTAGCACTTGCAAAAGCAAAAATAAAACTAGTTTTAACAATAAACCTTAAGTGTAATACCATGGTATAAACTACAATAGAAATTAAAGCCCAAGTTTCTTTTGGATCCCAACCCCAGTATCTCCCCCAGCTTTCATTAGCCCATACTCCACCTAAGAAATTTCCTATAGTAAGCATCGCAAGTCCTATAATCATAGACATTTCATTAATACAATGCAGTTTTAAGATATTTTTATCGATATGATTGTTTTGATTTCTTAAGACAAAAAGGATTAGGCTTAAAATTCCAAGTATAAAACAAAGCGCTAAAAATCCATAACTTGCTGTTATAATAGACACATGAATATTAAGCCAATATGATTTTAAAACAGGAACTAAATTTCCAATTTGTGGATCCATAAAACCAAGATGTGCAACAAAAAGTGCAATCCCTGCTAAAAAACTTGCTCCACATAAGGCTAAGAGTGATTTTCTAAAAAACACCACAGCACTTATCGCACATGCAAAAGCTATGTAAACCATGCTTTCATAAGCATTACTCCAAGGAGCGTGATCGCCTACATACCAACGAATGATTAAAGCTAGTGCATGTATTAACACACAAATACTCAAAATAATATAAAAAAATCCATATACCCAAGAAGATAAAGTAGTGTTTTTTAATATAACATAAAAACTCAAAACAAAAAATACAAGTGAAAAACTGATATAAATAAAGGTGAGGTTATCGAAAATATTATAGTGATTTAGCAGTATTTCAAGTTCTATTCTTTCTTTTGGTGGTAAAACCTTACTGCCATAGTGAAGCTGAAAATCTTTTAGAGATTGTAGAATTTCATTTGCATCTTGCCATTGATTGTTTTCAATGCCATTGCGAGTTTGTAAAAAATAATTCACTAAAAGCATTTGTAAGCGCTCAATATCTTCTTTAGTAAAAGGTAAAGCATGCACAGGAGAAAACCATTTTAGACTTTGCTCGTTAACATCAGGTAGTATAGTTAAAGCTTGTCCACTATAAATATAATAAGCGTGGTTGATTTTTTCGTCCAAGGCGAGTAAGTCTTTGTCTAATTTTGTGCGTTGTGAAGGGGTTTTTCGATTAGCTTCTTCGACATAATTACTAAGCTTGTATACTCCATTGTCAAAAACATCATCAAATGCAATATGTTTTTCATTGATATTTGTGCCTATTAGTTTTCTTAAGTCTTTAGTTTTAGTAGAGATCATTTTGATTTTTCTAAATTCATTAGGATAAATCATCATGGCTAAAAAGATTTGATCATAGTGTAAATTTAAAAAATCATCTTCTTGGGTGATTTTATGGATAAATTCCATTGCTAAGGTATCTAAAGGTTTTATCCTTCCATTGTGATCTTGTATAAGTAATTTGGCAAAATTTAAAGAATGTGTGTATGAGTTTTTTTGGATATGGGAGATTAAATTTAAAATATCATTTTTATTTTCTTGGGCAAAAAGTGGAGTATGTAAGCCTATAAAGAGTAAAGTTAGCAATGTTAAATTTTGTCCTTTTTTAAGATAAGCATTGAGGCGGTGAAATCTTGAATTTTTATCAAATAAAACCCATAAAAATCCTAAGATCAATAAAGTATATCCTATATAGGTTGGAATTTTTCCAGGATCTTTATTGACTGAAAGTATTGTTCCTTGCTCATCTTGATCGTATGAGTTTTGAAAAAATCTATATCCACCATAATCAAGAACATTATTCATAAAAATATCATAGTTTTGATAGATGTGGTTTTTTTCATCTATGATTTTGATTTTTGAAGTATAAGAAGAAGGACTCATAGAGCCTAAGTAGCGTTCTAGTATAAAATCTTCCAAATACAATGCAAAAGGAAGTTCGATTTTTCTTGGACCCCAGTTAATCTCAAAAGCTTTGTTTTGAAAATAAAATGAAGTTACCACCTTGTCTGTGAAATTTGGATTTAAAGTGATATTTTTATCTTGATTTTGATAATGAATATTTAGTGTTAAGCTCGCAGGTGTTACAGAGTCTTTTTGCGCAGTGTAGTTAATGGAGCTTACGGTTAGCTTTTGATGGTCAAAACTAAAAGTTTTTTGAAAATGTTTCTGACTAAGCGGTGTAAAACTGATGGGAAATTCTACGCTTGTATTGGTATCAAGATCGGTTATTTTTATCAATTCTTCTCTTGTGGCTATGATGTTAGAACTTTGGTTTTCTCTTATATGCATTCCACCTTCTAAGCCTAAATACCGCGTAAGTCCTGCTCCTATAAGTATCATGATAAAAGAAAAATGTAAAAGTAAACTCGCGTATTTTTTCTTTTGTAGTAGTTTTTTATAGATTATTACTCCGGCTAAATTAAGTCCTAGCAATAAATGTAGCATGTCAAACCAAGCATTATCATAAACTAAAGCTTTAGCTGCACTAATGCCATAGTCATTTTCTATGAAAGTTGCCACAGCACATGCTATAGCATAAACACTCATAAGTAAAAAACTCATTGCAAAAGAAAAAAAATACCGCATTGTGCAACCTTTAAATATTGTTGTCTTTATAATAATGAATAAGCTTTTGCGCTATGCTTGCTTCATCTAATTTTTGATTTTCACTTTTATTTAAAAAATCCATAGTAGCGTATAATCTTTTTGCACTTATAAAACCAGGGTAATTAAGCAAGGTTTGATAGTTTTGGTTTAAAATTACAACCGTTGGAGTTGCTACGATATTATAAATACTAGAAAGTTCAGCGGTGCTTAGATCGCTTTTGTGGTTTTTATAAAATGTATGAATTTTTTTATAACTTATATTGATATAATAAGAACTATATTGATCTTGTATCATTTTTTGTAATTTTTTGTCATTTTCTATTTCTTCTTTTAGTTTATCACAGTATATGCAGTGATTAGCACTAAAGATGATTAAGATGTTTTTTTCATCGCTTTTGATATTGGTATTGTCTTTAAATAAATGCGCGATTTCTTTGTAAGATTTTTTATCTAAATCTTTTGCTTTTTGTGAATTTTCTTTGGAAAATTGCGTACCACTTGAGATTAAATTAGAATCAAGCTTTTCTTCCTTAGAGCATGCTATAAAAAAAACACAAGTTAGGCTAAGTAAGAGTATTGTTTTAAACATTTTTACATCCTTAAAGAAGTTGGAAAAAGTCCTTATTCGCTATTATAGCGAATAAGGTTATAAGATAGTGTTAAAGAAAGTATAAAGCATTAAAAACAAAAACACTAAGCCAGTAAATAACATCGCAAAACCGACAAATTTAGCCAACCATTGATATGCTTTAGAGGTGTTTTTGTTTTCATATAAAGTGCTTAGTTTACCACTTTCTTTTAAGCGTTTATACCATACACTTCTTTCTTGCTTGATTTCTTCTTCGCTTATACTTCCTGAGAAAATCACCATATCCATAGGGAAGCGATCTGCTCTAAAATGTGTATTAAAGAAGTGAATTGCAAAAATAAATCCTGTAGCAAGCAATGCTTCATCAGAGTGAAGTAAGGTTGCTAGGTTGATCGCCTCACCTGGCAAAAATTTACCAAAGAAAGTAGGAAACCATAAAACAAGCCCTGAAATACCGATGATAAACATACCCCAAAATACTGCTAGATAGTCAAATTTCTCCCAATAAGTCCAGCGGTCAAATTGCGGTCTTGGACCAAAGCCAAAAAACCATTTAAAATGATCTTTCATATCTTTTAGATCTTGTAAATTTGGCATTAAAGAATCAGGACCAAAGGTCGCTTTTAAGACTTTTATAAAACTTATTTTTCCGGTTATTGGATCTCTTGCTACATCGCGACGCTTCCAATTGACAATGATGATTTCTCCAATGTGTGAGAAAAACACCGCAAACATTACAATCGCGGATATATGGTGTATAGTAGCCGCATGAACGATATCTCCACCCATTAAATCGATCATAGGTTTAGCCCATGGTGAGTCATAAAATTTTTGTGGCAAACCTGAAAAAGCAAGTCCTAAAAAGCTAGCCGCCATAAAGAAATGTTGAATTCTATGTAAGGTGGTAAATCTTCTTACTTTTACCCTATCTTCATGAGCTGCTTTTCTTGCTTCTTTCCATTCTTTAGGGTATTTAATACGCATAGCAATTAAACGTAAACACCAAAGTATAGTATGAGCACCAAAGAAAACAAACACAGAGATAACTAAAATAGTCATAAAAATATAAGCACCATGTAAACCAGGATAGTTTTCTCCATCTCCATGATCAGCATGCGCCATCCAATTTACAAAATTTTCATTTGAATTAGGGTGGCAAGATTGACAAGTTTGAACACGGTTAATAGGAGATAAAGTTGAACTTCTCTCTGTAGATTTTAAGATATTGTGCTTACCATGACAGTCAGAACATGTAGCAACACTTGGAGTTTCCCCTGGTGTGCTTAATACCATGCCTTTACCATGAAAAGTCATATGGAATGTTTTGGTTTTTTGTTTATGACATTGTGCGCATTTTTGATCCACTAATTGCTTTTGTGAATAAACACCTGAATGCTTTGGACTAACATGGATGGAATGGCAAGTCGCACAAGAAGGTTTTTCTTTTTTCTTTTCTGTGCTTTGATTTGGTAGAAATTCTTGCACCCCATGAGCGCTTTTTGCTAAAGCATTGCTTGCTTTTTCGTGGCAAGTAGCACATTTTTGGTTAATTAGATTTTTACTTGCTGCAATATCAGCTCTAATACCCTTGTCTTTTTGCGCGTGACAATCACGACAAGAAGGAGTGTTGCTAAATTTAAATCTTGAATGAATCGTATCTTTAAATTCAATAATCTCTTTAGCTTTTTCCCATTTTACAGTGTCGATTTTCTCGACTTTTCTACCTGATGTTACCCATGATTCAATACCATCAAGCATTACAACAGAGTTTTTATAGCCAAGTTCTATAGCAACAGCAGCAGCTTGAGAAGCTTCAAATCTAAAACGATTTAAACCATAAAATACTAAATTTGCATTTTTATCTTGTGGTAATAAATTTTGCCAATTTTCAACATAAGTTGATATAGAATTAGGTATATAACCATTAGTTTGTCTATCTTGCTCTGAATTGACATCAAAAAAATAAGTATTATTTTGATCTAGCATTGCTTGAGCTTGAGCTAAACTAATGCTTTTGACACCTTCTATTGTTCCTATTTCTCCATTTGCCTCAGCAAAAACAAATCCTGATGGCGTAAAAAGAGCAAAAAAAACAATAAAAAATCGTGTAATTAAATTTTTCAAGACTAGCTCCTTATTTACAAGGAAGAATGTTATATTCTTCCTTTATTTTATTTACTATTTAGGATATTTTGTGCTTCTTGGATATAAATCAACGCTTCTTCTATGATCTTTTTAGAATAAGCAGGTCCATGAACACCCCAAGATCCATCTTTTTCTAGTCTATCAGCTATGGCTTGAGCTTGATTAGTT
The DNA here is from genome assembly GCF_014931215.1 of Campylobacter sp. 2014D-0216. NCBI lineage: Bacteria > Pseudomonadati > Campylobacterota > Epsilonproteobacteria > Campylobacterales > Campylobacteraceae > Campylobacter > Campylobacter sp. 2014D-0216. Next base: position 842,714 of record NZ_CP063089.1, on the reverse strand, counting down.
AGGCTTAAGACTTTTGATTTTTGTTCTACTGAAAGTTTAGTTTTTTCAGCAAAAGTTTTATCAATGTTTGCTATGCCTTGTCTGATTTTTTCATAGCCTTCTTTAACAGGGTTTTGCCACTGCATAACTTTATCATAAATCATTTCTTGATTGCTAAAATGAAGTTTTTCAGGCAGAGTTGATTGGACTGGACTATGGCAACCACTTGCACCAGGTCCCATTAGATTGATATCGCTAAAGCTTGTTCTACCACAACTCCACATCAAATCAAGGAAAAATCTACCCTCATCATCTCTAGCTATAGTCCAACCACTTACTTTAGGAGATCTTTCTTTGCCTTCTGGTGGATTTAGTGTTTTTGCGGTTTTATCTACTTTGATATTCCAAATATGTGAAGCTCTTACATTATCAAAACCGCCTTTGTCAGGGTTTTGAACCGCACCAAAGTTTTCGCAACTCATCATATTTGGCATATGGCAAGCTGTACAATTGTCTTTTGCGTGAATTCCACCTTTTTTGAAAAAGCTAGCTTGTGTTTCATGGCAGTCTTTACAAGTTTTTTTAAGTTTTGTTTTAGTATATCCACTTTTCCAATCATTAAAGGTTACTTCATGTGGATCATGGCAAGTATTACATCTCATGCCTTTATCATAGTGTGCTGAAGAATACATCTGTGCACCTTCGGTTCCACATGCAGGACAGCTTGACTTAAAGTATGCATTAAATGGTTTTCTAGGATTGATTTTAGCATCAGTTTCATTGTAAGAAAATCTTTGATGGCATCTTTCACAGTTTGATGGCATACCCGCACCTCTTGCACCATAAAGGTGAGCTCCAGCTCCATGGCATTCTTCACAAGTAATACCTTTTGAAATGGTGTGTTTTTGAAGTTCTTTTGGATTGCCTAAGGCTTTGTAAAATTCTTCTTTGCTTTTAAAGTCAAATTTGAATGTGTGACAAGTTTCACAATATGCAGTTGCAGGTTGAAATACCGCTTTTTCTTTATAAGTTGCAGCATAGGAATTTGTCCCCCAAACTTGAGAACCATTTCCACCAAAGTCTTCCATTTTGGTAGGGAAACCCGGGGCAAATGCTGCTATTTTTTGTGCCATTTCAGGTGTTAAAAACTCACTCCAAAGTCTTGAAAATTGATTACCACCAGCAGTTAATTTACCACTTAAATCACTCAAATTTCCATCTTCAACATGGTAAGTTCCACGCACAAGCCATCTATCTATAAAGCCGTATTTTGTTCTTGGAGTTCCAATGAGTGCATAAACATCATTAGGGTAAATTCCATCAGGTAAGATAGTAGCTTGAGAATTATACATAGGTTTTTTTAAACCATCAGCTCCGCCAACTTCTTCCATTTCGTGTGGAAAACGCACGGTTTTAGCATGGCGAGATCTTTCCCAAGAAGCATACTGTGCAGGGTGGCATTCACCACATTTTTTTGGGCCTACGAATTTATTTGGAAAATCCAAAAAAGACTCATAAGGCAAACGATACGTAATAGAAGCTTGTTTTAAATCATGTTCTTTTGCAAATTTAGCACCGTTTTGATTAACAACCCAATTTTCCGTTCTATCGCTATGGGTAAATTTACCCACTAAACGACCTTCTTTTTCATACTTGAAAATAGGGTGGTTTTTGTAAAGATAGTCAAAAAATGCATCTTCTTGAGCCACGTAACCATCAAGGGTTCTAGGCTCTGAAGAAGCAAAAGTTTGCGTACCCAAACCAATGCCCAAAGCCAAACAAGCAAAAGTAGCGACTTTAGCTAGATTGTGTTTCATAACTTCCCTTTCATGTAGTTTTTGTTAAAAGATAAAAATGGTATTATTTATTATCCATTAACTTTAAAACATAATTTTGACTATTTTTTAATAAAAGTTAACTTAAAAAGCGTAATTTATTAACAAATTATTAATATAATTAATAATAATTATCAAATAGAAAGAGAAATGATAGTTTTTATTAAATTCTACTAATGGTACCAACCACCTTACCAACGATTAAAAAATCACCATTTTGGTAATGTACATCTGCATAGCTTAGATTAAAAGAGTGTAGATAAACTCCTCCTTTATTACTTTTAAAAATTTGTTTGATAAATAAACCATCTCGGGTATTTACCGCAAAAACTCCACCTTCTTTAAAGCTTTTGCTTTTATCTATTAAACACAAAGAATCATCTTTGATTTCAGGTTCCATGCTATCTCCTATACATGGAATGATATCACAATCTTTAGAGCCAAAAAAATCACTAAGCTTTTCATCTATAATCACTTCAGAAAAACTTACATTATCATTTAAAGCCCCACCTCCCATAGAGGCATTAACATCATAATATTTTAAAACATTATAGTTTAGATCAAGTGAAGGAGTATTGCTCTCAAGAGAGTCTTCATAAAAAAATGCATTGATATTGATATTTCTTTCATTGAGAAAATGAAGTATTTGTTTATAAGGTATGGAATTTCTAAATTTCATACTATAGAAAGTATCGGGGTTGATATTTAGCATTTTAGCTACATCAGAATCTTTGGCGTTTTTTATGCCTTCTTTTTGGAGTATAAATTTTAGTTTATCGGTAATTTCATTCATTTGCATAAAAATCCTTTTAAATAAAAGGTATTTTAGCAAAATTTCTTTTATTTTACAAGATATCTTTTAAAACAAAAGATTTTAGCTTCCAGAATTTTAAAATAAAGGAAGCTAGATAAAAGTTAATGGTTGATCAAGCTTTTGATGTATTGATCTGCCATGTATAGGCCATTGCCATTGTCGCTTATGAGTTTGATTTTATCTACAATGCCTCTAAAAAGTGCTTCTTCTTCGTGCTGTTCGCTTACGTACCATTGTAAGAAGTTAAAAGTAGAATAATCTTTGCTTGAAAGCATAAAATCAACGAGATTATTGATAGAAGCAGTAATGCTTTGCTCATGCTCGAAAGTTTTTTCAAATACATCAAGTAGTGATTTAAATTCACTATCAGGTTTTTTTACTTCTTTTAATTCTACTTTAGAATCAGTTTCGTTTAAATAAGTGATGAGTTTTCTTGCATGATCGCTTTCTTCTCTTGCATGCTCAAACAAAAACGCGCCCGCACCATCAAAACTATGCTCATAGCACCATGAGCTCATGCTTAAATACAAATTTGCTGCATACATTTCTTTGTTGATTTGCTCGTTTAATAAAGCCACTACTTCTTTTGAAAGCATTTTTTCTCCTTGTGTAAATTATTTCATTATATTAATCAGAACTAGATTAAAAATACATTAATAAAGATTATAGATCAATATTAAAAGAAAAAATGCTACCTTTTTGTGGATTAGATTGAATTTTTAAAGAACTTTTGTGTAAAGCGAGTATTTTTTTAACTAAAAACAATCCTAGTCCAAAAGAGTTATTTTGTGTTGAACTTACTTTGTAGAATTTTTTTGTTATCAATTTAAGATGTTTTTCTTCTATGCCTATGCCTTGATCTATGATAGTAAAATTTTGATTTTTTATGATGATTAACACCTCTTTTTTGCTGTATTTTAAGGCATTGTCGATTAGATTAATGATGACTTGTTCTATGAGAAATCGATCTGCTTTGATAAAGCTTATTTGGCCTTGAATTTTTAATCTATCATCTTTGAAACTTTCTAGTAAATTTTTACTTAAAGCATATAGGTCAAATTTTTCCAAATTTAAAGAATCAAAATTAAGATTAAAAACAAAATTGAGCTTGTGTGTTAGTTGGTTAATTTTTGCGCTTTGTTTGTGAATTTTTTCAAGTAAAAATAATTTCATATTTTCATCATTAGTTTCTTTTAAAGATTGCAGGCTCAAATCTATGACACTTATGGGGTTTTTAAGTTCGTGCGATATAGCGCTGATTACATTGCTTAGTTGGGTGTTTTTGGTTTGAATTTTTTTAGCTTGTTTTTTGTTTTTTAATTCTTGTTTGATGAGTATTTTTTTGATTTTCAATAAGCGTAAATTTAATTTTTTTAATTCATAGAAAAAATTATAACTTGTGGTAAAACTAGAATTTGATTTGATGTTTTTAACAAACAATAATAATTCTTGAAAATAAACTTTAAAATACTTAAAAACAATTAAATAAAACACAACAAGCACAAGTAAAAAGAAAGAAAAAATTATAATGTTTTTGATCCAAAAATTTTGCACCAAAGAGTGTATTTTAGGATAAACGATGATGATATATTGGTAATTTTTATAAGTATAAGCTTTAAAATAAATTTCTTTTTGCTTGTAAAAATTATGAGTAAAATCAGCTTTGAAGTGATTTAAAAAATAAGAATAATCTTTTAATGATGAAAAAATAGTATCATCTTGCTTGATGATAAAATCTGCTCTAGTTTCTAGGGCAAATTGGTTTATATTGTTAGAATTTAATGTATCTAATAACTGAAATTGTAAAACATCATTGAGTGTTTTTAGTTTTTGCTCATAGGTATTTTTTACTGTAGTGTTAATGTAGCTTTCATTAAAAAAATAAAACAATACAAAAAAAGCGATACAAAAAGATCCAAGTATAAAAAAGAAAAATGTTTTTATTTTTAGCACAATTTATAACCTACCGAACGCACTGAAATGATATTTTTTTTAATCTGTGGAATTTTTTGTTTTAATCTTAAAATAGCTGTATTGATCGTTTTATCACTTGTTGTGTCATTTTTCCACACTTGCTCGCTTAAAAACTGACGGCTTAGAAGTTGATTTTTGTGATTAAAAAAACACTTGAGTAATTCCACATCTAAGGTTGATAAGTTTTCAAATGTATTTGTTTGATAGATTAATCTTCTTTCATCGATGTATAAAGTAAAATCTTGATAAGAAATTTGTTCTTTTGGAGTTTTATTTCTTTTAGTTACGGCTTTGATTCTAAATAAAAGCTCATTAAAATCAAAAGGTTTGCATATATAATCATCACAACCTTGTTCAAAACCCTCTAAAATGTCTTTTTGTAAAGTCTTTGCGCTAAGAAAAATTACAGGCTCTATATAGCCTTTTTTTCTTAATTGTTTGATTAATTCTACACTATCGCCACTTGGCAGGTTTCTATCCATGATAATCAAGTCTATTTCATTGGTATCTAAAAAGGTCTCTAAGTCAAAAAAATCAAAATAACTATAAATTCTCATACTTTCTTGACTAAGTCTTAGTGTGATTAATTCGTTTAAGTCTTTATCATCTTCTATCAAAATAATATTTAACATATAAAAATTATATCAAAAAATACATGTATCCAAAATGTTTCCAAGTTTTTTTAAATTTGCATTACTTTTTAACTAAGGAGAAAAAATGAAAAAACTTTTAGCTTTAAGTATGGCTTGTTTTGTTAGCTTAAATGCAGCAGAATTAAAAATAGCAGGTTCATCTACTGTGTATCCTTTTACTTCTTTTGTTGCTGAAGAATATGCTGTTATAAAAAATACAAAAACACCTATAGTTGAAAGTATTGGCACGGGTGGCGGTTTTAAAGTGTTTTGCGAAGGAATTATTGATATTTCTAATGCTTCAAGAGCTATTAAACTGAGTGAATTTGAAACTTGTAAAAAATCAGGTGTAAGCGATATAGTCGGCGTTATGATAGGTTATGATGGCATAGTTTTAGCACAAAATAAAATCAACACTCCATTAAATATAAGCTTACATGAGTTATTTTTAGCTTTGGCTAAAGAAATTCCACAAGATGGAAAATTAATCCCAAATCCTTATACAAATTGGCAACAAATCAATAAAAACCTACCAAATAGAAAAATCACCATTTATGGTCCTCCATCAAGTTCAGGAACAAGAGATAGTATAGAAGAACTTGTAATGGTAGATATTTCTAAAAAAATTCCTGAATATAAAGGTGCATATAAAACTATACGCCAAGATGGAGTTTTTATACCAAGCGGAGAAAATGATAATTTAATTATTTCAAAACTTTCTGTTGATAAAGAAGCTTTTGGGCTTTTTGGATACGGATTTTTAGCTAGTAATGATGATAAGGTTAATGCTGTATATATTGACAATGTAAAGGCTGATGAAAAAAATATTTCTAAAGGAAAGTATAAGTTAGCGCGTTCTTTGTTTATATATATAAACGCTAAGAAAAATCCCGAAGTATTTGAATTTGCAAAAATTTATATGAGTGATGATCTAGCTAAAAGTGGAGCGGAATTAGAAAAAATAGGATTGGTTCCTTTGGATGAAGAAACTTTAAAAGCAACCCAAAAACATATAAAAGAAAAAACTTTATTAACTGATGAGCTTGTTAAAGCTGGAAGAGTTTTTTGATTTAGGATGTAAAATTGATAAAAGAAAAAATAATAAAACTAACGCTTTTTCTTTGTGCTTTTGTTAGCGTGATCGTGAGTTTTGCTATTATGCTAACAATTTTAATCGAGGCATTGAAGTTTTTTCAAAAAGAAAGCGTGTTGACTTTTTTATTTTCAAGTCAGTGGGCAGCAGATGCTGCATTTGTAGGTGCTGATGGAAGTAGTAAGCACGGAGTTTTTGGTGCTTTGAGTTTGTTTTGGGGAACTTTTTATATTTCTTTTATAGCGATGCTAACAGCCTTGCCTTTGGGTGTAATGTGTGCGATATATCTTGGAGTATTTGCAGGTAAAAAATCTAAAAATTACTTCAAGCCTATTTTAGAAACCATAGCAGGAATTCCTACAGTTGTCTTTGGGTTTTTCGCAGCTATAGTGGTGGCACCTTTTATAGTATGGTTTTTTTCTTTTTTGGGTATTAAAGCAAGTTTTCAAAGTGCTTTAGGTGCAGGTTTTATCATGGGTGTTATGATAATTCCTATAGTAGCTTCGCTCTCGCAAGATTGCATTGAAGCGGTAAGTTTAAAAAGGATCAATGGTGCATATGCTTTAGGTATGACCAAAAAAGAAGTTATCTTTGCGGTGATTTTACCAGAAGCAATGCCAGGTATAGTCGCAGCTTGTCTTTTGGGGCTTTCAAGAGCTTTAGGAGAAACGATGATAGTTGTTATGGCGGCTTCATTGCGTCCAAATTTAACAATGAATTTTTTAGAAGATATGACAACAGTAACCGTCAAAATAGTAGAAGCATTAAGCGGTGATCAAGCTTTTGATAGTTCTTTAGCTTTAAGTGCATTTTCTTTAGGGCTTGTGCTTTTTATCATTACTTTAATCATTAATATTTTTAGCGTTTATTTGATAAATCGCTTTCATAAAAGGAAAAATTTATGAGAAAACTTTTTAAGCAAAGAAAAAAAGCTTCGAAAAATTTTAAAAGATTTTGCAAGATGGGATTTTATATCAATCTTATCTTTCTTTTTGTTTTTTTATCAAGTGTAGGATATCTAGGTATAGGGGCTTTTAAGCAAACTTATATTTATGTAGAAGCTGATAGAAATAATCCTTCTTATGAGCTTTTATCGCGCGCTGAACAAAGAAAAATAAGAACAGGTCAAGTCAAAGAAAAATCTTGGCTTTTGGCAAATTCAGAAGTAGATCAGTATATGAAAAAAAATTATAATAAATTAAATGATAAGCAAAAAAATCTAGTTGATGAATTAGTTCAAAAGCAAGAAATTAAGCTAAGCTTTAATACAAATTTCTTTTTTAATGGAGATTCTAAGTCGCCTGAAAATTCAGGAATTTTTGCTTCTGTGGTTGGAACCTTGCTTGTGATGGTAGTATGCATGGTAGTTAGTGTGCCAATTGGAGTTGGAGCAGCTATTTACCTAGAAGAATTTGCTCCACAAAATGCATTTACCCATTTTATCGAGGTGTGTATAAATAATTTGGCTAGCATTCCTAGTATTTTATTTGGACTTTTAGGACTTGGAGTGTTTATCAATCTTTTTGGGATACCTCGCTCAAGTGCTTTGGCTGGAGGACTTACTTTGGCGATCATGAGTTTGCCTATTGTTATAGTATCTACCAAAGCGGCTTTAAAAAGCGTAGATATTAATATGAAAAACGCTGCATATGCTTTAGGTATGACTAAAGTTCAAATGATTAGAGGTATTATGTTGCCTTTAGCAATGCCTATGATTTTAACAGGTTCTATTTTAACTCTAGCAGGGGCTATTGGTGAAACCGCACCTTTGATGATTATAGGTATGATAGCTTTTATACCTGATGTGGCAAATAGTATTTTTGCACCAACAAGTGTTTTGCCTGCTCAAATTTTTTCATGGTCGGCTATGCCAGAGCGTGCATTTTTAGAAAGAACAGCAGCGGGAATTATCATGCTTTTACTTTTATTGGTAATATTAAACTTAGCTGCAATACTTTTAAGAAGATATTTTCAAGGAAAATTAAAATGATAGCAAAAACAACAAATCTTAATTTATTTTATGGTAAAAAACAAGCTTTATTTGATATTAATATGGAAATTAAAAAAAATAAAATCACAGCTTTAATAGGTGCTTCAGGTTGTGGAAAATCCACATTTTTGCGTTGTTTTAATAGGATGAATGACAAAATAGCTAAAACCGATGGCCTTGTAGAGATCGAAGGAAAAGATGTTAAAAACCAAGACTTGGTTATGCTTAGAAAAAAAGTTGGCATGGTATTTCAACAACCTAATGTTTTTGTAAAAAGCATTTATGATAATATTTCTTATGCTCCAAAACTCCATGGAATGATTAAAAATAAAGATGAAGAAGATGCTTTAGTAGAAAAATGCCTTAAAAAAGTGGGGCTTTTTGAAGAAGTAAAGGACAAATTAAAACAAAACGCTCTAGCACTTTCAGGCGGCCAACAACAACGTCTTTGTATCGCAAGAGCTTTGGCTATAAAGCCAAAATTATTGCTTTTAGATGAACCAACTTCTGCACTTGATCCTATATCTTCAAGTGTAATAGAAGAACTTATTAAAGAATTAAGTCATAATCTTTCTATGGTTATGGTAACACACAACATGCAACAAGGTAAACGTGTGGCTGATTATACTGCATTTTTTCATTTAGGGGAGCTGATAGAATTTGGAGAGAGTAAGGAATTTTTTGAAAATCCTAAAGAAGAAAAAACAAAAGCTTATTTAAGTGGATCTTTTGGGTGATTTTTGTTTGTTTGGAAAATTTTGATGATATAATTAATCAAATTTTCCAAAAGGCTTAACATGCTTAAAAATGAAACTTATTTCATAGATTCTTGTGATGATGTAGAATTAAATATAAAAAGAGAAAGTAAGCTAGAATATAGAATCACTTATGATGACAGTAAAGAAATGAAAGCGATAGTTTTTATCATAGGTGGTTATGGAGCTAATGCAAATATACATTTTTTAGAAAGTTACCGAAAATTTATTGCTAAAAAATTTGATGTAGTAGCTGTAAATGTTTTTTATCATTGTTTTTGCCAAAGAAGATCTGATGTGGAGAAGTATAGCGCTGAAATGACTTTTTTGCTAGATGATATAAGGAAATTTGAAAAAGCCTTTGAGGAATTTAAAGTTGATTTTGAAATATTGAATAATACAACTAGTATAGAAAAATATTACCATGTTCTTGATCAAAAAATGACTGCACTAAAAGACAAAGGTTTGTTGGATAGGGATTATAAAGTTGATTTATCTGTAACTTTTGTTCCGCCAAATAATGAGTATCAAAATTTTGCCATTATGCCTGCCATTGATCATATCAATGCTTTAAAAGATATTGTGAAAAATTATCCTCAATTTAAATCTTTACCAAAAATTTATGGAGGGGGCTCATATGGTGGCTTAGTAGCGCTAATGTGTGCGAAAATAGCTCCTTGGTACGTAGATGGAGTGATAGATAATTCTGGGGCTGCTTTACCGCCTTTGAGGTATATTGTAGGAAGAGATTTAAATCAAGGAGATGCAGTTTTAAATGAAGATGAACTTAATAGTAAGGTTTATTGTTATGTAGAAACCTACTGGACACGCAAAGATCCAAGCTCACCTTATTATTTTGCTGATGAAAACTACCTAATAAGAGCTTTGTTGAACAAGGATCACTTGATTTTGCAAGCACAAAAGAACAAAAACATCATCTATACAAGTTATCATAGTGCAAAAGATGACTTAACCCCATCTGATCATAAAAATTCAATGATGGAAATTTTAAAAGCATTGGGTTATGAGGTGGATTTTCATTTGATTGATGAGGAAAATATAGATGGTAAATTTGTAAAAAATTTAACTCATGGTTGTGGAATTCCTGATAAGGCTTTATTTAATAAAGAATTGCCTATTTTGCTTGAAAAATTAAAAGATAAGACATTTAGTATGAAAGAAGATAGCATATCTTATCCTTGTAAAAATAAAGTCTTTACTTTTAAAGATAAAGGTGATAAATTTATTTTAGAGATATTATAAAGCTTACAAAAAGTAATTTTTAAGTAAAATTACTTTTTATACTTTCAAAATTTACTATCATAAAGAGTATTCATGGCAAGCAAACAACTTTCGCTTAAGCATCTTAGTATGCCTATACTACTTGAAATGTTTTTAAGATATTTTTCTTTGATTATCAATACTGTGATGGTTTCGCAGTATTCTAACTTTTTAGTTGGAGCTATGGGCGCGGGTAATCAGGTGGCTGATTTGTTTATCATTATTTTTAGCTTTTTAAGTGTAGGTTGTAGTGTGGTAATCGCTCAAGCTTTAGGAGCTAAAGACTATACTCTAGCTAGAAAGGCCATTCATCAAAGTTTATTTTTAAACGCACTGATTGGACTAGTGTGTGGAAGTTTGATTTTATGGCATGGAGAGTTTTTGCTTCATCTTTTACAAATTCCAAATGAACTTTTAAAAGATAGTGAAATTTACTTGCATATGCTTGGAATTTGCTTGTTTTTTGATGCTATGGGTATAGTATTAGCTGCTATTGTAAGAGTATACAATATGGCTTATTGGGTTATGTTTACTACTTTGTTAATGAATGTTGTGATATTCATAGGAAATTTTTACGTGTTGCATTTTACTAAGTTAGAGCTTTTTGGAGTAGGGCTTAGCAATATAACAGGGCGTGCGATATCTTTTTGTATGCTTGTGGGTATACTTAGCTTTAAGCTTAAAATTCATTTAAAATTTAAAGAAATGATAAGTCTTGAAAAAATGGTTTTAAAAAAGATACTCAACATCGGTGGGTTTGCAGCAGGGGAGCATTTGATATGGTTTATCCAATACACCATTGCTTTTGCCTTTGTGGCAAGTTTGGGTAAAGAAAGCTTAAGTGTCCAAACGATTTATTTTCAAATTTCTTTACTCATTATGCTAGTAGGACAAGCTATAAGCGTAGCTAATGAAATCATCATAGGTAAACTAGTGGGTGCAAGGTATTTAAATGTAGCTTATAAGCATACTTGGATAGCGCTTTATTTTAGTGTGATCGCAAGTGCTTTTGTGGCTTTGTTAAATTATGTTTTGCAAGACTTTACCATGGGTGTGGTGAAACTTGAAGAAAATTTAAAAGAACTAATGATACCACTTTTTACTCTTTCGATTTTTTTAGAAATTTCAAGAACTTTCAATATAGTCATGGTAAATTCACTAAGAGCTACAGGAGATGCTAGATTTCCGTTTTTAAGTGGAGTGGTATTTATGCTTGGGGTGTCTTTGCCGGTAGGTTATGTGCTTTGTTTTTATGCAGGACTTGGAATGCTAGGAATTTGGATAGGATTTTGCGCAGATGAGTTTTTACGTGGTATTGTAAATTCTTATAGATGGAAAAGTAAAAAATGGCAAAACAAAGCATTAGTATAAAAGGAATTTTAGAATTTAAAGAATTTCGTTTTACATATGAAAAGAAAAAGCTAAAATACCTTAGGCTTCGAGTAGATAGAAACTTAAATTTTAAACTTAGCATACCACTATACTATGAACAAAGAGATGTTTTGCACTTTTTAGAAAAAAATGAAGCTTGGATAAGAGCCAAGGAAAAAGAATTAGCTTCAAAAAGAGTGGTTTTGTCCGAAGATGAAGTGTATTTTTTGGGAAAGAAATTTCATTTGGTTTGGGGTGAAAAATACAAAAAAGTACGAATTCAAAAAGATAAAATATACGCAAAAGACCAAAAACACTTGCAAACTTTTATAAGACAAAGTGCAAGGATTGTTTTTGAATTTTTTATCCACAAGTGGCAATTTGCTTTTGATAGAAAAGTGCAAAGAATTTGCATTAAAGAAATGGTCTCAAGATGGGGTTCATGCAATCATCAAAAAGCATATATAAACTTAAATTTAAAACTCATGCAAAAACCCATAAAAGCAATAGAATATGTCATTGTTCATGAGTTAACTCACTTGATCTACCCACATCACCAAAAAGAATTTTACGACTTTTTGTATCGTTTGATGCCAGATTATAAAGAAAGGGAAGTGTTTTTAAAAACTCTTATTTTTTAATTGTATTTTAAAAATATATTGATTAAAATAAATAGTTTTTAAATATATTTTTAAAGGAAAGACAATGAAAAGAAGAAGTTTGTTAAAAATAGGCGCTCTTGGTTTAGCTACTATGCTCTTTAGTGCGGTAGCATTAAACGCAAAGTCAAACGAAATGATTAATTTTTCAAAAGACAAACAAAAGGCTTTATTGCTTTCAAGTTCAGGTTATAAAAATACAGGATATTTAAATCATGCCTTGCCTTGGCTTAAAGAATTTGTTGAAAGAAATAACTTAAAAGGTAAAAAAGTAGCCTTCATTCCTTATGCAGGTGTACGAAAAACTTACGATCAATATGAAGCACAAGTTTCTAAAGCCTTAGAAAGCTTGGGACTTCAAATAATTAGCGTGCATAGGGGTAATGCTGCTGAGATTATTAAGAATGCTGATGCAATATTTGTAGGTGGTGGAAATACTTTTGAATTAGTTAATCAACTCTATAATAACAACCTAGTAGAACTCATTGCAAAAAGAGTAAGTGAGGGTGTGCCTTATGTGGGTTGGTCAGCAGGTTCAAATGTAGCAGGTGCGACTATGAAAACAACTAATGATATGCCTATTGTTGAGCCAAAATCTTTTAATACTTTTAATATCTTCCCACATCAAATCAACCCACATTTTATCTCCGGTAAGCCAGCAGGACATAATGGCGAAAGTCGTGAAGAAAGATTAGAAGAGTTTTTGATCGTAAATCCTAGTGTAAGTATCTATGCTTTACCTGAAGGAGTTGCCTTGCTACTTGATGGTAAAAAAGCAAAAGTATTAGGTATGGATAAAAATGCACCGCTTTTGAAATTTGAAAACAAAAAAGCAATTCAAAAAATCGCCATTGATTCTGAATTTAATTACTAAAAATAAAGCTATCTAGAATTAGATAGCTTTTTAAGCTTTCCTTAGAATTAAAATTGTTATATTTATGTTTTTAAAAAATTTTATTTTTAAGGTTTTTGATTTGCTTTTAGAAATTACTTTTAATTATAAATCCAAAAATGACATTTTTGAATATTTACTTGGTTATTATGCTAAAGATTACACATATCACTATGAACAAAAAGATGAAAAAATCACCATTAAGGTAAAAGGCGAGAAAGATGAAATTCAAGCATTTTGCACTACTTTAGAAAAAATCAGCCATAGCGTGTTTTTGAATAAATTTGATTTAAAGCTTATAGAAGAAGATTTCACACCTATAAAAAAAGAAAAAAATTTCACTAAAAGAAGTTTTTTAACTAGACTGAATGCAAATGCATACACCCAAGGTGAACTTTTAAGCAATGAATGGGGCGTTTTTGTAGATGAGGAATTTAAAATAGAAAATGAGTTTATAAAAATCACTAAAGAAAATTTCCATGATAATTTAAAAAAAGCTTTAGAGAGATTAAAAAAACAAGAAAAAATATATTTTAAAAATTCAAAAGGAGTGTATGTTTTTGAAATTTTTAATGATAACTTAGATGATTTTTTAATCCCAAGCGATCCAAAACATATCAATGCATTTTTTTCATGCAATAATGAGCAATTTAAAATTTTAGCAGGGGTTGAAAAACCTCTAATGAAACTTAAGTTTAATGCTATTTTTAGACAAAACCACTCACCAACACAAGAGTATTTTAAAATCAAACTTTATGATAATCTTTTTTTATTTGCAATATGCTATGAGTTAGAAAAAGAAGGAGTGAAATTTTTAAATTTCAAAAAAATAGAGCATTTTGAAGATGATTTTGAAGTTGCTTTCATAGAAAATGAATTGCTTGTGTGCAAAGGATATGATTATATTTTACCTGAATTTAGAAATTTGATTTTTCAAAAAGAAGATAAAAATTTTGCAAGAATTTCTTGTATATTGACTGATTTTAAAGATAAAAAAACTTTGCTTTTAGAGCTTAGCAAGGCTTATGATGATGTTATTTTACTTGATAAAGAATTAAACCTTTTAAAACTTTCCCTGCCAAAGAGCTTTGATGAGTTTTATAAAACTATAAGTCAAGATGATGTTGCTAAGAGATTGCTAGCTAATTATGAAAAAGAATTTACTCTAGTGCAAAAAGAGTTTAATGTTACTAATAGTTTTTTTAATCTTTTTGGTATGATAGGTATGATTTTAGAACTTGATAAAGATGTGCAAAAAGCAGCATTGGCGCTTTTGGCTTTAGCAGATGAAAGCAAAATGGCAAAAGGTGTTAGGATAGACTTTAAGCTTAATGAGCAAAAAGAGTTTGATTATACTAAAACCTTAAGAAGCGTGATGAGCTTTAAGCTTGCAGGGGTGGAAAATCAAATCATAGCACTAGGTGTGGTTGAGAGTTTGGCATATTTTTTAAGAGATTTATTTGATGATTTAAAAGCTAAAAATCAAGTAGATTGTGTAGTGCTTAGTGGAAGTTTGTTTGAGCATAAAAGCCTTAGTAAGAATGTATTTAAACATATTCCTTTTTTTAAGTTAAGTGATGTCCCACTTTGGATATGAAATTCACATCAAAGGACTAGTGCAAGGAGTTGGCTTTCGTCCTTTGGTTTTTAATATAGCTCAAGAGTTACACTTAAAAGGTGAGGTGTATAATGATGGCTTGGGTGTTGTAGTGATCCTTGTATGTAATCAAAGTGAAGTTTTAACTTTCAAAGAAAAGCTTTTTTTGCATTTGCCACCTTTAGCGCGAATTGATGAGTTTGTTTTTTTTGATAAAAAAATTGATAAAAATTACGATAGTTTTATTATAAATCATTCACAAGATGGTGAAAAATTTAGTCCTATTTTAAGTGATTTTGCTCTTTGTAAAGACTGCTATGAAGAATTTTATGATGAGAAAAATCCACGTTTTAAATACCCTTTCATCACTTGTACAAATTGCGGGCCGAGGTTTTCAATCATTAAACAACTTCCTTATGATAGAGCTAATACTACTATGGAACAATTTAGCATGTGTGCTTTTTGTCAAAGCGAATACAAAGACCCAGCTAATCGTCGCTTTCATGCCCAGCCTCTTTCGTGTCCAAAATGTAAAATTACAATCTTTTTAAAAGATAAAAACCAAAATATTTTAGCTCAAGATGAAGAAGCTTTTATCCTGCTTGCAAAGTTTTTAGAGCAAGGTAAAATCATAGCTTTTAAAGGTATGGGAGGATTTCACTTAATTTGTGATAGTACAAACGAAAACACCATCATAGAACTTAGAAAACGCAAAAACCGCCCTAAGAAGCCTTTTGCTATTATGGTGAAAGATCTTGATATGGCTCAAAAGTTAGCTTTTATTAATAAATTTGAAGCAAAGCTTCTCACTTCAAATTTAAAACCTATTGTGATTTTAAATAGTAAAAATATCCATCAAGTCTTGGCACCTGATACCGATAAAATAGGCATTATGTTAGCTTACATGGGGACGCATTTAATGCTTTTTGAACATTTTAAAAAACCTATCATCGCAACGAGTGCCAATTTAAGCTCGCAAAGTATCATCTATAAAGAAACAAAACTTTTAGAACAGCTTAGCGATGTGTTTGATTTTTATCTTGATTATGATAGGCAAATACAAAACTCAAGTGATGATAGTATTGCCCAAGTTATTAACGATAAGGTAATGTTTTTAAGAACTTCAAGAGGTTTAAATCCACTTTATATTAATACTAAAAATATTTTTAATTCTAAAGAAAATATCCTTGCTTTGGGAAGTGAATTAAAAAACGAATTTGCGTGCTTTTTTAAGGATCAAATTTTCATTTCTCCCTATATAGGTGATATGAAAAATTTAGATATCCAAGAAAGATTTTTGAAAATTTTACACTTTTTTCAAAAGGCATATGGGGTAAGCTTTGATCAAGTTTTGTGCGATAAACACCCGCATTTTGCTTATGTAAAACAAATAAATCATGATGAAAAATTTATGATACAACATCATTATGCACACTTGTGTGCATGTTTATTTGAACATAAAATTTACAAAAATGACGTTTTAGCTTTTGTATTTGATGGTACAGGCTATGGAGATGATGGTAAAATTTGGGGCGGAGAGATTTTTAGGGCAAATCTAAGAAATTATACCAGACTAAGCCATTTTAAAAATTTCAAATTAATTAATGCTGATATTAAAAATATCGCAAATTTAGCTTTATCTTTGATTTTTGATTTTAATTTAGAAAGCGAAGCAAGTTGGTTTTTGGGTCAATTTTCTCAAGTAAAATTAAACAATCTTAAAAAAATTCATACTCAAAGTTCTTTGTATACTAGTTCTCTTGGCAGAATTATCGATGCTTTTGGAGCGATTGCCTTTAATCAAGAAAAACTAGACTATGAAGCACAAATTGGGCTTTTGATGGAAAAATACTACAATCAAAACCTTGATTATAGCTATAAATTTGACATCAAAGATAATGAAATATGTTTTAAAAATGCTTTTTTGCAAGCTTTAAAAGATCAAGACAAGGTTAAAATTAGCACAGGATTGATCAATGCTATTGTAAATTTGATCATAGAATACTCAAAAAATTTCAAAGAAGAAGTGATTTTATGTGGCGGGGTATTTCAAAATAAAACACTTCATATGGTATTATCTCAAAAAAATTTCTCTTATAAAACTTCTTCACAATATCCTTGCAATGATAGCTCCATTGCGCTTGGGCAGCTTGTGCATTATTTATCATTAAAAACTTAATCAAACTCATATTTTTTTAATACTTTTTTATATAAAATAAACAAAAAATATAAAAAGGATATCTTATGTGTAAAGACTGTGGCTGTTCTATCAATGGACATGATCATAACCATGATCACCATCATGAAAATCCAGCTTTAAAAGAAGAAAAAACTATTCATATTATTAGTAAAATTTTATCAAAAAACGACCATCAAGCCTCGCATAATAGAGAACATTTTAACGAACATGGCACACTTTGTATTAACTTGATGAGTTCTCCAGGTAGTGGAAAGACAACACTTTTAGAAGAAACGATAAAAAATTTAAAAGATAGCTTAAAAATAGCTGTAGTTGAAGGAGATTTAGAAACCAATAACGATGCAAACCGCATTATCAAAGCAGGGGGCTTAGCTCATCAAATTACCACAGGACAAACTTGTCATTTAGATGCTTTTATGGTACATGATGCTTTACATCATTTTAAACTTAGTAAACTTGATATAGTTTTTATCGAAAATGTAGGAAATTTGGTATGCCCTGCAAGCTATGATTTGGGTGAGCATTTAAATGTAGTTTTGCTTTCAGTTACAGAAGGTAGCGATAAGGTAGAAAAATATCCAGTGATGTTTAGAAAAGCAGATTTGCTAGTTATAACCAAAGCAGATTTAGCTCAACACTTTGACTTTGATTTTAAAGCTGCTTCCATGGCAGCTAAAAGATTAAATCCTAAAATCGACATCATGATCTTAGATAGCAAAACAAAAACAGGTTTTGATCTTTGGTTGAATTACTTGAAAATGAAAAAGGAGCTTCATTAATGTGCCTTTCAATACCTTCTAAAATTTTAGAAATCGATGAATTAAATTCAGCTATAGTCGAGACCTTAGGAGTTAAAAGAAGAGTAAGTTTGGATTTGATAAGCGAACCTTTAAAAGTAGGTGATTATGTGCTAATACATGTAGGTTTTGCTATGGAAAAAATTGATACGCAAGCTGCACAAGAAAGTTTAAAAATTTATACAGATATAGCAGAAAAAATGCAAAATGGACAAATCGATGAAAATGAAGGCGATATGGGATTAAAACATGGATTTAATTAATGATTTTAGAGATAAAGAAAGGATTTTAGCCCTAAAAGAGCTTATCGCTTCTAAGATTACCAAGCCTATTAATATTATGGAGATTTGTGGAGGGCATACACATAGTATTATGAAATTTGGTTTGATTGATTTGCTACCTAAAGCAATCAATTTTATACATGGACCAGGTTGCCCTGTGTGTGTCATGCCAAGAGAACGCATAGATGTAGCTTTAAAGCTTGCAAGTATGCCTAGTACTATTTTTTGCGTCTTAGGTGATATGTTAAAAGTACCAGGAAGCCATGAGAGTTTAATCGATCTTAGAGCCAAAGGAGCAGATATTAGAGCACTTTACACCCCTTTAGATGTTGTAGATATTGCTTTAAAAAATCCTGAAAAAAATGTGATATTTTTTGCCATAGGTTTTGAGACAACCACACCTATGAGCGGAGTAATCTTAAAAAAAAGCATAGCTTTAAATTTAAAAAATTTATTTTTTCATATCAACCATGTGCTAGTTCCACCCGCAGTAGAAGCTATCATGCAAGATGAAAATGTAAAAATCGATGCATTTTTAGGACCTTCTCATGTTAGCGTTATCACAGGAACAAATATTTATGAGCCTATTGCTAAAAAATACCAAACACCTATAGCTGTAAGTGGATTTGAACCAGTTGATATTATGCTTAGCGTATTGAATATAGTAGAACAAATGAATGCTAATACTTTTGAAGTTTACAATGAATACTATAGAGTAGTTAGCAAAGAGGGTAATATAAAAGCCAAAACTTTAGTAGAGAAATACTTTCAAGCTTGTGATTTTGAATTTAGAGGTCTTGGAGTGATTGCAAATGGTGGGCTTTGTTTAAAAGATGAATTTGCGCATTTAGATGCTAGTAAGGTATTTGATTGTGAGGTAAATAGCAAAGATGAAAGCAAAGCATGTATTTGTGGTCAAATTTTAAGAGGTTTAGCCAAGCCTTATGATTGCAAAGTATTTGCAAAAGCTTGCACCCCTAAAAATCCCATAGGAAGTTGCATGGTATCTAGCGAAGGAGCTTGTGCGGCTTATTATAAATACTATCAAGATAAGGTTTAAAATGAAGCAAATTACTTTAGCCCATGGTGGTGGTGGTGAAGAAATGAATGCCTTAATCGGCGAAATTTTTTCTATTTTTAAAAATGATGTTTTAAATGAAGCAAACGATGCGGCTATTTTAGATGATTTGGCTTTTAGCACAGATTCTTTTGTGTTAAATCCTATTTTTTTAAAAAATGTAAACATAGGAAAACTTGCAGTTTGTGGTAGTGTAAATGATGTATTGATGGTGGGAGCAAAACCTTTGTATTTATCATTAGCTTTGATTTTAGAAGAGGGTTTTGAGATAGAAAAGTTAAAAATCATACTCAAATCCATAAAAGAAGAATGTGATAAAGCAGGGGTGAAATTAGTTTGCGGAGATACTAAAGTCGTTCCTAAAAATAAAGGTGATGCGATATACATCAACACTTCTTGCATAGGAAAAAACATACAAAAAATCAACACCAAAGACATAAAAAGTGGTTGTAGTATATTAGTTTCTAGAGATATAGGAGCACATGGATGTGCGGTTTTAGTTGAAAGAAATAATCTAGAAGCAAATATTGACAGTGATTGTAAATGCTTAAAAGAAGAAGTTTTAGCGCTTTTAGAAGCTGATATAAAAATCAAAGCAATGCGTGATGCAACGCGTGGTGGACTTAGTGCGGTGTTAAATGAATGGGCTAAGTTGAGCAATTTAGAACTTATGGCATATGAAGAAAAAATTCCAGTTTGCAATGAAGTTTTAGGAGTTTGCGAGCTTTTTGGATATGAGCCTTATGAACTTGCTAATGAAGGAACCTTTATATTATGTGTAGAGCAAAAAGATGAACAAAAAGCATTAGAAATCTTAAAAAAGTTTAATGCTAATGCAGCTATTATAGGTAAAATCACAGCCAATGAAAAGGCAAGGGTGATTTTAGAAAATGCCTATGGAGCAAAGCGTGTTTTAGAAGCTCCAAAAGGTGAACTTTTACCAAGAATTTGCTAATGCATGAGTTAAGTATTACAGAATCTTTACTAGAACTTTGTGAAGAATATGCCCAGGGCAAAATAGTCGAAGAAGTACATGTAAAAATAGGGCGCTTAAGCGGTGTTGAGGCTGCGCTTTTACAAAGAAGCTTTGAGACATTTAGGGAAAATAGCCCCTTGTGCAAAAATGCCAAATTTATCATGCATCTTCAAGAGGTGGTAGTGGAGTGTCAAAAGTGTCATTTTAGCGGGGTGCTTGAAAATAATATCTTTTGGTGTCCAAAATGCGAAGATAAGAATTTAAAAATTATCGATGGGGAGGAGCTTTATCTTATGCAACTTGTGTTAAAAGAAGATGAGAAATAAAGGTGGTATTTTGCATAGTGAAATCATTTTAGGTGCGGGTTGTTTTTGGTGTACGCAAGCTGTATTTGATGAGATTAAGGGTGTAGTGTATACAGAAGTAGGTTATATGGGTGGCAAGCCAAACCCAAGCTATGAAAGTGTAGTAAATGGCGATGGAAATATAGAAATCACTAAAATAGTATATGATCAAAAAGAAATTACACTAGAAAAAATTTTAGAAGTTTTTCTAAAAATGCATGATCCTACAAGTATTGATAAACAAGGAGCGGATGAGGGAATTCAGTATCGTTCAGTCATCTTTTACCAAGATGAAACACAGTTAAAAATCATTAGTGATTTTTTGCAAAAAGCACAACAAAATTATGAAAAAACCTTAGCGACACAGGTTTTGAAAGCAAAAAAATACTACAAAGGTGAAGATTATCATCAAAAATATTTTAAAAACAATCCTGATCAGGCTTATTGTCGATTTGTCATTGAACCTAAAATTAAAAAAATAAAAACTTGCATATAAAAATAAATGATTTTATAAGTAGTTTTAAAAGCCTTTTTACAGGCTTTTAAATTTTAGTGGCAACCACAACCGCCGCATCCACAACTTTGGTTAAAAAAGTTTTCTAAAGCTTGCATATTTGGTAATTCAGTAACTTCATTTACAAGTTCTTTATATACAACCACACCATCTTTTACCACAAATACAGCTCTAGCTAGAATTCCCTCAAGCGGACCATCTGCCATTAAAACACCGTATTTTTCACCAAATTCTTTAGAAACAAAATCACTTGCAACGGTTAGATTATCAATACCTTCGGTTGAACAAAAACGACCCATAGCAAATGGCAAATCCATACTTACTACGATTACTTCAGCGCCACTTGCTGCTGCTTTTTTATTAAATTCTCTAGCTTCAGTAGCACATACTGGAGTATCAAGGCTTGGTACGCTGATAATAATTTGAGTTTTACCTTTTGGAGCGATTTCAACACCTGAAAGATCTTTGGCTTTTAGAGTAATGTTTGGTGCCATATCTCCAACTTGAACATTATTTCCTTTTAAACTTACTTTATTTCCTTTGAATAATACGCTATTCATTTTTTTCTCCTTAAATGATTTATATTAATCATAATATAAAAAGATTAATAAAGTCTTATTTTTTTTCTTCTTTACACATACCTGCTTCGATTAGAAAACATGAAGGCTGATAATTGCTTTTTTTTATCTTATCGTATTTTGCATAGCTTAAGTATAAAGTATCTTTAGCTCTAGTAACCGCAACATAAAAAAGTCTTCGTTCTTCTTCTAAGCTTCCACCCATGCTCATGAGTTTTTGGTTAGGAAATCTTCCTTGCGCAAGATCTATAACAAACACAAGCTCAAATTCAAGCCCCTTGCTAGCATGAATACTTAAAAGATTAACCCCGCTTCCACTACTCATTTCACTAGCACCAAGGGTGAGAAAGTTATAGTATTTGTAATTATCACTATAATTTTTAGCCAATTCTTTTAATACAAACATTTTTGCATTGATTTTTTCTAAAATTTCACTTTTTTTATTTAAATCAACATTAGAATTTTTATTAGTCGCTCTCTTGGTTGCTAAAATATCACAAATTTCTTTAAAATAATCATTTTCTAAAATCAAATTTACAAGCTGGCTTGAAACCTTACATTCACTAGCTTTTTTTATAAAAAGATAAATTTTTTCAAGATTTTTTGCGCAAAATTCATTGATCTTAGGCAGGCTTAAAATAGGGTGGGTGTTAAACTCACTTTCTAAATTAAATCTTGATGGAGAAGCTAACTCTTCAATATCATCGAATAAACCCAATTGATAACTTTGTTTTTTGTATTTTTTTAAACTTACACTAGTGTCAGGATTTAAAAATCCTTTAATTAAACTAGAATGTCCTAGTTTTAACAAAGCATCAAAAATATCTTTAGCTAAAACCCCTCCAACTCCTTTGGTATATTCAAGTAAATGGATAAAAGCCATGATGTCTTTTGGATTAAGCACGATCGCAAGCATGGAGCAAAAATTCTTCACTTCTAAACTTTCAAAAAAACTCCCACCGCCTTTTCTTTTACTAGCTATGCCAAGTTCTCTTAAGGCTACTTCTATACCATCAGCACTTGAGTTATTTCTAAAAATAACAGCGATTTCATCTAAATTAACTCCACTTTGTAGAATTAGCTTTGCGATGGTGGAGTATTGATCAAATAATTCGTTAAATGTTAGTAAACTTGGTGCTTTAAAGTCTCCTTCTCTTGTTACGATTAATTCTTTAGGATATAGTCTTTCATTATTTAAGATGACTTTATTAGCTAGTGCAAGAATATTTTTACTAGAGCGATAGTTTTTATTTAAAGTAAAAATATTTGCATCCACAAATCTATCTTTAAAACTTCCTATAATGGAAATATCTGCTCCATTAAAAGCATAAATGCTTTGATCATAATCCCCCACACAAAATAAACTTTTACTATTAAACGCGTCAATAAGTGAACCTTGCAAGGTATTAGTGTCTTGATATTCATCTACTAAAATTTCATCAAATTCGAAATGATGTGAAGATAAAACGTGTTTTAGTTTAATCAATAAATCATTAAAATCCACATAGTTAAAACGTGCTTTTTCTTCTTCATATTCTTTTAAAATATCTTCATAAATTTCAGCATAAACAGCTTGTTCATCATAGTTTTGACAAAACCAGTTGTAAAATTCATCTAAATTTGCATTGGTATTTTGAAATAAAGAATACACATCATATAAATAACTTGGCATATAAGGCTTAGTGTCGCTTAAATGATGAAAAGTGCGTTTTTCAAAAATAGAACGCAAAAGAATTTTAAGCTCACTTGCTGGTTTTAAAATGATATCATGGTTTAATTCTTTAAGCAAAGTATAGGCGGTGCTATGAAAAGTTCCTGCGGTAATTTTTGAAGTAATGCTTTTGTCAAAATACCTCCCAAGTCTTTCAATCATTTCTTTGCTTGCTTTGTTAGTAAAGGTTAATAGCATGATTTTTTCAGGCTTTATGTCATTTTGAAGCAAGAATGCTATTCTTGCAACAATAGTAGAAGTTTTGCCTGTGCCTGCACTTGCTATGATTAGATTATGTCCAAAAGGGGCACTAGCAGCTTTGTATTGTTCTTCATTTAAACGTGATAAGGGCATGGAAATCCTAGTTTAAAATTATATTTTCTATATGATTAAAATAAAAATAATTTACGCCATCTTTGTATTCATAATGAAGCGTAAGTTTATGAGAATCTAAAATAGTTTTAACGATGTATAGTCCAAGTCCAAAACTATCTTTATTTTTCTTTCCTTGAGTAAAGGCTTGAGTATAGTGTTTTAAGTCTTTATCCAAGGCTTTTCCTTTGTTTTTAAAGCAAAGGTATTCTTTGGTTATTTCTATGGTAACACAATTTTCATCAGAGTATTTTGTCGCATTATCGATCATATTTTTCATCGCAGTGGTGAATAATTTAAAATCCACATTAACACTAAAACTTTCTTTGATGCTAATTTTTACTTTTTCATCATCACTCATGGCAATATCTTTTGCTTCATCTAAAAGATCTAAGATATTGTATTTTTTTAAATTAATCAAACCCGCACCCGAAGTAATTTGTTCAATAGCAGCAAATTCGTTGATTAAAATTTCTAAACGATTAAAAGCACCTATGAGTCTTTCTTTATATTTGCTATTTTCAAGCATTTCTAAAGTGATCAATCCTTTGGTAATAGGAGTTTTTAACTCATGCATGATATTTCTTAGAAAAAATTGTCTTGAAGTATTAAGCTTTTGAATTCGCAAAATAGACTCATAAAAGGCTGTTGCAACCTGTGAAATTTCATCGTTGCCTTTGCTGACATTTTGAATTTCATCTAGTTTATTTTCTCCAAATTTATCAATTTGTCTTTTTAAAGCTCTTAATGGTTTTAATTTTCTAATGATAAAAATATATAATACCAATAAAACCATCACCACAATACATGCAATAAGCTTGATTACAAAGTAACGGTAACCTTGATATTCTAAATCTTTATACAAATAAAGCTTGCCATCAAAGATGATTTTTAAATACACATTATCTTCTAAAGTAATGATTTCAACCACACCTGTGCTAGTTTGAGCACGTGCTATGGTTTCAGCCTTGTAGATGATTTTTCTTATAGAAGAGGGTGCGGTTAATTCAATCATCTTGTAATTTTTAGTTTGCTCATAAAATTCCTTCTCACTAATCACATGATTAAAATACAATAATCTTGCGTTGGCTATAAAGGAGTATTTTGCATTAAGTTCGTTAGTGTAATTTTGCTGATCATATTTAATAAGCCATAAAAATGCCAAAATCACACTAACACTTGCAAGTAAAAAAACAAAGGTTATGGTATAAAAAATCGATGATTTATTCATTGAGTTAGTTTATATCCTATGCCTCTGATTGAATGAATGTATTTTGGAGTTTTAGGATCATCGCCGATTTTTTGTCTAATTCTACTAATAATTACATCTATACTTTTATTACTAGAATCTTCACTAATAGAACTACAATTATACACAAGTTCTTCACGACTTACCACTCCACCTTCTTTTTTAATCAAATAACTCAAAATGTCAAATTCAGCATTAGTAAAACTAATCTCTTGATCTTTCATAGTGATAGTGTGTTTATATTTATCATAAACAAGATCTTTTTTAACTTGAGCTTGGGCGGTTTTGGTGTTTGAAATTCTTCTTAGATGACTTTTTATCCTTGCTTGAAGTTCTTGAGGATTATATGGTTTTGGCAAATAATCATCAGCACCCAAATCAAGAGCAGTAACCTTGTCGCTGATATCGTGTCTTGCACTTGAAATAATAATAGGCGTATCGTATTTTTTACGAATTTCCTCACACACTTCAAGTCCATCAAGACCAGGCAAACTTAAATCTAAAATGATTAAATCATAAGGATTTAAAGCAAGTCTTGAAAGACCGATGTATGGTTCATGCGCGATATCTACTTTCATGTCAAATTGCTCTAAGTACTCTGCTATAATCTCGGCCAATTCTAAATCATCTTCAATCATTAAAATATTTGTCATTTTTTTCCTTTCTTAAAAAAGTAAAGCTCTAACTAAACCGCCTCTATTGATCCAAATTTTAACATATTCTTTGCCTTTATTTAACTCTAAAGCTTTTGATAATTCTTTAAAATTTGAAACCTCATATTGATCGATACCTATGATAATATCACCTTGCTCAAAGCCTATTTTTTCTGCTTTTGATTTTGGCGTAACTTCGGTGATTAAAATACCACTAATGTTTTCAGGTATACGGTATTGGGCTTTGTTTTTAGCATTTAATTCAACTAATTTTAAGCCATCAATATAACCTTTTTCATATTGTAGCGACTTTTCATCGGTTTTTAACATAAATTTCGCAGTTTTGATCTTATTATCTCTTTCATAAGTTAACTCTATCGCTTGTTTTGGATCGATACTTCCTATATAGTTTTTTAAATCCATAGGGCTTTTAATCGTGGTTTTATCTACTTTTATGATCAAATCGCCTCTTTTTAAACCTGCATTATAAGCTGCTGAATCTTTTTGTACTTCAGTGATTAAAGCTCCCTCTTGATTAGTATAGGCTTTTTTGATATCTTGAGTTAAAGCTCCTATGACTACACCCAAATATCCTCTTTCAATTTTTCCATGTTCGATTAGTTTTTGTGCGATAGATTTTGCCATATTTGAAGGGATAGCAAAACCAATACCATTATTTCCTCCGCTTCTTGAAAGTATGGCCGAGTTGATCCCAACCAAAGCTCCTCTACTATCTACTAAAGCTCCACCTGAATTTCCAGGGTTGATAGAAGCATCAGTTTGAATGAAATTTTCGTATTGATTTAAACCTATATTGTTTTTATTCAAAGCTGAGATAATTCCACTTGTAACACTACTTCCTACGCCAAAAGGATTACCTAAAGCAAACACCACATCACCTTCTAACAATCTATCTGAATCAGCAAAAGTAACAGCGGGTAAATTCTTAGCTTCAATCTTTATTACAGCTAGATCTGTTTTAGGATCAGCTCCGATTAATTTTGCTTTGTATTCGGTGCTTGAATCAGGTAAATTCACAGTGATTTTTTCAGCACCTTCGATAACATGGTTGTTGGTTATAATATATCCATCATTTGAGATAATCACGCCCGAGCCAAGCGAGCTTACCACTTCTTTATTTTTCTTGCTTTTTGGAGCTTGTGGAAAATCAAAACCAAAAAATTGTTTGAAATAAGGATCGTTAAAAAAATCATCAATACCAAAAGAATTACTTTGAACGGTTTTTGAAGTTGAGATATTCACCACAGAATTTTTTACCTTTTGTATAGAATCATGGTAAGAAAGTATAGAATTTGGATTACTAGCTGGTAAAGTTCTTTGTATATTATCATCTGCTTGTTTAAAATCAATACTAGCACTAAAAAGACTAGTTGCTACTGCTAAAGAAAGTATGGTTATTTTTTTCATATTCATCCTTTATAAAATCATTTCCTACAAGTATAAAATTTTATTTTTACACAATTGTAAATAAAACCTTTAGTTTTAAAACTTATAAAAGTTGATTGACTAAGACTAAAGTTTTTGATATAATCAAAACATTATAAAATTGAAGGAAAAATAATATGAGTAATAGTTTATACGATACTTTAGGTGTTGCTAAAAATGCTAGTGCAGATGAAATAAAAAAAGCTTATAGAAAATTAGCAAGACAATACCACCCTGATATCAATAAAGAAAATGGCGCAGAAGAGAAATTTAAAGAAATCAATGCCGCATATGAAATTTTAAGCGATGAGCAAAAAAGAGCTCAGTATGATAGATATGGTGATTCAATGTTTGGCGGACAAAGTTTTCATGATTTTTCAAGAAGTGCAGGCGGAGCTGATATTAATGATATTTTAAATAGTATCTTTGGTGGAGGTTTTGGAGGATTTGGCAGAGGCTTTAGCTCTAACAATAATTTTAAAAGTGGTTTTGGGGGCTTTGGAGGTTTTGAAGAAGATTTAGACTTGCAAGCTAGTATAAAAATTCCTTTTGAAAAAGGAATTTTAGGTGGCGAACATATAGTAAATATCAACAACGAGCAAGTGAAAATCAAAATTCCTCATGGTATTAAAGATGGAGAAAAACTACGCATAAGAGGCAAAGGTAAAAG
Source organism: Campylobacter sp. 2014D-0216 (assembly GCF_014931215.1). Lineage (NCBI taxonomy): Bacteria > Pseudomonadati > Campylobacterota > Epsilonproteobacteria > Campylobacterales > Campylobacteraceae > Campylobacter > Campylobacter sp. 2014D-0216. The sequence goes on along the minus strand of NZ_CP063089.1, from coordinate 814,973 downwards.
CTTTCAAGGACACAGTGGAGATTTGATTTTAAAAGTTGAATTAGAACAAAGTGATGAATACGAAAGAGAAGATGATGACTTGTATAAAAAAGTTGAAATCAGTTTAAAAACAGCCCTTTTTGGTGATAAAATTAGCGTTCATACTCCACGAAAAGAAGTTAAAATCACCATACCACCAAATTCCAAAAACAATCAAAAAATCCGAATCAAAGGCTATGGAGTGCAAAATAGAAAAACTGATTTATATGGGGATATGTATTTGATTTTAAATGTAAAAATACCTGATATTAATACACTTGATCCAGATTTTGTAAAAATTTTAGAAGAAAAACTACCTTAAGGAGTGGATATGGAACACAGTTACGATGAACCGGTATATCTTATTAGTGTTGTGGCAAAGGTTTTAAGTATACACCCACAAACTCTAAGACAATACGAAAAAGAAGGTTTAGTCGAGCCAAGTAGAACTGATGGTAAAATGAGGCTTTATTCACAAAAAGACATTGACCGTATAAAAATGATCTTGCGTTTAACTAGAGATCTTGGAGTAAATTTAGCAGGAGTAGATGTAATATTAAAACTCAAAACAAAAATTGATGAGTTTGAAAATACCATAGAAGAGTTAAGATTGGAGCTTGATAGAAGAGATAATCCTTCAAAATCAAGAGCGGTTGTCAAACATAGAAGTAATTTTGATTTAATTTTTTTAGAAAAAATCAAATAACTTCATAATTGCAAAAAGGCTGGTTAGTGGATGCATTTATAACTTTATTTTTGACCGCAGTAGCAGTAGCAGTTGTTTTGAATGTCATATTAAAAAAATTTGGTATTCCAACCATAATAGGCTATATCGCTACAGGTTTATTTGTGCGTGAATTTTATGGCTTTAGCACCAATGAAATCATCATACATGTGGCAGAATTTGGTATAGTATTTTTGATGTTTACTATTGGACTTGAATTTTCTTTTAAGCATCTTTTAGCGATGAAAAAAGAAGTGTTTTTAAACGGAAGTTTGCAAATGCTAACTTGTGGTTTAGTATGCACTTTACTTGTGACTTATATTTTGGGTATTGCAAGTCATATTGCGATGATTGCAGGTTTTGCCTTGGCATTATCATCTACAGCTATTGTTTTAAAAATACTCAATGATAGTGGCGATATCAATGAAGAATACGGCAGAAAAGCTTTGGGGATTTTACTTTTTCAAGACATCGCAGTAATACCACTACTACTTATGATTGATATTTTTAGCTCTCAAAATGCAGATATTTCTAGACTTTTAATCACCACTTTAGTTAGTGCTATTATTTTACTAGTTTTGCTTTATTTTATAGGTAAATATCTTTTTACTTATGTTTTAAAATTTATCATCAAAACAAATGCGAATGAAATTTTTATCGCGACCATTCTTTTTACTGTGATTGGCGCAAGCTTTTTGGCACATTCATTTGGTTTTTCATACTCTTTAGGTGCTTTTATAGCCGGAGCTTTAATAGCAGAAACACAATACAAGCACAAAATTGAAGCAGATTTAGTACCTTTTAGAGATTTACTTTTGGGATTTTTCTTTATTAGTGTTGGCTTGCAGATAGATTTTCATCTTGTTTTTGAAAATTGGTTTTTGATTTTTGTATTTGTAAGTTTAGTTTTGGTTGTAAAGTTTGTAGTTATTTATGGTCTTTTGGTTTTATACACTAGAAAAAGAGTAGCGTTAAAAACAGCTTTAAGTATTTCTCAAATTGGAGAATTTGCACTCGCAGTATTTTCACTCATGCAAGTTAATTCACTTTTAGATGAAAAAACTGCGCAAATTTTTATCATAGTTTCTATTGTAACAATGGTTGCAACACCATTTATTTTAAATAATCTTAGAAAAATAGCCAATGCGGCTGAGGGTGAGCAAAATGATATGGCTAAATTTTATCTTTGTGATCAAAAAATGAAAGATCATTTTATTATTTTTGGTTATGAAAGATTAGGTCAAGAAGTCGTGCAAAAAATCAAAAAAACAGGTATTCCTTATTTGGTTTTAGAAAATGACTTGAATTTAGTCGAACTTGGTCGAAGTAGAAATGAAAATGTATTTTTTGCAAATGTTGCACAAGTAGAAACTTTAAAAATAGCCAATATCGAAGAATGCTCAGTCGCAATTATAACCATAAGTAATGAAGCAAAACTTGATATGCTTTATCAAGTGCTTTCCAATCTAAACAAACCTATCAAAACAGTGTTAAAAACAAGTGGTATGGGAGCAAAGATCATCTTCCCTCATACGGATAAATACTTACACATTGTAGATGCAGAAGCTTCCATAGCAAGAAATTTAGTCCAAGAGGCATTACAATGTAGAATCAACACAAGTGCAGCAGAATGAAAAATGAAGAAAAAGCCTTAAGGGTAAAATACGTAAGAGCTTTGGAAAAATTTACCAATTCTGCAATCAGTGCTTTAAAAAGAGAAGATTTTGATATGATACTTTTTAGAGAAAGAATGCAAAAAAATGCTAAGATTTTTGAAAAAATTCAAGCGGTTTTTTTAGATTCTACCTATACTAAGGCTTTGGAAATTTTTGTCAATGAGTGCTTAGATGATGGCTTAGATCAAAAAACGCTTGTTTCAAAAGCAAATGCTTTGTACAAATTAAAGAAAAATCAAAGCTATAAAAAAGACAAACATAAAACTAAATTTAAGGATGAATATTGATTAATGTAATTTTTGATATGGACGGAACTTTAATAGATAGCGCTAAGGCTATTGTATGTGCAGTAAATGAAATAAGAGCTGATTTAAATCTTGAACCTTTAAAAAGAGATTTTATCCTTGATACAATCAACACTCCAGGGCAAAACTATGCTAAGATTTTTTATGGCGTTGATACTTACTCTCACACAAGCTTCAAAGAAGGTTATGAGAAGTATTTTATCAAGCATTATGACCAAAGCGTGGTGCTTTTTGATGGGGTAGTTGAAGTTTTGGATTTTTGTAAAAAAAATGGGTGCTATTTGGCCATTGCTACCAATGCGCCACAAGAAAGCTTAGTGCCTATTTTAAAAAAACAAAACATTCTTTCGTATTTTGATAAAATTTTAGGCGTTAGTTATGGTATAGAAGCTAAGCCTGATCCTATGATGTTAAGATTGATTGCAGATGAGGCAAAATACAATAAAAGTCTTTTTATAGGCGATAGCTTAAAAGACAGACTTTGTGCAAAAAATGCAAATGTAGATTATATACATATTGCTTGGCATAAAGAAGTTAAAGAACCAGATGAGGCTAATGATAAAAACACTTTAATAGAAAAAATTCAAACTCACATGAAAGGTTAAAATATGGATATTTTTGATGAAATGTTTGCTAAAACTCCTAAAGAAAAATTTATAGAAACAATAAAATACGCAAACCTAGGTGCTTTAGAAAATGTAATGGAAAAATTACTAGCAGATCACATTGCTATGATAGAACTTTTAGAAAAAAATAACCTTAACGAAACAGATGTTGCTCAATTTCAAATGGAAAATTCTCTTTTGATAGATGAAAGAAAAAATGACTTTTATATAGGCTTAAGCGCTGAAATTTTAGGTCATGAGGGTTGATTTTGCGTTGGTTTTGGTGGATATTTTTATTTTCTAGTTTACTTAAAGCTGAAGTTTTTTTTGACTATACCTATCAATTTACCTTAAGTAAAGATGAAAAAGCGAGTGTAAGAATTAAAGAGATTGATTACCCTGATGAAATCTATCATTTTGACTTCTCATGGACTTTGTTTGATCAAACTAATATTATCGTACATTCAAAATACAAAAAATACCCCAGACAATTTGTCATGTCTTTAAGAAGAAATTTAAACTGGGTGGTTCAAACTTTAGTGCCTGATTATAATAATCCTCATATTGACAGAGCAAGATTAATACTAGAATTTAGTGATTTTAAAAAAGGTGAAGCTATTTTTACTGTGTATATAGAAGATAGAAATAAAAAACTAGAAGTGGAATTTTTAGACCCTAGAAAAGCCACTCTTAATCAAAACTAAAGTAAAATTTAATAAAATACAATATAAGAAAACTAAGGAAAGCATAGTGCAAAAGATCGATCAATACATGCATGAATTTTTATCAGAGTTAAATTACGAACCTATTTTAACGATGAGTTCAAAACTTCAAGGCGGAAAAAAATTACGCTCAAAATTACTTTTAAAAATCGCCAATGAAAATGAAACTAGCTATAAAATTTGTGCCATTATAGAATTAATTCACGCTGCAAGTTTGCTACATGATGATGTTATTGATGAGGCAAAACTTAGAAGAGGTGTAAAGTCGATCAATGCAGAATTTGGCGCAAAAAATGCCATTATGTTAGGTGATATTTTATATTCAAAAGCTTTTTATGAACTCTCGCTTTTAGATTTAAAACTTGCAAAAGTTATCTCTAATGCAGTAGTAAAGCTTTCTATTGGAGAGTTAATGGATGTAAATTTAAGTGAAACTTTCAACACTAACAAAAATGCTTACTTGCAAATGATATACAATAAAACTGCAGTTTTAATCGAAGCTAGTGCAAGAAGCGGTGCAATACTTGCTGGCTTAGATGAAGATGATTTTGCAGAATATGGAAAAAATTTAGGCTTAGCCTTTCAAATTGTGGATGATCTTTTGGATATTCAAGGCGATGAACAAACCTTAGGAAAACCTGCTATGAATGACTTTAAAGAGGGCAAAACCACTCTTGCTTATATGTATTTATATGAAAAATTAAACCCTCAAGATCAAGCAATCTTACAAGGTTATTATAAAAAAGATTTAAATGAGAGTGAAGTTGCTTGGATAAAAAATAAAATGCATGAATGTCAAATTTTCGAGCAAGTCCATCAAGAACTAAATGTCTATGCAAACAATGCCTTAAAAGCTATAGAAAAATATAACATAAAAGATTTAGAAGATATTATCAAAAGTATGATTGAGAGGGATTTTTAATGCATTATTATTGCATCAGCTTTACACATAAAAATACAGATATTGCTACTCGAGAAAAGCTTTCCTTCTCCAACGAAAACAAAAAAAGAGAACTTTTAAAACTCATTCATGCCAACAACAAGATTTTAGAAAGTCTAGCACTTAGCACTTGCAATAGAGTTGAAATTTTACTTTTTGCAGGTGAATTAGAAGGTGTTGGCGAGCATGTTTTAAAAACTTTAAGTTTGCTTTGCAATGTTGATAAAGAAAATCTTGGATCCAAGGCAGATTTTTATGAGGATAGTGGTGCCATCCATCATCTTTTTTCCGTAGCTAGTTCACTCGATAGCTTGGTTATTGGCGAAACACAAATTGCTGGCCAATTAAAAGAAGCATATAAGTTTGCCCTACAAGAGCAAAGATGTGGAGTGCATTTAACAAGAGCGATTCATTATGCTTTTAAATGTGCAGCCAATGTAAGAAATCAAACCGATATTTCAAAAAATCCTATTTCAGTTGCTTCTGTTGCAGTAGCCAAAGCCAAAGAATTATTGAACTTAGAAAATAAAACGGCTGTGGTTATCGGAGCAGGCGAAATGAGCGAATTAGCTTGTAAGCACCTTTTAAATGCAAAAGCTAAAGTGCTTATACTTAATAGAGACATAGAAAAAGCAGGGAAACTTTGTGAATGTTTAGGTGAAAATGCGAGTTGTGAAAGTATTGCGAATTTAAAAAATGCCTTAAATCAATATGAAGTTTTTTTTAGCGCTACTAATGCTCCTCATGCTGTTATAACTCATGATTTGCTAGAAGAAAAAGACTATGAAAGGTATTTTTTTGATATAGCCGTACCTAGAGATATTGATATAAAATCTGATGAAAAAAACCACGTCTATGCGGTTGATGATTTAGAAGAGGTAGTAAAGAAAAATTTAACCCTAAGAGAACATCAAGCGCAAATTGCTTACTCTATAGTAGGTGTGATGACTAATGAGTTTTTTCAGCATTTAAGCAAGCTAGCAACCTTACCTTTAGTAAAACAGCTTCGATTGCAAGCTGATGAAATTGCTAGCATAGAATTACAAAAAGCTATAAAAAAAGGATATTTAAAACATTCAAACCACGAAGAAGCAAGAAAGCTTATAAGACAAGTAATGAATGCCTTTTTGCACCATCCTAGTGTAAATCTTAAAAAACTAAGCGGAACCATGCAAAATGATTCAGTGATTAATGCGATGCGTTATGTATTTGATTTAAAAAATGAAAATATGGAAGGTTTAAACCTTTATAAATGTGAATTTAATTTGGAGAATAATCATGAAATTTAGTAAATTTTATGCCGTAAGTACAAAAGAAAATCCAAAAGATGCCACGCTACCAAGTCATATATTTTTAGTTAAGGGTGCTTTTGTAGAGCAAATTGGAAGTGGCTTGTATAATTTTTTACCTTTAGGAAAAAAAGTTTTAGATAAAATCAAAAACATCATCAAAGAAGAAATGGATAAAGCAGGAGCTCTAGAAGTAAACTTAAGCTTTAACACCCCAGCTGATCTTTGGAAAGAAAGTGGAAGGTTTAATGTATTTGGCAAAGAACTTTTACGCTTTAAAGATAGAAAAGAAAACGATTTTGTTTTAGGACCAACCCACGAAGAAGCTATGGTGGCTTTAGTTAGAAATAAAGTTACTTCATACAAACAACTTCCTTTACACTTATATCAAATTGGCTTGAAATTCAGAGATGAAGCTAGACCTAGATTTGGACTTTTAAGATGTAGAGAATTTTTAATGAAAGATGGCTATAGTTTTCATGCTAGTGAAGCAGATCTAGATAAAGAATTTAACCTCATGCACGAGACTTATAGCAAAATTCTCACACGATTAGGACTTGAATTTAGAGCTGTTGAGGCTGATAGTGGAGCCATTGGTGGTAGCGGTTCGAAAGAATTTATGGTTTTGGCTAAAAATGGCGAAGATGATATATTATTATGCGAACACTGTGACTATGCAGCTAATATCGAAGCAGCAAAAAGAGCTAAAAAAACCTGCCAAGATGAAAGACCAGAAGCAGATTTTGCAACACAATTTCACACTCCTAATATAAAAACCATAGAAGAGTTAGCAGAATTTTTCAAGATTAACCCTTACTATACCATTAAGGCTATTGCAAAAAAAGCTATTTATGAAAATGAAGAAAAAATCGTGGTATTTTTTGTGCGTGGTGATGATGAGTTACAAGAGGTTAAAGCACTTAATGCAGCCAATGCGCTAGAATTAACCGATGCAAGCGAGGAAGAATTAGTAAAAGCAGGTTTAGTGCCTGGATTTATCGGCTTTGTAGGGTTAAATGGTGTTGATTTTTATATCGATCATGAACTTGAAAACGAAACAAATATGATTATCGGGGCTAATAAAAAAGATTATCATTTAGTAGGTATTAACGTAGTCAATCTAAACAAAGAACGCTTTAAAGATCTTGCAGCAGTCAAAGAACACGATCTTTGTCCAAAATGCCAACACAAACTCAAACAAAGCAAAGGTATTGAAGTAGGGCATATTTTTAAACTTGGTAGCAAGTATTCTAAAGCAATGAATGCAAGTTATCTAGATGAAAATGGCAAAGCACAGTTTTTTACTATGGGTTGCTATGGCATGGGGGTAAGTCGCTTGGTAGCTGTTGCTATAGAAGCAAGTCATGATGAAAAAGGTTGTATCTGGAATAAAACCTTAGCACCTTTTATTTTAGATATCATTGTTTCTAATGTAAAAGATACAAAAGCTATGGAATTAGCTGAACAAATTTATAACCATTTTAAAGATAAAGAAGTGTTGTTTGATGATAGAAATGAGCGCTTTGGAGTAAAAATCAACGACTTTGAATTAATGGGATTTCCTTATGCTTTAGTTATTGGCAAGGGCTTAGAAAAAGATGAAGTTGAGCTAATCCACAGAAATACCTTAGAAAAACAGGTGTTAAAAACACAAGAAATCATTCCACACTTAGAGAAAATTTTATGATAGCAAAAGTCAACCTTAGTGCTTTTTTGGTTTTAGAATTAATTGCAAGTGTTTTGTTTATTGTTTTTTTTGGTTTTTTAAATTTTTTTATGATAGTTTTTGCAAGCATGTTTTTAGGGGCAATGTTTTTAGCAAAAACTTGGACCAATCTCATCACCATGCAAAATACCCATACTAATTTATTTGGTATGATTAAATTATTTTCTTTAACCATAGTAGGAATTTTACTGTTAATACCGGGAATTTTGAGTTCATTTTTAGGCATATTGTTGTTGTTTTTCATGGCAGTTTTAAAATTTTTCACTCATAAAAAATCCCAAAAACACCAAACACCAAACAACGAAGAAGAAATCATTGATGTAGAAATCATACAGGAGCATAAAAAATGCAATTAATCATCGCAACAAGAAAAAGTCAACTTGCATTATGGCAAAGTGAACACGTAAAAGAACAATTACTGCAAACGCATGCAAATTTAAAAATTACACTAGAAGGATTTAAAACCAAAGGTGATGTTTTACTTGACTCACCTTTAGCAAAAATAGGTGGAAAAGGACTTTTCACAAAAGAACTTGAAGAAAGCATGTTAAGAGGCGATTCGCATTTGGCTGTACATAGCTTAAAAGATGTGCCAAGTTTTTTCCCTGATGGTCTAGTTTTAGCTGCTATTTCAAAAAGAGAAGTTGTAAACGATGCTTTTTTAAGTGAACATTATGAAAACCTAACTGCACTTCCAAAAGGTGCAAAAGTTGGCACCACAAGCCTTAGAAGAAGAATGCAACTTTTAGCATTAAGACCTGATTTAAATATCATTTCTTTAAGAGGCAATATCAACTCGCGCTTAGAAAAACTTAAAGCAAAAGAATTTGACGCAATTATCTTAGCATTGGCTGGTATTAAACGTTTAGGTTTAGACAAAACAATTAAATATGTCAAAGCTTTTGAGCTTGATGAGATGATACCTGCAGCCTCTCAGGGTGCTTTAGGTATAGAAAGTATTGATGATGAGAAAATTTTAAAATACCTAGAGTGCTTAAATGATGAAAATGCCTTTATAGAAACTCACATAGAAAGAGACTTTATCAAAACCTTAGAAGGTGGCTGTCAAGTACCTATAGGCATCAATGCAAAAATTCTTCAAGATAATATAGAAATTCGTGCCATAGTAGGTTTGCCTGATGCAAGTAAATTACTAAAAGAAAAAAGAGTTATTAAAAAACAAGACTATGTTAACGCAGGTGAACTTTTGGCTAAAGAAATGATAGCAAAAGGGGCAAGAGAAATTTTAAAAGAAGCAGAGAGTATGATATAAATGCAAAAATTTATAGAACTTTTAGAAAAAAATCATCTATTAAAAATCATCAACGATCCTGTTGATGTTGATCTTGAAATGGCGCATTTAGCTTATATAGAAGTCAAAAAGGAAGATTCTAAAGCTTTACTTTTTACTCATGCGGTAAAAAATGGCAAAAAGTATGACTATCCGGTGCTTTTAAATACTTTTTGTAATGAAAAAGCTTTAAATTTAGCTTTTGGAAGAGATCATGAAGAAGTAGCTAAAGAAATTAGCTCTTTATTGAAAATGCATATTCCGCAAAGTTTTGGTGCAAAATTAAATTTTTTCAAGACTTTATTAGATCTAAAAAATATCCCACCTAAACGCATTAAAAAAGAAGGAGAATTCACCTATAAAAGTTTAAATTCTTTAAGTGATATTCCTATTTTAAAAACCTGGGAAAAAGATGCTGCACCTTTTATCACTATGGGGCAAGTTTACACTCAAAGTTTAGATGGTAAACAAAACAACCTTGGGATGTATCGCTTGCAAGTTGTTGATGATAAAACTTTGCTTATGCATTGGCAAATTCATAAAGATGCGAGTCATTTTTTTCATGAGTACAAAAAAGCAAATCAAAAAATGCCAGTTAGTATAGCCATAGGTGGCGATCCTTTGTATATTTGGTGTGGACAAGCACCTTTACCAAAAGGAATTTTTGAGCTTTTGCTTTATGGTTTCATCAAGAAAAAACCTGCCATTTTAGCAAAGTGCAAGAGCAACCCACTTTATGTGCCTTATGATAGTGATTTTGTGATAGAAGGCTTTGTTGATCCTAATGAATTTGCACCTGAGGGGCCTTTTGGAGATCACACGGGATTTTACACTCCGGTTGAACTTTGTCCTGTATTAAAAGTAGAGAAAATTTTTGCTAAAAAAAATGCAATCTATCAAGCTACTGTCGTAGGAAAACCTCCATTAGAAGACAAGTACATGGGGCTTGGCACCGAAAGAGTTTTTTTACCTTTACTTCAAACTAACGCACCTGATTTGATCGATTATAACATGCCAGAAAATGGGGTATTTCACAACTTAATCTTAGCCAAAATAGAAGCAAAATACCCTGCGCACGCAAAACAAATCATGCATACATTTTGGGGTGTAGGGCAAATGAGTTTTGTTAAACATACTATTTTCGTAGATGAAAACGCACCTTCATTAAAAGACTATGACAAACTCATACCTTATATACTCGATCGTTTTGATGAAGAAAAATTACTTATTAGTGAAGGAATTTGCGATCAACTCGATCATGCTTCAAATACCTACTGTTATGGTGGGAAAGCAGGGCTTGATGCATGCGGTGATGAAAAAAAAGTAGAACTAGAAATTTTAAAAGATGAAACTTTACTTCAATTATTTAAAGAGAAAGATTCAAGTATTTTAAATTTAAAACAATTCTACACTCAAACTTTCGCACCAATTAGCGTAGTTTTGATTGATAAAAAAGAAAAAATTGCTCAAGTATTTGAAAAACTACAAATTTATAAAAAACACTTTAGAATTTTAGCCTTTTTAGATCAAGATGCTATTTTAGAAAACCCTTACATGCTAGTATGGCGTATCGTAAACAATATCGATGCAAAAAGAGACATTTTTATAAAAAAAGATTGTGTTGGGATTGATGCGACAAACAAAGGTTTGCTAGAAGATTATCATAAAGCATGGCCTTTAATGACTAATTGTTCTAAAGAAGTTATCGATAAGCTCATTGCAAAAAAATTACTTCCTAATGATGAAAAATTCTTCAAAAAGTTTGAAATTTTTTAATTTCGGGCTTTTTGAGAACACTTTTTGCTTGTAAAAAATATAGATTTTTAATCTAAATATTAAGTTTTTTAAAATTGTGTCGATAGTGTATTTTGAAGTCTTTTAAAAAGGAGTTTAAAATGGACATTGGTAACATTCAAAGAGATGCAAATATCACTCATTTTAATACAAAGGGTGCAGAAAAAACATCTCAACAAGAAAGCAAGCAACAAATTGATTTAAAAGATCAAGATGAGAATTTAAACGATAAGTTGAAAAATGCAACAGAAAAGTTAAACCAGCAAATGGAAACTTTAGAAACAAATGTGCGTTTTGCGTACAATGATAAAATCAACGAAATGTATGTGAATGTGACCGAAAAAGATACTGGCAGGCTCATACGCAAAATTCCTAGTGAAGAGGTTATGAAGCTGATAGAGCATTTTAAAGGTGTTATTGGCACTATTTTTGATAAGGAGAGTTAATAATGGCAGTAGGTAGTTTAGGAAGTTTAGGGATAGGTTCAGGTGTTTTAACAAGTGACACTTTAAATAAACTCAAAGAAGCAGAGATGAATGCTCACTTGAGTCTTTATAATACACAACTTGAAACCAACACTTCAAGACAAAAAGACTTAGCAGAGCTTGAAGCGAAGTTACTTGCTTTCCAAACTGCTGTTAATAGCCTAGGGGATACCTCTCAGTTTAACAAAAAGAAAGTATCTCCTAGCGTAAGTGGAGATAGTGCTGCTGCGAGCTTAGTAGTAGGATCCTTATCTAACCTTACTAATATGAAAGTGATCGTAGATCAATTAGCCCAAAAAGATGTGTATCAAAGTAATGGCTTTAGGGATAAATCTGCTACTGTTATGGGTAGTCTGGGTATAAAAGGTGGTGAAGATGGTAAAACTTCTTTTACTATCACTCAAGATGGAAAAGACTATAAGATCGACATAGACAAAAGTACAACTGTGGCTCAGCTTGCTGAAAAGATCAACGCAGCCACCGGTGGCAAAATAGAAGCTAAGCTTGTTAACACCGGAGACAGAGATAATCCATACCGCTTAGTCGTACAAAGCACCGAAACAGGAACAAAAAACAACATCTCTTTTTCAGGTGATGATGAGCTTTTAAAAGCTATGGGCTGGGAACTTGATAAAAATAGCATTAGCGCGGGTGGTTTGTATGGGTTTAGACCCAATGGGCAAAATGACACAAAAGACACCATAACAGGAAGTATTTCAGAATTATCGCCTCTTAATGTTGAAGATCTTAAAAAGCAAAAACTTTTAGGCGAAGGAGAAAAAACTTCTTTTACTTTTGTTATAAAAAATGGTGAAAGATATGATAGATTTACGATTAATATTGATGAAAATACCACCTATGAAAGCCTTGCGGAGGATTTAAGAAAACAAACCAATGGAAAAGTTGAACTTAAAATAGAAGATGGTGGCAAACTGTCCTTTAGAGCTACCAATGGTGGTGATTTGAGTATATTTGATGGGGGTTATGCGGTTGATAAAGATGGTAATATCGACACAAGCAACTATCAAAGAGATCCTTTGGCTACAAGATTACTCAGCGATAAGTTTGGAATCACTTTAGATACAAGTACACCACAAGGTTACAATGTAAAAGCAGACAATGAAAACCACATTCAAAAAGGTATGGACGCTATCTTTAGCGTAGATGGTGTGAAGATGACAAGACCAACCAACACTATCACTGACATAGGTCCTGACATCACTTTGGAGTTAAAACAAAAAGGTGAGATTAGTTTCAATGTCACTCAAGATACAGAATCTATCGCGCAGTCTTTAGAAAGCCTAGCTACAGCTTACAATGACTTGATGATCAATCTCAACGCAGCGACCAAATTTGACCCTGATGCAGGGACAAAAGGAAACTTTGTTGGTGTAAGTGAAATTTACAACATCAAATCTCAAATCAACAACATCCTACTTCAAACCATCACCGTTGATGGAACAGTTATCGTTGGTGATAGCGACAGTTCAGAAGGGGTAAAAGTTTCTTCAAAAGTAAGTTTGTCTTTGGCAGATTATGGTTTGACTTTAAATGATGGGGTTTTGACTTTTGATTCAGGTAAGTTTAACTCTAAATTTAATGAAGATCCGCAAATGGCTGAGAAATTTTTCGTAGGAAGCAATGGCTTTGAAGATATTGACCTAGTGGGCGATAGGGTGAGTAATCTTGGTGATGGTGATATAAAATTTGAAGAAGGTAAATTTACCATCACTTATAACGATGAAACGATTGATTTAAGCAAAACAGCAAATGGAGATCCTTTTACACTTACTGGTAAAGATGACATAGAAAAAGCTAAAAACCTAGTAGATCATATTAATAGTTTTGGCTTAGAAGGCTTAGAAGCTAGTTTTGAAATCATCAATCAAGGTAAAGAAGGACAACAACAAATCCAGTTTAAAATCAAAGGAACTTCAGGTAGCAACCTTGAAATCAAGGGCGATAGTGAATTTTTGAAAAAATTTGGCTTAAGCTCTAGAACCATTTACTCAGTTTACAAAGAAGAAACAGGAACTTTTGGGGTGTTAAAAAACACCATGGGAGAAATCATGAGTTCTGATGGCTCATTTGGTGGTTATAAAGAATCCCTAACAAAAGAATCTAAAAACCTAAACGAAACCATCGAATCAACTAAAAAAACCATAGAAGATAGATACGATACGATGTGGTCTAGATGGGCTGCTTATGATGGTATCATCGCAAAATTAAACAATCAAGCAAGCGTTATTTCAAACATGATCAACGCAGCAAACAACCAAGGTTCATAATTTAAGAAAGGAAATTAATGCTAAATAGTGCAGTTTATAACGCATATTCGCAAAATCAAACCGGAGTAGAATCTCAAGAAAAATTAATCGAGATGTTATATAGCGGGATTTTACGTTTTTCTAGTAGAATAAAAATAGCCATACAAAATGACAATATAGAAGAAAGAGTATATTATGTAAAAAGAGCTAGTGCTATTTTTATTGAGCTACTTAACTGTCTTGATTATGAAAAAGGTGGAGAAGTAGCACACTACCTTAGTGGCTTATATACTAGAGAATTACAACTTCTTTCTTTAGCAAATATAGAAAATAATGAAGCTAGGGTAGATGAAGTGATTAATGTTGTAAAAGGCTTATTAGAAGCTTGGAGGGAAGTACATCAAAAATGAGTGAAAAAAAATGGATAGATGAGTTTAAATTAGCTGTTTATACTGAAGATGTAGAAAAAATAGTCAAACTCATAGAAAAACCTGATTTTAATGACTGTCCTAATGAAGCTTTGGCATTGACCAATGAAGCCATAGCTTTTATGAAGAAAAAGCAAGATGAAGTGGCTCTTAACTTAAAAAAACTCAAAAAAGCTTCTGCTTACATGAAGTAAAACATGGCGATAAGCCGAGTTCTGTCAAGAGCGATCATTTATCTAGACTTGTTTTTGCAAACAAGTTCAAGCGAAGGGTTATATTATAAGACTAAAACCACCCCTTCTTGCTGCAGATTGGGTTTACATAGCTAACTTTGTTACCAAAGTTACTGGTAGGCTCTTACCCTACCGTTTCACCTTTTCCATATAAAATATGGTAGTTTTCTTTCTGTTGCACTTTCCCTTAGGTTGCCCTAGCCATCCATTAGATGGAATCTTTGTCTTATTGCAGCTCGGACTTTCCTCTTCTAAAGAAGCGATCGCTTGCCATGTTTAGTCAAATTTTATCAAAAAAATCATTTTTATACTAGAGTAAAAACAAGATTTAGTATAATTTTTAAGTCATTTTTATCTTTTACAAGCTCCATTTGTCTAACTTTCACATAAGGATCTAAATTTTGTAAAAATTGCATTAAGCTATAAAAATCACTTTTGAAATTTAATCTCACTTCATAATATGCAAAATATTTATCTTGTACTTTATGACTTTGAATTTGTAATTCTTTTGCTTGAATTTGACTAAGACTTTGCTCAATGTGCTTTAAAACACTTTGATAATCCTTGCTTTCTTCTAAACTCAAATTCTCATCTAAAAATTCGATTTTTTCATCATGTATAGCGATTAAATCTTGTATTTGTTGATACTGACTTTTTAACTCAAAAAGTTCATTTTGCGATGATTGCAACCTAACTTCAAAAGTGCTATATACACTAATATAAACTAAAAAAAATCCAAGCAAAAAAACCATGATAAATGCTAATATCAATTCACGTTTAGATAAAGCAAAAAGGATATTTTCTAAATCATCAAAGATTTTTTTCAAATACAAGAATGGTTTTTCCATGTTTGACTTCTTTGTTTTTTAAAATAAATGAGTATTTTTTAAATTCATCATAAAAGTCATCATCTTTTATTAGCTCTATAGTAAAAATATTATCTTTTATAGATAAAGCTTCTATAGGGATTTGATAAAAATTTAACACCAATAAGAAATTATAAAAATCTCTATAGCAAAGCGTATGAGAATAAATTTTTTGCAATGATTTTATTTTTTTCTGATTTTCATTTTGTGTCTTTAAAATCACCTCATTTGTTTTTTGCTGTAGCTGGAGGTGTTTTAATTTTTCACTTTCATTTTGGATAAGACTTTTTAACTGAAAATTTTCTTTCGTATTTAATAAGGCTTGTATATACAAATAACTAGGATACATCATAGCCAAAAAAACTCCACAAAAAAACAAAAGCAAAGCTTTAAAGCTATAGGATTTAAAATAAACCAATGATTCTTTTTTAGCAAAGTTAATCTTTGTAAAGCTGATTTCTTCAAGTAGTTTTGGATATAAAAGCTTACTTTCTAATTTTTTAAATATACTGATATTTTTCGTATCATCTATGCTGATAATATTTTCATAAATATTTTGCAATTTAGCTTGATAGGTCTCATTATAAGCATTTAAAGGCAGTATTTTGCAGTTTTTAAAGTCACTACCTACATAGTCTATTAAGACTATGTATTGTTTTTTAAACAATAAAACCAAATTATTTAAGCTTTCAGCTTTATTAAAATACACCCCAAAAAGCAAAGGCTCTGGGATCAAAAAGTCTTTACTTGAAACATTCTCACGTTGGGTTAAAAAAACATGTGTAAAATCATCATCTAGAAAATATTCTATTTTATAAGAAAAATCATCTTTAACTCCTAACTCATCGAAGCTTTTGCTTAAAATCTCATCTTCGCTTGTTAGTTTTGTAAATCTAATATAAAGAAGTTTTTCATAAGCCAAAAAATCCTTTAAAATAGACCTTTTACTCATCATAAAGGATTTTTTTAAGATTTTGCTCGTTTTTATGCCAATTTTTTTCAAGTTGGACGAACAATTTTAGCATTACCTTTTTTTGTGCTAATTTTTCTATTTTTATCCTAGCTTCTTTTCCTATGCGTTTAATCGTTGCGCCATCTTTGCCTAGTATCATTCCTTTATGCGAATTGCTATCTGTGATGATTGTGGCATTGATGTGATAAATTTGATCTAGTTCTTTGATTTTTTCTATTTTGACTTCAGTAGTGTATGGAATTTCATCACTTAAATTCTCATATATCGCTTCTAAAATAAAATCTCTGTAGATATCTTTTTCATTTGTTGTAGTGATAAATTCAGGATCAAAATAATACGGATGTTCAGGCAAATACTTAACCATCTCATCTAGAAGAATTTTCTTATAAAACTTTTGCTTTGCAGAATAGGGGATAATAGCACTAAAATGGGAACTAAATCGAGCATATTCGCTTAGTTTTTTCAGTAAAATTTCCTTTTTTACCAAATCAACTTTATTGATTAATACAATATGTGGCACTTTGGGATTTAAACTTAAAAAATTTTCATAATCTTTAATATCATCATAAATACTAGCTACAAATAAAATCACATCACAATCAGCAATGCTTTTAATCGCCAAATCTATCATAAGTTGATTCATAGCCTTAGAACTTGCATGCAAACCAGGCGTATCTATAAAGATAAGCTGATGATCTTCATGCATGACAATGGCGTTGATTTTTCTTCTTGTAGCATTTTGTTTGTGAGAAACCATCGCCACTTTTTCTTCTAATAAAGAATTAAGGATAGAACTTTTTCCTGCATTAGTTCTACCCACTATACTAACAAAGCCACTTCTCACAAGATATACCTAGCTAGATCTTTGTTTTCTATGATATCTCCAAGTTTAACTTGCACTTTAAAATCATCTATTTTATAAACTTTACCAGCATATTCATCTGCTTCAAAGCTTATATCTTCCAAAAGTTTTTCTACTACCGTATGTAAGCGTCTTGCGCCGATATCTTGCATTTCTTCATTTGCTTTGCTTGCTATTTTTGCTATTTCTCTAATCGCATCATCTTCAAAAACTAATTCCACTTTTTCAGTTTTTAAAAGCTCAATATATTGTGTTAGCAATGAGTTTTTAGGTCTTGTTAAAATCGCATACAATGCTTCCTCATCTAATGAATCAAGCTCCACTCTCAAAGGAAAACGCCCTTGAAGTTCAGGGATCAAATCACTTGGCTTGCTTAAGTGAAACGCACCTGCTGCGATAAATAAAATATGATCAGTTTTTAAAGGCCCGAATTTAGTTTGTATAGTGCTACCTTCAACTATAGGAAGTAAGTCTCTTTGCACACCTTCTTTACTTGGATCTTGACGATTAGAATTAGAGCTTGAAACCGCTACCTTATCTATCTCATCGATAAAAATAATCCCTTCATTTTCCGCTCTTCTTAAAGCCTCGCCTTTAATGCTTTCCATATCAAGAATTTTCTCACTCGCTTCTTGAGCTAGGGCTATTCTTGCGTCTTTAACTTTCATTTCTTTTTTAACTTTTTTATTACCCACACCAATCACTTTAACAATGTCTTGCATAGCACCCATTTCAGGTGGTAAGTTTGGGTTGGTGTCAAACACACTTTGTGAAATTTCAACTTCTATCACGCTATCATCTAAATCACCCGCTTGTAATTTTGCGCGCATTTTTTCTAAAGAATTTTGATACTCTTCTTGCTTTTCTTCGCTAATGCCTTTTGGTAGAGGCGGTAAGAGTTTTTCTAAAATTTTATTTTCTATAAACTCATTAATTTTTTCTTTGTTTTTTTCTTTTTCTTCATTTTTTACTAAATTTAAAGCAGCATTTGCTAAATCTCTAACCATACTTTCTACATCACGCCCAACAAAACCAACTTCAGTGTACTTGCTTGCCTCGACTTTAACAAAAGGAAGCCCCATCATCTTAGCAAGGCGTCTTGCAATCTCTGTTTTACCAACCCCAGTTGATCCTATCATCAAGATGTTTTTTGGCATGATATCATCTTGCAGTTCAGGACTAAGTTGCATTCTTCTATAACGATTTCTTAAAGCTATTGCTATGATTTTTTTAGCGTTTTTTTGTCCAATCACATAATCATCTAAAAATTTTACAATCTCTTTTGGAGTTAAATTCATTTATCATCCTCAATTACATAAGTTTTAATATTTGTATTAGTGTAAATGCAAATTTCACCAGCTATTTGCAAACTTTCTTTTACTAATTCTTCCTCATCTAAACTAGAATGCTTAGCCAAGGCTCTTGCAGCAGAAAGCGCGTAGTTGCCACCACTTCCAATAGCAGCTATAGCACCATCTTCAGGTTCTACTACATCTCCAGTTCCTGAAAGTAAAAATATATGATCTCTATCAAGCACAAGCATCATAGCTTCAAGCTTTCTTAAGTATTTATCTTTGCGCCATTCTTTAGAAAAGTCTATGGCAGCTTTTAGCAAGTCACCCTTAGAACTAGAAAGTAATTTTTCAAACATATCAAAAAGATTAAAAGCATCAGCAGTACTTCCTGCAAAGCCTGCCAATACTTTACCATTATTTAATTTTCTAATTTTCACCGCATTGTTTTTTAAAACAGTATTTCCAAAACTTACTTGTCCATCTCCACCTATAACAGACTTATTTTTGCCTTTATAAGCTAAAATTGTAGTCGCGTGAAACATTACTCTCCTTTAACCTCTAGCTTAAATAAAGCATGGATCGCATGTCCTAACTTTACTGAAATTGCATGCAAGCCAAGCTCTTTTATCGTGTCACATTCTAAGCTTTTTTTATCAAGCTCTATGCCTTTTTGATCTTTTAATGCATGAGCAATTTCATCTTTGGTAACCCCACCAAACAAACTTCCATTAGCCCCCACAGGTTTAGCTATACAAATCGTGATTTTAGATAACTCTTCTTTTAGTTTTTCCAAATTTGCAAGCTCAAATCTTAAATTTTCAGCCTTTTTCTTTTGCTCAGCCTCATATTGCTTTAAAACCTCATGTGTAGCAGCTTTAGCAAAACCTTTCGCAATTAAAAAATTTTGCCCATAACCATCTTTAACTTCTTTAACTTCTCCTGCTTTTCCTAAGCTTTTTACATCTTTGATTAACAATACTTTCATTTTTGTCCTTTATTAGAATTTTCTTCCATTTTTACCTGCGATGATAAATCTCAACGCATTCAATCGTATAAAACCTTGTGCATCTTTTTGATCATACACTACATCTTCTTCAAAAGTACAATAAGCTTCATTAAACAAGCTATCATTTGCACTTTCTCTACCTATTACTATTACATTGCCTTTATATAATTCAAGTTTAACTTTACCATTTACATACTTTTGTGATTCATCGATCAATGCTTGCAGCATTAATCTTTCAGGTGAAAACCAATAGCCATTATAAATTAAACTTGCATATTTTGGCATTAACTCATCTTTTAAATGTGCTGCTTCTCTATCTAAAGTAATGCTTTCTATAGCACGGTGTGCTTTTAATAATATAGTCCCCCCTGGGGTTTCATAGCAACCTCTACTTTTCATTCCTACATAGCGATTTTCAACAATATCAAGACGACCTATGCCGTGTTTTGCACCAAGTTCATTTAGTTTAGCTAAAAGTTGCGCAGGAGACATTTTTTCTCCATTTATGGCACACAAATCACCTTTGTTAAACTCTAGTTCCACCATCTCGCTTTCATTTGGGGTGTCTTTTAAGTCTTTCACCCAACGCCACATATCTACCTCAGGTTTAACCGCAGGGTCTTCAAGCACCAAACCCTCATAAGAAATATGCAGTAAATTCGCATCCATAGAATAAGGCGACTTGCCCGGTTTTTTAGCGATATCAATTCCATGCTTTTGCGCATAAGCTAAAAGTTTTTCACGGCTATTTAAATCCCATTCTCTCCATGGAGCAATAATAGCCAAGTTGGGATTTAACGCTAATGCACCTAGCTCAAAACGCACCTGATCATTACCCTTACCAGTTGCCCCATGGCTGATCGCATCTGCGTTGGTTTTATTTGCAATTTCTACTAAAGCTTTTGCTATCAAAGGTCTTGCTATACTTGTACCTAGTAAATACTCTCCCTCATAAATAGCATTTGCTCTAAACATAGGAAATACATAGTCTTTTACAAATTCATCTTTTAGATCCTGAATAAAAATATTTTCTTCTTTCACACCTAAAGAAAGGGCTTTTTTTCTAGCAGGTTCTAGCTCTTCACCTTGTCCTACATCTGCTGTAAAAGTGACAACTTCGCAGTTGTATTCATCTTGTAGCCATTTTAAAATTATACTTGTATCTAGTCCACCAGAATACGCTAAAACCACTTTTTTGATATCTTTTTTCATTATCTTTCCTCTTTGTAAAAATAATTTTAAAATTTAACGAATTTAGCTTAATATAATGTAAAATATTAAAACATTTTGCAACATTTTCTTGTATTTTTTGATAAAATATTTTTATGAGAATAGATAAGTTTTTAAATGTAGTCAATATCACCAAACGTCGTGCTATTTCAGAAGATATGTGCAAAAGCGGTGTAGTAAGCATTAATAATCAAGTTGCAAAAGCAAGTAAAACAGTAAAAGTCGGCGATGAAATCAGTATTAAATTTATAGAATACACCAATATCTATAAAGTCTTAGATATACCAACAACCAAAAGCATACCAAAAGCTATGCAAGAAAAATATGTGGTGAAAATTCAATGAAAGAAATGATTTTAAGTCAAAATGAACTAGATCAATTATGTATGGTTTTGCCTAAAAACGGGGTTGTTTTACTTCAAGGAGACTTAGCAAGTGGTAAAACTACTCTAGTACAAGCTTATGCAAAGTTGCTTGGAGTGGAAAAAACGCTTCATTCTCCTACATTTTCTATTATGCAAGAGTATGATTTCCATCAAGGTAAAATGTACCACTATGATATCTATCAAGAAGGTTTTGATGGACTTTTAAAAAATGGTTTAATTGAAAATTTTTTTGAAGAAGGTTTGCATTTGGTGGAGTGGGGCGATGAAAAATTAAAAAAATATTTAGATAAATACCAAATTTTTAATATAATTTTACAAATCATTCCTTATGAAAATAAAAGAAAGTACATAATACATGAGTAAGCTAGAAGCTAGAAATTTAGAAAAAATCATCAAAAAAACAAAAATCATTCACGATGTCTCACTAGAAGTACAAAGCGGAGAAGTCGTAGGGCTTTTAGGGCCTAATGGAGCAGGAAAAACCACTAGTTTTTATATGATATGCGGACTTATCTTACCAACTAGCGGACAAGTGTTTTTAGACTCTCAAGATATCACAAAAGAACCGCTTAATAAAAGAGCAAAACTTGGCATTGGGTATTTACCTCAAGAAAGTAGCGTATTTAAGGATTTAAGCGTTGAAGAAAATTTACTCTTAGCTGCACAAATTATCTATAAGGATAAAAATTTATTAGAACAAAAAGTGGAGCAAATGCTAGAATTGCTTAGCATAGAGCCAATTAGACACAGAAAAGGCATGAGTTTAAGTGGGGGCGAAAGAAGGCGTTGTGAGATAGCAAGATCACTGATGTGTGACCCTAAGTTTTTACTTTTAGATGAGCCTTTTGCAGGAGTTGATCCTATCGCAGTGAGTGAAATTCAAAGCTTGATTAATGACTTAAAAGCTATGAATATAGGTGTTTTGATCACTGATCACAACGTAAGAGAAACGTTAGCAATTTGCGATAGAGCTTATGTAATCAAAAGCGGAAAATTACTTGCTAGTGGCAATGCAAATGAAATCGCACATAATGAAGATGTTAAAAAATATTATCTTGGAAGTGAGTTTAGACTTGAATAATGCTTAAACAAAAAACCTCTATAACGCAAAAAGCAAAACTATCGCAAACTTTAAGATCTTGGCTTCCTATACTACAAGCTAATATTGAAGATTTAAAAGAAAGCCTAGATGAATTTGCAAAAGAAAATCCCTTTATAGAAGTAAAAGAAAACTCAAGCATTACAAACAACCAAAACAAATACTTTCAAGAATACTTCAGTAAAAATACAACCACTCAAATGATTGATGCAAAAAGTTTAGAAGTAAAAAATGTATATGAACTTTTAAACGAGCAAATCATACCTCCATTTTTTCCTACACAAAAATCCCAAACCATTGCAGAAAAAATCATAGAGTGTTTAAATCATGAGGGTTATTTTGAGTATGATGAGGAAATTTTAGGCGAATTTGATCCTACGGAAGTAGAAAAAATCAGACAAAGGTTTAAATATCTTGATCCTATTGGAGTAGGGGCAAAGGACCAGCAAGAAGCCCTTATTTTTGCGTTGGAGCATTTTGACTTAGATGATGAACTTTATGAATTTTGCAAAATGCTAATTTTAAATTTAGAAAACGCTAAAGACTTCATCAAAGATCCTTTATATAAACAAGCCATAGCTGTAATTAAAAAAATTTCTTTTCCGCCTTTTTTAGAGTACTTTGAAGAAAGTATGGAAATCATTCCTGATATATTTATCTATCAAGAAAATGGCGAAATTAAAATCAAAATCAACGATGATTATTACCCAGAAATTGCTTTTGAAGCAGATGGCTTAGATCATGAGTTTTTAAGTGCTTATCTAAAAGATGCTAAAAATTTAATTGATGCATTAGCTATGCGCAAAGCCACTCTTTATAAATTAGGACTTATGATCATAGAATATCAATATGATTTTTTCATGGGCGGGGATATCAAGCCTATGCAACTTAAAGACTTAGCGCAAGACCTTGAAAGAAATGCTTCTACTATCTCAAGAGCCATTGCAAATAAATACCTAAGTTGCGATAGAGGCTTAATACCTTTAAAGTCTTTCTTTACCACCGCTGTCGATGATGGAGAAACCTCCAATGCGACCATTAAAGATTTTCTTAGCAATCTAATAAAAAAAGAAAATCCTAAAAAACCTTTAAGTGATTTGAAAATTCTTGAACTTACTCAAAAAGAATTTCCAAGCGTACAGCTAGGGCGTAGAACCATCACAAAATACCGTATGCAACTTGGTATAGGAAGCTCAAGTGAGCGTAAAAAATTATATGAATTAATGTAGGAAAAAAATGAATTTAGAAAGTATTTTTGAAAAAACTATCAAACAAAATGTACGTTTAATAGCGGCTAGCAAATATGTTCAAGATAGACAAATTCGGGAGCTTTTTAAACAAGGTGTTATAGAGTTTGGAGAAAATCAAGTCCAGGCTTTAGCTTTAAAAAAAGAAAAACTGCAAGATTTGCAAGAAATCAAATGGCATTTTATAGGTAATCTTCAAAGCAATAAAATCAATCTTTTGATCAAACAAAACCCTATACTTTGGCAATCATGCAATGGTTTAAAAATAGCCAAAGCAGTAGATAAAAGACTTGATTATAAATTAGATACTTTATTGGAAATTAATACTGCCAATGAAAGTTCCAAAAGCGGTATAGAACAAAATAAAGCCGTAGAAGAGTTTTTACAAATAAAAGAAGAATGTAAAAATTTAAATCTAGTAGGGGTTATGTGCATAGGCTCTATGAATGAAGCAAAAGTCCAAGAAAGTTTTGAACAAACTTTTAAAATCTATGAAAAACTACAAAAATACGGAGCAAAAATTTGCTCCATGGGTATGAGTGGGGATTTTGAGCTTGCTATAAAATGCGGATCCAACATGGTGCGTTTGGGGAGTATTTTATTTAAATAAACCCCATTTGTTTTGCTTTTTCTATCATAAAATCAGCACCATTTTCGCTTTTTAAATTTTGCAATGCTAAGGATTTTGTTTCTAGTGAAAAATTTTCCACCAAAGTTAAAAAATCACTTTTTTCATCTTGAGTTAAAATCTCACACAAATTACGCTCTTTTAAATACAAAGCATTAAAATACTGATGATTTTTAGCTGCATAGGGATAAGGTATAAAAATACAAGGAAGCCAATTTGCGCTAAGTTCAAAAAGACTACTTGCACCTGATCTTGATATAGCTAAATCTGCCTTAGTGATTTTTTCTATAATGTTTTTATCAAAGTCAAAAAGCTCTACATTGATACTTAAATCCTCATAAGCTTTTTTACATCTTTCATAATCATTTTTACCACACTGGTGAATAATATTAATACCTTTTTCTTTAAAATACCAAGCATTTTCTAAAGCAAGATCGTTAATAAATTTAGCCCCTTGTGAACCACCAAGAAAAATAATATTTTTTAATTCCTTTCTCACTCTTGCTTTTTGCGAAAAAACCTCATTAATAGGGTAAGGACAAAAGAAAGTATTTGCCTTGTTAATTTGATCTTCAAAAGCAGTAAAAAAAGCTTTAGAAAGCGGTTTTAAGAGTGAATTTAAACTTCCCATTTTAGAATTTTGCTCATGGATCAAAAGAGGTGTATTTGACATTAAAGCACCAAAGGCACCCGGAGCGCTACTGTATCCTCCTACGCTAAAAACTGCCTTGATTTTATGCTCTTTTATAATTTCTTTTGTTGTTTTGGCAAGTTTTAAAATATGTAAAAAAGACTTAAATTTAGCCAAACCTTTTTTATTTACCACGCCTTGAGAACTTAAAAAATACTTTTTATAAAAACCATTTTCATTTTCAAACCAAAGCCTATCTTGTCCATTTTCACTCCCTATATAAATACAATCTAAGCCTTGTTTTTTTGCACTTTGTAATAGACATCTTGCTATCGCTAAATGTCCTCCTGTACCTCCACCTGTAATTGCTATCATTTATAAACCTCTTTGTTTAGTTTTTCTTCTAAAATAGCAAGTCTTGCTTCTAATTTAGTGATTTTTTCTTCATAATCAATCTTGCCATGTTCTTTGATATAAGCGGGTATGCCCACAGCAGTTAAATTAGGTCCAACATCTTTCAAAACAACCGCATTAGAGCCTATTTTGGCATTTTTACCTATGGTAATATTACCTAAAATTTTAGCACCAGATCCTATTACTACGCCATCTTCTATAGTAGGGTGTCTTTTAGTATTTTTATCTAAACTCGTTCCACCTAAAGTAACACCTTGATAAATCAAAACATCATCACCTATGATAGAAGTCTCACCGATCACAACTCCACTTGCATGATCAATAAATATCCTTCTACCCAAACTCGCACCCGGGTGCAAATCAACCCCTGTAAAAAAATGCGAAATTCCACTAATAATCCGCGCAATTTTTTTATAACCTTTTTGATAAAAAAAATGCGCAAAGCGATAATTCACCACAGCCCAAACACCAGGGTAATTAAAAACTAATTCAAAAGAAGACCGATATGCAGGATCTTTTTGTTTTGGCATAGAAAAATCTTCTTTAATTAGTTTAAAAATACTCATTTTGAACCTATACTTTTTAAATATCCATTATCATTTAAAAATAAATAAATTTCACCCAAAATATGCTTTTTTTGATTTTCATTTACAAGTTTTGAAGCATAAATTTTTTCATTAATATTATCCATAATTGCATGAATATCATAGTCAAGATCTTCTAAGGTATCTAAAATAGATTGAGCCTCTAGTACGCTTTCTACTTCAAAACCCTTTTCACTAATACTAATACAAGCTTCGGTTGGATGTGTAAAAAGATTATGCTTCATACCAAGCACTTCTTGATAAGCTCCTACTAGGAAAAATCCTAAAAAATAATCTTCAGCTTCTACATCAATATCATGCAAAAACAAAGGATTATCTTTAGAGTAAGAAATCTCTCCATCGCTATCACAAGTTATATCCCATATACTTGCGCTTCTTGTAGGTTTTTTATTAAGCCTATCAAGTGGCATAATAGGAAAGTTTTGCTCTAAACCCCAAAAATCAGGTAAAGACTGAAATACCGAAAAATTTACTAAGTATTTTTCTTGCACTTCATTTTGCAAACTCGATAAATCAGCTTGATCGCCAACCAAAGAAATGGCTTTTCTCATAATCAAATGCAATAAAATTTCACTATTAGAGCGATCTTGCAAGTCCACATAACCCAAATCAAACAAGGTTAAAATGCTCTCCATATGGTCAATACTATCATGTAAATACTCTAACGCATTAGAAGCCTTGATGTTTTTATATAAATCATACAATTCATCAATGAGTTTTGGATTTTTATCTTTTAGCAAAAGCTTGCTTTCTGTGTATTCTTGAGAAAAAAGCTCCAAAACAGGTGCCACTAAAACAGCATGATTAGCTGCTACAAAACGTCCACTTTCTATAAAAATATCTGGTTCAAGATCTTTTTTTTGCTCTGCAATACTTTTTAAAATAAACACCACATCATTTGCATACTCACTTAGGGTGTAATTTCTACTCATTTCATTTTTAAACTGAGAATATTCCACCGCTAAACCTCCACCAAGATTAATGGCTTTTAAATTTTTTGCACCCATCTTTCTAAGCTCGGTGTAGATATTTCCTGCTTCATTTAAAGCTTTTTTTAAAGGATGAATTTCAGTGATTTGCGAACCCAAATGAAAATGTATCATAGTGAATTGATCTAAAAGCTTATTGGCTTTTAAAAGATTTACCGCTTCAATAAGCTCGGTAGAAGTTAAACCAAATTTAGAATTAATACCACCACTTTTTGCCCAAATTCCAACTCCAGCTGAATGCAAACGCACCCTTAAGCCTATATTTGGTTTAGGTTTGAAACGATTTTTAGCAATTTCTATCATTGCTTCAAGCTCGTTTAACCCTTCCATAGTTAAAGTGATATTATGTCCCATTTCACAAGCTATAAAGCCCATATTGATCAACTCTTTATCTTTAAAGCCATTAACCGTTATAGGCGCGCCTTCATTATTATAAGCCATGGCTAGTAAAAGCTCAGCTTTACTTCCTGCTTCTAGGCCATAGTTGTACTCCTTGCCTAGATTGACTAAATTTTTTACAAAGCCTGGGTATTGGTTTACTTTCAAAGGGTAAACCGCATTGAATGTTCCTTTGTAGTTAAATTCTTTTTTTGCTTTGGCAAATTTTTCATATATTTGTTCAATTTGCTTATGGATTAAATGAGGAAAGCGAAGCAACAATGGCCCCTTATAACCATCATCACGTAAAGTATTGACTATATCTATAATGGCAGGTTTTTTACCATGATTTACACATACTTTGCCATTTTCAATGATAAAATTATTTGCTCCCCAAATACTAATACCATAATCAATCATAATTCATTCTCCAAATTTACTAATTTTATATTTTTATTTTCTTTACTATCTAAATTTTTATAAAAAATCTCTTCTTTTTGTATTTCATCTTCACCTATACACAAAAAGATTTTAGCATTGGCAGTATCTGCTTGATTTAAGTGTTTTGCAAGTTTTTTTGCTTCATAACTTATATATACTTTATGTTTTTTTCTTAAAGTATTTGCTAGTTTAAAAATGGTATCTATATAAGCTTCATCCATAGCACAAAGATAAATTCCTTCTCTAGTTTTTATGCTTTGTTTTTGCTCTAAAATAGCCATGATCCTTTCTATACCCATAGCAAAACCTACACCATAGCCACTTTTACCATCTAAATACTCAATCAACCTGTCATATCTTCCACCACCTGCCACAGCAGCCTTTGCTCCGATTTCATCGCTGATAAACTCAAACGCACTTTTAGAATAATAATCAAGCCCGCGCACCAACTTCTCATCGCACTCAAACTCAACATCGTTTTCATTTAAAAGTTTTTGTAATTTTTCATAGTCTTTTTTACAACACTCGCACAAATTTTCACTTAGTTTTGGCACATTTTCAATCAAGCTTTGACAGTGATCATTTTTACAATCAAGCACTCTGATAGGATTTAATTCTTTTCTTCTTAAACAGTCTTCGCAAAAACCATCTTTGGAATTTAAAAAAGCTATGAGTTTTTCTTTATATATGCCCATGCATTCTTTACAACCCAAAGAATTAATTTTCAAACTTGTGTGAATTTCTAAGCGTCTAAAAATTTCATTTAACATTAAAATAATACTCGCATCTTCATACACACTTGCCACACCAAAGCTTTCTACTCCAAACTGATGAAATTCACGTAATCTTCCTTTTTGCGGCCTTTCATAGCGAAACATAGAACCATGATAAAACCACCTTTTAATACTTTGGGCTTTATCCATTTTAGCTTCAATGTATGATCTTACCACTCCAGCTGTACCTTCAGGCCTCAAACATACTTCATTACCCGCTTTATCAACAAATTCATACATTTCCTTGCCGACTATATCAGAACTTTCTCCTACACTTCTTTTAAAAAGCTTGGTAAGCTCTAAATGTGGACAATTAACAAAAGTAAAACCATAGTTTTTAGCTACTTCCTCGCAAGTTTTTACTACTTTTTCATAAAGCCTAGCTTGCTCATCGTGCAAATCTTTCATTCCTTTTAAAGCATTAATCATCGATAAATTCCTTAATCTTTTCATGCAAATCTTCAACACTCAAAGATGCATCTAGTTTTAAAATTTTCATATCTATTTTAGTTTGCAAAAAATTTAAAGTTTCTTCTAAAGCTTTTTGTGTATTTAAGAAAAACTCAATCCCTCTTTGCTCAATACTGTCTAAATCTTTTTTAGAAAGCCTTTGAGTGATGAGTTCTTTTGAACCGTATAAAAATACAACCTTTTGTGGAAAAACCCCACTTGTAGCAAAGGCATTCAGCTCAAATAAAATATTTTGATCAAAATCACATCTTGCATAAGCCATATTGGAAATAAAACTACGATCAGAGATAATGAGTTTATTTTGTTCTTGGGTTAAATGCAAATCACACAAATTGGCTCTATCGGCTAAAAAAAGCAAAAGTTCGGCTTTTTTTGAAAATTGTATTTTGCTTTCTAATAAAATTTTTCTCAAATACACCCCAAGTTCACTTCCACCAGGTTCTTTAGTGAAAAATGCATCAGGAAAATGTTTTTTTAAAAGTTCTATTTGTGTGCTTTTACCCACACAATCCACTCCTTCAAAAGCTATATACAATCTTTCTCCTTTAATAGAGGTATAACATCTTTTGGCACAAGTTTACTCACATCACCATTATGCATACAAATAGATCTTACTATGGAACTTGAAATAAAAGAATTTTTTAAATTTGGCATAAGATATATGGTTTCAAAATCTTCCCAAAGCATGTGATTTGCATAGCCAAGTTGCAATTCATACTCAAAATCACTTACCGCTCTTAAGCCTCTTATGATAATATTTATTTGCAAATTTTTAGCTAGATCTACTAGTAAGTTATCAAAAGTCACAATTTTAACATTTTTTAAGTCTTTTGTAGCAATTTTTACCATTTTTTCTCTATGCTCTAAACTAAACATAGGCTTTTTGCTTTCGCTTTTAGCGACAGCAACAACTACTTCCTCAAACATTTTACTAGCACGGATGATCACATCTAAATGCCCATTGGTAATAGGATCAAAAGTACCAGGATACACACAACTTGCCATTATTGCCACCTTTGATATAAATTATGCTCAATATTTGCAAGATCAAGCCATTTTCCTATGATAAATTCATTTAATTTTTCTATACTATCAACCTTAGCATAACTTGCCATTACAGGAGGAGCGATGATAACTCCATAACTAGAAAGCTTTGTCATTTGTTCTAAATTTAAAGTAGAATAGGGCATCTCTCTTACCCCAAGTATAAGCTTTCTTCGCTCCTTCAAAGCTACCCCCGCAGCTCTTGTGAGTAAAGTATCGCCTATACCACAAGTAATTTTTGCTAAAGTATTAATCGAACAAGGTGCAATAAAAGTCGTTTCTATACCAAAAGATCCACTTGCAACATTTTGACTAATATCTTCATTGTCTAAAAAATTCACATGATCAAGTTCAAATTTGTCTTTTATGTATTGCATGAAGTTTATGTTTTCTAAAAGTAAATTTTCTTTTATGAAACTAATTTTGGCATTTTGGGTTACAATGGCAAAAATTTGCCCCTTTTGCCTTAAGTGCTTTAGCAATAAAAAGCCAAGCTCACAAGAACTAGCTCCGCTAATACCTACTAAAATTTTTCTCATTTTAGCTCCACGTAATTTTTACTAATAACTTTACCATATACCACTTTTCCATCTTTATTTTTAAGACGAATTCTTTGATTTAAGTTTCCACTTTGCAAAGCTTTTAACTCTATCATCATGCTTAAATCCCCATCTTTGATAATACCATAAACAGAATCATTTCTTTGTATAAGAGTTTTAGTTTTAAACATATTGTATTTTAAAATCACATTTTCCCTTATATTGCTTTTGGCAATTAAATTTGCAATTTCATCTTTTTTTAGCACGCCTTGTGGAGCTTTATCAAAAGGAATTTTTAAAATTTTAAAACTGGCAGGACTTAAATTTTCATTACGCGAAATAGGGCGTGTGGTTTGCAAAACCTCTAACTTTGCCTTTAAAAAATACTTAAAAAATATATTTTTTTTGTATTGCTCTGGAGTTTTAAATTCAGCTTTTATAAAACCATCAGCTCTATCAAAATTATGATTACCTAGTTTTAAAAAAATGTATTGATTAAAATCAGTAGGCAGGCTTGATTGAGTGTTAAGATCTAAAGAAATGATTTCTAGTTGTGGATAATTTGTTTTAAATTCTTTAACCAATGCTAGTTTTACTTCATCAAAATTCGAAGCAAAACTTAAAGTATAGAAAAATAAAAACAATACAATATTTCTCACAAACATACAACCTTTGCAATAATTTTAAAAACTAACATATCATACATAAAAAAAGTTTGAATTTGGTTGAAAATTACCAAAATAAATAAAATAAAATTTGCTTGTAAAAATGCAAGATTGAAGATTGAGGGCAAAATCTAAATCTAAGGAATTGCATAATGAGTATATTTAGCATAAATGATAATTCCTCTTATGGTTCTATCATTTCACAAACAAAAGCAAATAAAGAAAATAAAACAAGTTCAAAAACAAATTTTGCAAATACTTTTGTTAAACAAAATACCAGTAAATTAATTGAAATTCAAAGTAATAATATTCAAACATTAGCACTCAATGAAGCAATATTAAATCAAAATAGTATTAAAAGCGATTCTCCTAATTATCATATATCAAGCGATTTTAAAAATTCTATTTATGCTTTAAAATATAGACAAGCTAATAATCCTGCTTCTATGGCTTATGGTTATAGTGTTGATTCTAGTGTGGCTATATGGGTAGTGATTTTAACAAAGCAGCGGGATTACCTGAAGATTTTAAGATACATAAATCTACTTTAGATGAGTTGTATAGAGTAGCTGAAAACAATCCTATTATTGCGGGCGAAAAAGAATATCTAGGCGTTTCAAATTACTATATAAACATAGATATGGCTGATACTATAAGACAATATTATAATATTTTTTCTAGTGCTTTAGATTAAAGTTTTCCAAATGATAAAATAAGCTTTAGTGAAGCAGATATTAATTCTATGCCAAAAGGTTATGCTATTGATGGATTTTATAATGGATATGGCATAGGCTTTCAACATTCAGACACAGTAAGAAATAACGATATACGCATTAAATTCTTGGCAGATTATTCTGATGTAAAAATTTCAAATGTATATAAAACATCAGAGCAATTTAATGAGGCGAATAATATTTATGATGATTCTTGGGGGTTAATAACAGGTATCAAGCCTGAAACTCTAGGACTATCTATGAAAGACTTAAACAACATCAATAAAGGCGATGAGCATGAATCCAAACCTGATATGCCTGTTTATCCAAAAAATGAAGATGGGGGTTATCCTAAAGAAGCTTTATTTATGAGTTTTTTAAAATCTCAAGAAGGGCGTATTTTATATAGCCCAAACACCACTTTAAACTTCAAAAGCACAAATGCATAATGCAGTTAGAGCAAAAGAAAGATTTGGAAGCCCAAGTATGTACTTGGATGATATAATGACAAAAAAAATCGATTTTCAGTCTTTGTTTAAGTATTATGCTGAAGAAAGTTTTCAAAACATACATCTTTATCTTTATGAACATGGAATTTCAAAAAATGAAGCAATGGGAAATTCTCAATTAGACTTCGACATGAAAAAATATTTTGCTAATGGTTGGAAACCACAAAGCAACACAATTAATTCTTATGTAAATTCTGTAATGGATAAATTAAATAATATTTTAAATCAAACTAGGGTGTAAAAAGTGGAGCGGGAAACGAGATTCGAACTCGCGACCCCAACCTTGGCAAGGTTGTGCTCTACCCCTGAGCTATTCCCGCATTATACAAAAGAAAGTGTGATTTTATCAAAAAAATACCTTATAGTCAAGTGATCACATCTAAAAAGTTGACTTTCACTATCTGTTTTACTTGTATTGCTCACAAGTCTTATAAAAACATAATGCATTTATCATAGTAGGTGCTATTTACCCACTTTAGCTCCTAAAGATAAAAAATGCTTTACTTTCAAAAAATAAGTTTTTATTCAATTGATAAACTACATTTTTACATACTTGCTAAAGTTTACAAATAGGAATATTTTTTGCTTATAGATGATAAATCACAAAAGGAGTTTTCATGCAAATAAATGATAAAAATAGTCCACTAGCCCTAAATAATATGACAAAAATCAAAGAAAAAAATGCCTCTTCAGATGAATTTCAAGCAACACTCAACGCACTTAAAGATAAAGAAGAAAAAGAGTATAAAAAAGATAACACCGATACTTTTAGTAATACAGATTTAAATATAGGTTCGATTTCTAAAGATTACAGTATATATGCTTGGGAAAAACTTCGCCAAAGCAAATACCAAAAAAATGAAGAAAATATCTTAAACAATCTTTTTAAAACTTTAGATAAAGCAAGAGCTTAAGAATTTAAATAGGGTAGGGTAATACCCTGTTTAAATTTTTAAAACTTTAACTTCTTGATCTTTTGTTAGTTTTGTATCATCAATTTGGGTAATTAAAATATGCGTATTTTCACATAAAGGTTTTAGCATACCTGATCCAAATTTAGCTTCACTTGGCTTAAAATAACCATGATTTAACTCACCAAATGCAAAATCATTTCTTTGACCTTTAAAATTTAACTCCTTGGTTAATTTTGCTCTATCAAATTCCAAAAGATTACCCACATAAAGCAGATGAAGTATATTTTTTGCAAAAATATGCGTTGAAACCAAAGAAGCCAAAGGATTTCCTGGTAAAGCTAAAAAAAGCATGTCTTTTTTACTATAAAGTTTTACATGTTTACAAAGCTTAGCATTTACTTTTTCAAAAATAGGACTAAAGTCACATTCAGATAAAGCCTGCTTGATAAAATCAGCCTCGCCCATACTAGCCCCACCACTACTTATGAGTATATCAAAATGTTTACCATCTAAAAGATTTTTATAAGCATTAAGATCATCTTTTACAAGTCCTAGGTACTCCACATCAGCATAATCTTGCAAAATAGCATAAATTCCAAAAGCGTTTGCATTATATATACTATATTCATCAGCTTTTTCCCAAGGCTCTACAAGTTCATCTCCACTTGAAAAAATTCCAACACGCATTTTTTTAACCACTTTTAACTCATAAATTCCTTGAGCAGCGAGCATAGCTATCATACCCGAAGTGATTTTTTCTCCTTTTTGAAACAAAAGCTCCCCAAGCTTTGCTTCTTCACCTTTAAAACGGATAGCGTTGTTTTCTTTAGCATTTTTGGCATTGAGTTTTTCATTTTCAAGTAAAGCTTCTTCAAACATCAAAACAGTATTTGCATTTTGAGGAATTTTAGCTCCTGTCATGATTTTATAACATTCATTTTCACCTAAAATATAAGTATTTTTATCACCCGCTAAAATACTTCCTTTGATTTTTAACATTTCGTTTTTAAAAGCATAATTTAATGCATACCCATCTAAAGCAGAGTTATCAAACGCAGGTAGATTTTTTTGAACAAAAATATCTTCATATAAAATACACCCTAAAGCTTGTGTTAAATTTACTTTTTCAAATTCATTTCTTGTTTTAATGTGTGTTTTTAAAAATTCTAAAGTTGCAAAAATATCTCTCATTCTTCAAGCCTTCTTATACTCGCCCCTAGCTTTTTAAATTTATCTTCTAAATTTTCATACCCTCTATCAAGATGATAAATTCTATGAATTTTACTAGTTCCTTTAGCTGCTAAAGCTGCTAAAATCAAAGCCGAAGACGCACGCAAATCAGTAGCCATTACATCAGCCCCTAAAAGTTCTTTGGTGACATTAATAGTTGCAATATGCCCATTTAATCTTATATCAGCTCCCATTCTTAAAAGCTCACTTACATGCATGAAACGGTTTTCAAAAAGCCTTTCATCGATGATACTTGTACCATTTGCTTTTAAAGCTAATGCCATGAATTGTGCTTGCATATCTGTTGGAAATCCCGGGTATTCGCTTGTTAAAATTTCCACCGGTTTGATTTCTTTTGCAGGGTTAATGCTAATACTATCTTCATTAATATCAAAACTAAAACCCATTTGCTCTAATTTTGCCAAAACTGCACTAAGATGACCTGCGTTGACTTTTTTAAGAGTGATTTTTGAGTTAGTGATAGCTCCTGCACACAGATAAGTTCCTGCTTCAATACGATCTGGTATAATTTCAAAAGGTTTAAATTCCAAAAGCTCTCCACTTGTACCATAAATTTCAAGCTCAGAAGAACCTATGCCTTGTATATCAAGTCCAGCTCTAGCTAAAACTTCGCAAAGTTGCACCACTTCAGGTTCTTTAGCTACATTTAAAATTCTAGTTTTACCATGAGCTAGGGCTGCTGCCATGATGATGTTTTCACTGCCTGTAACGGTGATTTTATCAAACATCACATCTGCACCACTTAATTTACCATTAGCTACAACATAGCCTTGTTTGATCTCGATATTTGCTCCCATTTTTTCTAAAGCTAAAAGATGTAAATCAATAGGGCGTTGACCTATAGCACAACCTCCGGGCAAGGAAACTTCACAATTTCCAAATCTAGCTAACAAAGGCCCTAAAGTAAGTATAGAAGCACGCATTTTGCGTACGATGTCGTATTTTGCTATGGTTTTGTTTAAATGATTTGTATTGATTGTTGCAAAATTATCTTTAAAGGTATAATTTGCTCCTAAATTTTCAAGCAAAGAAAGTAGGGTGCAAATATCTGCCACATTAGGTAAATTGGAAATTTGTACTTCATTTTTTGCTAAAATACTTGAAGCTATCAAAGGAAGTGCAGCATTTTTAGCACCACTAATTATCACTTCTCCATTAAGTTTTTCAACACCATCAATCTCTAAATAAGTCATCTTTTTCCTTAAAATATATACATATAAAGATATTATTTTACAATAAACATAATAAATATTAGTTTTTAATTGAAAATTTATGATAGAGTTTTATGGCATATTCTTATAAAAAGAATATGCTTTGATCTTAGTTTCTATCGTGAAGTTTTTTAGCTACTTCTGCAGCTAGTTTAAGCTTTTCGTTATCAAAATGGGTGTAAATCCTTGAAGTATTTAAACTCGCATGTCCTAATGCTTCTTGTACTAAAACTAGATCTTTTTGCTTTTTATAAAGTAGGGTGGCAAAAGTATGTCTTAGCATATGTGCGCCATTTTTTTGCTTGCGAATGCCAGCTTTAAATAAAATTTGCTCCACTATGCGTGAAATATAAGCTTGCGTAAGGGCTTTGCCGTTGCGGTTAACAAACAAAAGCCCATCTTGAGAAAGGTAGTTTACCCTCACATCTTTTAAAAGATGCTCTATCAACTCTTTTTTTATCATCACAACACGGTATTTATTGCCTTTTCCTCTAATACGTATAATATAAAGATCATTTTCCTCGCTAATATCTTTTAATTTAATATAAATAGCCTCACTTACACGAATTCCTGTGAAAATAATAATCTTAATAATCAAGCGATTGCGTATGGTGTTGTTTTTAAAATCTGTATTATCAATAGCATCTAAAAATTTACCAACTTCATCTTCACTCATATATTCAGGTAGCTTCACTCCTTTAGATCCGCTTATACCTGCCCAGTTTTTAAGATTGATGTCAAAAATATGCGCTTTATCATCTTCTTCATTTTGTTTATCTAAAAATGCAAAAAAATTAATCACCGCGATACGGTAATTTTTTTTACTCGCATCAGATAAAGAAGCACTAATGCTTGCTAAAACCTCGACTAGCAATTCCTCATCAATTTGCTTTAAAGAATAAAGCTTATAAAACATCAAATATTCATAAAGTTTTTTCAAGGGATTAAAATAAGTATTTACCCCGCTAAGTCCTGCATTTCTAGCTTTTTTCACATAAGCATCAAGCTCTTGTATGTTTTTTACGCCTTTACTAAGCGCTAGATTAACCATAGCTAGAGCCTGCGGATCTTTTAATTCTTTATTTGACAAAGAATTAAGCTTAAATTTTACATAGCGACTCAACCAAAATAAAAACGACTTTTCAAAACTATCTTCACAATCTAGCGGATATTTCATCACTCATTCTCCAAAGCCTTCAAGGTGGCAATTTTTGCGTGGATATATGCACTATCAAACAAGCTCTTAGAGCTTTCTTTTATAATTAAGCCAAGTTCAGTACAACCTAAAATAACCCCTTGTACTTGTGGAAATTGCTCGATTAAATCATGAAAATATTTTTTTGAATTTTCTTTTATCACACCCTTGCAAAGCTCATCAAAGATAATATCATTGATTTTAACCATATCATCTTCTTTAGGGGTAAACACCTCAATGCCTGATTGGATTAGCATTTCTTTATAAAATCGCTCTTTCATTGTGTATTTAGTACCAAGCAATAAAACCTTACTCACATTTTGCTCTTGAAGTTCTAAAAGCATAGCTTTAGTAATATGCAAAATAGGGGTTTGAATACGGCTTTGGATATCTTCATAACACCAATGCATTGTATTGGTACAAATAAGGATAAAATCAACGCCACATTTTTCCAAAAGTAGGGCATGATGGGTTAAAATTTCACTTGCTTTTTGCCAATCATTTTGGTTTTGGCACTCTTTAATCTCTTCAAAATCAACACTAGTTAAAACAATCTTAGCACTATGTAATTTACCTAATTGATGGTTTGTAATTTTATTAATAACCTCATAATAACTTAATGTGCTTTCATAGCTCATTCCGCCTATTAAACCTATGGTTTTCAAACTTTTTCCTTTAATATAAATATAAGCATTATAAAAAAATCTAACTTAAAAAATATCAAGCTATAATTATAAAAAAACAAAACTAGGAGCAAGACATGTTTTTTAAGAAAAAAACTCCACAAAAACCTACCAAACCAAACAAGACAACTAAGCAAGAAAGTATTTACAAGAATGACTTTAGTCAAGAAAAAAGATTGTATGAATTTAAAGAGAATATGAAAAAACTTTCACAAAATGAAAATAGTGCTATGATTTTAGCAAAGCAATTATCAAGGCTTATTCAAAAATCAAAATAAATACAATTTTTTTCACCGCTCATTCTAGATTGCATTTTTATTTTAATCATTCGCGCCTATTAGCTTAACCTAAACACTAAACCTTTTTTTGACTTTTATCTAAATAAAAATATTTTAATTTAAACTTAATATATATGTAAAATTATATGATAAATAGTAAAATCGTGAAATAATATATATTTTGTATTGAAAACTATAATTTTCAAACTTTTATATTTATCTACACTTCTATCCACATATCATCTTACAAAATACCTATAATATAGTATTTTAAAGTATTTTAACTTTTGCGTGATAAAAACTTATCCACAAAAAAATAAGTATAATTTTTTGAAAAATAATATAAGTAATTTTACACAAGAAGTTTGTAGGATAAAACATGAAATATATTTCAGGTAAATTTTAGTTTATTTTTACACTTAAAATAAATTGAAATAAAAACGAAGTAAATTAAAAGTCATAATTGAATTAAATATGATCTGAACTTTTAGGATAGTCAAAAAATACTACTTCCCCACTATGTTCTTTTAACTCTTTAAAATCTTGTATATCAAAACGCATACATAAAATAGCAGAAGTTGGAAAGCTTTCTAATTCTATATGGGCTAAATACTCACATAATTCTTGCAAGAAAGGATTATGCATAATTAGCACTACCCTACTCTCTTTAAGCTCTTTAATAAAATTTAAAATACAATCCACATCACCTTCATAAAAGCTTTTTTCTATGGTGACATCTTTTTCTTTCAGTGAGAAACATTTGCAAAACTTTTGCGCTGTTTTTATACTGCGTTTTGCTGGACTTGATATAATACTTTGTGCATTAAAATTCAAATCCTTAATTCTATAAATCATCGTTTTTAAATCATCTTTTCCATTAGAGCTAAGTTCTCTTTGTAGATCTTGTTCGTAGTTTTCTTTTTGAGCTTTTGCATGGCGGATAAAATAGATATATTTCATTTTATTACTCTTAATCTACCTAAAATATATCCGCATATAAATCCAAAAATATGTGCATACCAAGCCACATTTACCCCCATAAAAATAGGCACAAAACTCATTAATAATATCGCTACGATTAATCCTTTAGTGGCAGTTTTATCCAAATAAGCATAATAACCCATCAAAACACATATCGCACCACTTGCGCCCACTACATTCACAAAACTTCCATCAAAGCTTAAATACACATAAAAAACACTAAGTAGAGAGCAAAACACTCCACCTATTAGATAAAGTAAGATAAATTTAAAACTTCCTAAATATTTCTCCAACATCATTCCAAACTGAAAAAGCACTATCATATTTAAAATCAAATGTGTCCAGTTTCCGTGCATAAACATTGTGCTTAAAATTTGCCAATAAAACCCTTGATAGAAAAATAAATTTAAACCCAAAATAAGATCTAATTTCAATGATCCAAAATAAAGATAATTTACAAAAATAAATACAACAACATTTAAAGCGATTAAAAAAGAAGCTACCATCACCCTACTTTGTTTTTTATTAATTATAACAAAAAGCTATTTAAATTCTAGCTTACACATAAAATTCACACTAATAAGATACAATATCGGCAAAAAAACAAAAAATAAGGTTAAAAATGAAAAAATTAGCTTTAGCTTTTTTTATTAGTTTAAATACTCTTAATGCTGGTATTGTTATAGCACCCGATTCACTACCGGTTAATATCAAAAAATTCATCAAAGATTATTTTAATGCAGATATAGGCTTAGTAGAGCAAGATGGTCATTCGTATGAAATTTATCTTAGCGATGGTAGCGAAATCGAGTTTTCTTTAAATGGAGAATTTAAAGAAGCAGAAAATTTTAGGTCACTCAATTATGCGATTTTGCCTTTAGCTATACAAAATACCATTAAAAACATCTACCCTAATACCGCAATCATAGAAATAGAAAGAAAAATTTCTTATTATAAAATCAAACTCAACAATCAAATGAAACTTTATATAGATCACAACGGAACTATTTTAAGACAAAAATTTGATGATTAAAGCTTATTTGATTAGACTCAAATAAGCTAATTTTGAATTACTTTTCCAAAATGGCTTTAACTCTTCAAAACTCACAAATACTTCAACAACTCCAGTTGAATAAGGAGCTATTTCATAAGGTTCCCATATAAAATTAATACCATCTTCTCTTAATTCAAAAATTTCACTCATTTTAAATTCTTTAAGATCAAATAATTCTTTTACATCATATAAGCTTGTGATTTTTTGTTTCATCATTTCTTGAAAGTCTTCATTGTCTAGTTTTAATTCTTTTTTCAATCTAAGAAGTTTCATATCATCGATATTATATGTTTTTCTTATAATATGGGTCATACCATGAGCTCCGCCTTTATACTCATAAATATTTTTCCCCAAAGAAATCACATGCGCATCTTGGTAAAAAACAAAAGCTTGTGAAAAAAATTCATTACTAATATTTTCTTCTTTTTGCCATTTTTCTAAATTTTCTTTTGCTTTTTGCTTGAGTGAGTTTTGGTCTAAGTTTTCATTAAAATCATCTATAATTTGCATTAATTTCTTATCTGCACTTGAAAATTTCAGTATATCTTCACTAAAATCAAATTCTATGCTTTTATCGTTTTGAAGCTTCTTTTCTTTTTTAACTGAAACTTGATAAATTTTTGCTTTAGACTGTAAAGATAAAAAATCTAATTCTTTTTTCTCTTCGTTTATTTTACATAAAGCTTTAAATTTATTTTGGAAAGTATTTTTTAATGCACAAGTCCCAAAATCTGCTATATCAATATAATACTCACCATT
The DNA here is from genome assembly GCF_014931215.1 of Campylobacter sp. 2014D-0216. Classification (NCBI taxonomy): domain Bacteria; kingdom Pseudomonadati; phylum Campylobacterota; class Epsilonproteobacteria; order Campylobacterales; family Campylobacteraceae; genus Campylobacter; species Campylobacter sp. 2014D-0216. The sequence continues at coordinate 774,381 of NZ_CP063089.1, read as the reverse complement.
TCTAGCACTACCCCAAAAACTATACTGCTTTTGCTTATTTTGTACTAAACCATAGCTAGTGTGAGTTTTTTTAGAGCTATATAAATAAATATCAAATTCTTTTCCTTTTAAAATGTCTAATTTAAAAATATTTTCATCGTATGCATATAAACTCGCACATAAACTTAATGCTGTGATGATTATCTTATTCATTTTCAACCTCTTGCACTCTTACAATTAAGCTTTTTGGAAGTTTAAAATACTCAATCCACTCTTGCTCTTTTTCTCTCATTTGACCTTGATCCACCTCATGATCATAGCCTTGCAAATGCAACATTGCATGGATAAACAACAATGCCATTTCTTCTTCGCTAGTATGTTTATATTCTTGAGCTTTTTTATCAACTTCGTCTAAATTTATCACTATACTACCTAGCAAATTTTCACAATTTTGCACCAACGGAAAAGACAACACATCTGTACTTTTATCAATCCCTCTTTGACTAAGATTAATCTCACGCATTGCATTTTCATTTACCAAAACAAGTTCTATATTTTGATCACTCATTTTTTGTGCAATTTTTTCAAGAAAAGAAATATCCATTTCCTCTTCACAAAAAATCATTATTATCCTTTTGGTTTTATAATTTCAAATTATATCAAATTTAAGGAAAAGTATGAAAAAAGCTCTTTGCGTTATTAGTGGAGGTATGGATAGCACCTTATGTGCGTATTTAGCTAAAAAAGAAGGGTATGAGATCATCGCCTTGCACTTAGACTACAACCAACGCACTATGAATAAAGAAAGAGAATGTTTTAATAAAATTTGTAAAGAATTAAATATTCAAACAAAATATATTTTAGATGTTTCTTTTATAGCTAGTATTGGCGGAAATTCTTTAACTGATTATGCTTTAGAAATCCCCAAAGAAAAATTACACGAAGTAGAAGTACCAAATACTTATGTGCCTTTTAGAAACGGTATCTTTTTATCAATTGCAGGCGCAATAGCTGAAAAAGAAAAATGTGAGAGTATTTTTATAGGCGTGGTACAAGAAGATAGCAGTGGCTACCCTGATTGTAGTGAAAAATTCATACAAAAAGCAAGCGAATTCATTAACGAGGGTACTACAAATTCTTGCAAGGTACAAATTAAAACCCCTTTAGTTCATCTTAATAAAAGTCAAATTGTTGCATTAGCATTAAAAGAAAATGTAGCCTTAGAGCACACTTGGTCTTGTTATGAAAAAGAAGATAAAGCTTGCGGAAAATGCGATAGTTGTTTATTAAGACTTAGAGGTTTCAAAGAAGCAAACGCCAAAGACCCTATCGTATATGAATAAGAATTTATTTTCATTTTATTTTCATAAGTATAATAAATATTTCAAATATTCAAGGAGAAAAAATGAAAAAATTATTTTTTAGTTCACTAGTTGCTGTTTCTATTTTAACAAGCGCTACTTTTGCAAAAGATTTTAGTTTAGACAAAGCGCACACGAGTGTAGCTTTTAAAATCAAACATCTACAAATTAGCAATGTAAATGGAAATTTTAAAGATTACGATGCAACGATTGATTTTGACAGTGCAAATTTTGAATTTAAAAAATTACAAGCAAATATAAAAGTTGCCTCTATTAACACTGAAAACAAAGCTAGAGATGCACATTTACAACAAGATGATTTTTTCAAAGCAAAAGCTCACCCAAATATCACTTTCACTATGAGTAAGTATGAAAAAATTTCCAATGAAAAAGGCAAAATGTATGGTGCATTAAACATTGCAGGTGTAAGTAAAGATATCGTTTTAGAAACCGAAATTGGTGGAGTTATAAAAACAGATAGCGGCAAAGAAAAAGCAGGTTTTACTCTACAAGGTCAAATCAAAAGAAGTGATTTTAATTTTGCTCCAGATACCACTAGTCTAACGTTAGGTGATGAAGTGCAAATTAATATTGAGGCAGAGATTAACGAAAAATAACACTAAAAAAGCATTTTACTAAAGTAAAATGCTTTTTGGATTATTTTGCTATCCAACCTTCTTTTTCCCAAACTTTTTGAGCTTCTTCACTTTGTGTAAATTGAATAAATTCAGCTACTTTTGGATTTTTAAGTCCTTTTTGAGTTGGAACTATTTCAGCTGCTCTATATATGATTGAGTTTTTATCTGCTTTAATAAAGCGATTTTCTTTTTCTCCCACTGCTTTAATCCAATGCGTCCAAATGATCAAGACATCGATGTTTTTATTATTTTTCCACTCATCAACAGCCACTTTAGAATTTTTTGCATAAACTTTTATATTTTTTCTTAGTTTTTCTAAATTTTCAATTTTTCCTGTTTTTAAAGCCATATCTTCATACAAACCAACCTGCCCTGCTCCATCAACCACCATAACATTCACGCCATCTTTTAAAAGATCTTCAAATTTTTTAATTTTTTTAGGATTATTTGCTCTTACAATCATACCAGAACCTCTAGCATTTAAAACCTGCACATCTTCGATTTTAATTTGTTTTGGCATTGCTTTAATAAAGCCATCCATCATAGAAGTATTACCTGAGTAAATAATATCCGCATCTTTTTTAGCTTGCTTGATCCATTTAGGAGTTGGCCCTGCATTAATAATTACTTTTTCTCCATTTTTTGCTTCAAATTCCTTAGCAAGTTCTTTTAAAACAGGAGCAGGACCACCTGGACCATAAACTAAAATTTCAGCATTTAACGCAGCTGCTGCAACTAAACTAACAAATAAAATTTTTTTCATTTTTTGACCTTATTAATAAAATAAAATCAAAAATATACCATATAATGTTTGATAGTTTTTAATCAAAAAGACTTATATTTTTTTCTTTATAAAGAAAATATTCTAAAAAGTCTTCTTTATTTTCCTTAATCAAGCAGTATTTAAAATCAAAGAATTTTTTTAATTCTTCTAAATTAGTATAAGAAAAATCGCAAAGCAAGGAATTTTTTAGCGCGGTTTTAAACCCCTTAAAACCTTGGAGTTTCTGTGCGATAAACTCAAAGTCTTTTTCATTTTCTACAAGTAAAATTACTCTAGAGCTACCACCAAAAGAACAAATTTGATTTTGAGAATTTAAAAAATACGCATCAAAAAGCTCTAGTTTTTTTTCATTAAAATGAAAAGATAGTTTTTGATTTTCTATCAAATCAATGAAACTAGCAAAAATATCCGCGTAAAAAAATGCAAATTTCAAATCTTTAAAATATAATTTTTTACAAAGTATACTTGTTTGAAATAAAGACTTAGCACCTAAAATTTCATAATCACAAGTCTTAAGAGCATGAAAATTTGATTTGAGTTTTAAGATAAATTGCTCATTGCTAGAGCAAAAAAATGTTCTTTCTTTAGCATTTTTTAAATTTTCAAAATCTACTAAAACATTAGAGCTTAAGACTTTAAAATTAAATGCTTTAGCAAATTTCAACTCCACATCATCACAATATACAAACTCACAAGATTTTTCTTCGCATAAAAATCTAAACAGTCTTAAGATAGCTTCTTCAAGATCATCAACTTGAAGATAAAACACATCCTCATCTTCAAGCTTTAATCTTTCTTCACTTACTATCACATAAGCACCAAGCTTTATAGCATAACTTGCTTGTTCTTGATTTTTAGCAAAAAAAGCACTTGCTTGTTTTACTTTATTTAAATCTATACTAAAATCATACACACTAGAGGTTGCACCATAGTTGACAACCTGTGCATTAATAAGCTCGCAAAAATTAGATATATTCATCTAGCCTATTAAAGCTCCATTTTCAATAAAACTTTGCGGACTAATTAAAACCAATTTTCCATCTTTTTCTGCACTTAAAATCATACCTTGGCTCTCGTGTCCAAAAATTTTAGCCTTTTTTAAATTAGTGATCACGCAAACTTGCTTACCAATCAACTCACTTGCCTTATAAAATTTAGCAATACCTGAAAGCACTTGTCTTAGTTCGCCATTTTCAAGCTCAAGTTGAAATTTTAAAAGTTTTTCACTTCCTTCGATATTTTGACAATCTTTTACCAAGGCTACCTTGATTTCGATTTTTTTAAAATCATCAATTTTAATCTGAGCTAAACTTGGTGTAGCTTCTTTTTTTTCTTCTTTTTTTTCTTCTTGCGTATATTCTACTTTTGGAAATAAAGCTTCACATGTACTAGATTTTAGATCGCATAATTGATAGTTTAAAATTAATTTTTGATAATTTTCATTTGAAATTTCAAAATTTAAAGCTTTTGCGATTTTTAACGCTGTTTTTGGCATAGCCGCATAAAGTAAAATAGCTACCTTTGCTAAAATATTAGCACATAGAGCTACCAAAGCATTAGCTTTTTGCGTTTGATTGTTTTTAATTAAATTCCAAGGCTCATACTTGCTAATACATAAATTTGCTAATGACAAGGCTTTAAAAAGCTCTTCTAGATAGCGATTTGGTTGAATACCCTCTAAAGCATTAATTGCATGATCTAAATACTTTTTACACTCATGTAACTCCTGAGTAAAATACAAACCCACATCTTTAGAATCAATCACATTTTGAGAATATTTAGCACTCATACCGATAATTCTATTTAATAAATTTCCAAGTTCATTACTTAGCTCCGCATTAATTCTAGTAATCAATGCTTTTTGTGAAAAATCCCCATCATTGCCAAAAGGAACTTCTCTAAGTAAAAAATACCTAAAAGCTTCTAAACCAAAAGTATCTGCCACTTCTTTAGGTGCTACCACATTGCCTTTAGATTTACTCATTTTTTCACCATCTTTAGTCCACCAACCATGTGCTGCAATAAATTGAGGTAAAGGAAGCTCCAAACTCATCAAAAATGCTGGCCAATACACCGCATGAAAACGCAAAATATCCTTACCTACAAAATGAATATGAGCAGGCCAAAGATCCATATTTTTTTCATCAAGTCCATAGCCCAAAGCACTCACATAATTCATCAAAGCATCAAGCCAAACATACACCACATGTTTTTCATCATTTAGTTCTTTTGGAAGTTTTACCCCCCATTCAAAACTTGTTCTTGTGATGGAAAGATCTTTTAATCCTCCTTCAACAAAGTGAATTAATTCATTGGCTTTATTTTTAGGTAAAATCGGCTCTTTTTCTTTATACCATTTAAGAATTTGATCTTGATATTTAGAAAGCTTGAAAAAGTAACTTTCTTCTTTCAGTAGTTGTGTTTTTTTGCCACAATCTGGACAATGACACTCATTTACAAGCTGAGTTTGAGTAAAATAACTCTCACAAGAAACGCAATAAAAACCCTCATACGTACCTTTATAAATATCACCTTTATCAAACATTTTTTTAAATGCTTTTTGCACACTTAATTTGTGGTTTTCATCTGTAGTTCTAATGAAATAATCATAAGAAATTTCAAACTCATCCCATAATTTTTTAAATTTAGTACTAATCTCATCTGCATATTCTTTAGGAGTGAAATTTCTAGCACTAGCAGCTTGTTCTATCTTTTGGCCATGCTCATCAGTTCCTGTAAGAAAAAAAGTTTTCTGACCTTGCAAGCGATAAAATCTCGCCAAAGTGTCAGCTATGATTGTAGTATAAGCATGGCCTATGTGTGCTACATCATTTACATAATATATAGGAGTAGTAATATAACGCATTTTTTACCTTTAAATTAAAAATCAAATCCACCTTCTTTGCCTTTAGACATGCTTTTATAAACAGCATCAATATACTCTTTTCTTAAAGCACATTCAAAAATCATAGAACAAGGCAAACAAGATTTTAAATTTTTTGCATTTTGACAAGTTACAAGTTCATTTTTTTTGACTTCTAAAGCTAGTTCAAATTCATCTTTTACTTCAGACATCAAAATCCTTTGTAAGCTTGTTTTAATTTTTCAATTTCATATTTTGAACCCAAAAAGCATGGTGTGCTTGCATGAATTTTATCAAATTCTAATTCCAGCAAAGAATCATTTACACCATTGGTAGAAAATCCCCCTGCTTTTTCAAATATAAACGCAAAAGGAAACACTTCAAAATAAGCTCTTAGTTTTCCATTGGGTGCATCGGTAGTTGCAGGATATGAAAACAAACCTCCACCTTTGAGTAAAATTTGATGTAAATCACTCACCATTGCACCTGAATATCTTAAACGATAACCCTCATCAAACAAAGCTTTGATGAAGTCTCTATGTGTACTAGACCAGTTTTTTTGTGTTCCACCACTTGCATTTAGCTTGCCCTTTTCGCTGAGTTTTAACTCTTTCACATACACAAATTCATTATTTTCATTAAGTCTATAAAGTTTAGGAGTATCTATGCAAACTATCAACTCTAAACGCACGCCATAAATCGCATAAACAGCCGCTTTTAAATTCTTAGCGCTCGCTTCATGCTCATAAATGGCAAAAATTGATCCTATAGCAAAATTTACATCAACCAAAGACGAACCATCTAACGGATCATAAGCTATGATGTATTTTTCATTTTCATTGATGAGTAATTGATCTTGTTTTTCTTCACTAATTAAGCTTTTAATACCTTTACTTTGTTTTAAAACACGAGTAATAATCTCATCACTTTTAACATCAAGCTTAAGCTGGTTATCTCCTGTGGCATTTTGAGAACTTGTATAATCAAAATCTTTTAAATATCTAAGCTCATGAGAAATTTCAATCACAGCCTTTTGTATATCATTGATAATCTCTTGCATTTTCACTCCTATACTTTTTTTGAATTATTTAATATAAAATCACAAATACCTTCTAAATCATCTAAACAAAGCCAAGTTAAATTTTCATTTTCTATCTTTTCATAACTTGCTATAGCATTAGAATAAGCAAAATAAGACTCATCAACCTCTTTACAAAATACACTAATTCTTGGCATATCTAAAGTCTTCAAACCCTCTATTAACAAAAAATCAAAATCATCTAATTTTGAAATCGCCTCTTCTAAAGTGCTTGGAGAATGTGTAAATAAAGTTGTTCTTGTAGGACTTAAAACCATCACATCTGCGCCACTTTGAAAAAATTTAAAACTATCTTTTTTAGCGATATCAAAACTTGCCTTGTCTTTTGGATCATGCTTAATAATACAAACTTTATAATTTTGACCCATCAAATGCTTAGCTACTTGAGTAATCAAAGTAGTTTTACCCGAATTGGAAGGACCACTAAAGGCCATTGCTAATCTTTTCACTATGTTTTCCTTAATATAAAGAAAATAAGTATAATTATATCTTTTTAAAAGTTAAAAGCTTATAATTATGAAAAAATTAGGAAAAATTATGAAAAAACTTTTTACAATTATATTGCTTGCTTTTGTTTTTAATGCATGCGCAAATAAAACTCAAGAACAAAGCACGGTGAATTTAAAAAGCCAAACACTCATGTATGCGCAAAAAATCAACTTTAACTATAAAAACAACAGAACAGTGGCTTTGCTTAGTTATTTAAACCCTGTTCTTGATGAAAAAAGTCAAAAAGAAGTTTTTGTGTTAAGCTTTTTACCAAGCATTCATATCAATCAAGATCAAATTTCTATTTTAATTAATGGAGAAAAAACCACAATAAGCGCTTTAAAACCTAATGATGAATTATTTAAGTATATCATCAAAAGTGATTATGCAAGTTATTACAAAATCACCCTTGATGAATTAATTCAAAAACCTATTTTGCAGGTTTATTCGTGTTTTGAGAATCAGTGTTTTGAATCAAAGTTTCAAAAAATTTCGAAATCGGTGTATTATCGTTCAGAAGATGTAAATACACAATATAATTAGCTAAAACTTTTTTAGCATACGCCCTACTTTCAGCATAAGGAACGAGTTCCATAGATAAAAATGGCTCGTACTTTCCTGCTCTAAACATATCATCTCTTTTTAACATTCTCGTGGTAAAACCTATACCTCCATTATACGCATATGCTACAAAAACCGGAGAATTAAGTTTGGATTCTAAATAATCTAAATGATGGTTTGCAAAAGTATAAGCTGTTTTTGGTTCAAAAAGCATATCTTGATCAAAATTTGGAATTTGCAATTCTTTATTACCTATATGGTTAGCTAAAAATGGGATAAACTGCATTATACCCAAAGCATAAGAAGTAGAAATTGCTGTTGGTATAAAACGACTTTCTTGTCTAGCTAAAGCCAAAATCATCGCTTGTCTTTGGGTTGAATACGCTTTTAAGTATTCAAAATAAGGCATGATAAAATAATGCTTTGAAAAATTTTCCGCTCTTTCTTTAATATACGCATAAATAGCGATATTGTCTTTAGTATAAAAGTCTTTAGCAAGCTTATTTAATTCTTCTGGAGTGCCTTTTGCGACTTCTTTTGCTAGTTTTTGCCAAACAAAAGGATCTTTCATATCAAAGTCATTTTTTTGCTTTTTAGGATTTAATTTTTCTATTTTAGGTAAAGGCATTCCTTTGAGTTCTCTTGCATAAAGAGTATAAATATTTAGCGAATCACTTTTTACAAGCTCATCAAGGTATTTTTTATCTTGAGTAATCAAATACAACCAAAAAACCGCATTATCTATCAATGGTCTGCTTTTAAAAGTATCTCTTGCAACTTGAAAAAATTCTAATGCTTTTTGATCATCATTTTCTAAAATAGCATTCACACCTAGATAAAATGCATTATCCTGAAAACTTAAATTCGCATCCACATTAACTAAAGATTTTCTAATCAAAGGGCTTTTTTTCTTAATGATAATTTCTTTTACAAAATTTGTAAATTCTTTCTCTTTGGCCAATTCATTGACAAAATCTTTTTCCAAGAAAAAGTCTTTTTTATCTTTTGTAAAGTCATAAATTTTGTAAAAATTAGCACTATCATAGTTTAAAATCGCATAGTTTAAAGGATCTTTTGCATCAAAAGCCTCTAAAAGTTTTGCTAAATTAGGATTATCTTGTGGAATATTTTTTTTCATTGCATTGCGTATTGTGCTATTTAGATCTTGTATAAAGGTTAGACTATTTAATCTTACAAGCTGACATGTTGTATTAGCATCTAAGATATTTTGAGTGTTAAATTTATAACAAGCTTCGTATTCTTTATTATACCCCAAAGGTGGCACAATAGCTTCAATAGCATTTTTAATACGCCCAGCATAACGATAAATATGCTCCTTTAAGCCTTCAACTTCATCTTTTTTAAATTCATTTTTTTCCAACAAACGATATAAATAATAATCCTTAGCCAAAGAGTTGGGTTTTTGCTCTAATTCTTCATATGAATACATCGCACAATTAGCATAAACCGCTCCAGCTAGTAATAAAATCACACTTTTTTTAAACACTTATAAACTTCCTAAAATTAAATTTGATAAAAATATTTGAATAAATTTTAACCCCAAAATAATAATCAAGGGTGCTAAATCAATACTTCCTATTCTAGTTGGGATAAACCTTCTTACAAAAGTATAAGCAGGTTCTGTCAAACGATATAAAATTTGTACAATAGGATTATATGGGTCAGGTCTTACCCAAGAAATCAATGCTGCAATAACTATAACCCACACATAAATTTCAATTACCAAAGAAAAAATTTGCACCAAAGATACAATCAAACTTGTTCCAATTCCCATTTTACTCCTTTATGATTTCTTTAACAAATGGCTTAATTAAGGTATAAATTTCGCTCATTTCAGGCCCATGGGTAACCCCTGTTAGCACTAAACGCAAGGGCATAAAGAAATTTTTACCTTTTAGTTTTGTTTTTTCCATTAAAATCTTTTTAAACTCTTCATAGCTTTGTGGCAAATCCAAATCTTTTAAAACCTCCTTGATTAAACCACATTCGTTTTCAAATTCATGGTAATTTTTACTTGCGAAAATAGCTTGAATTTTTTCTTTGATTTCATTTAGTGTGCTAGCTTCTTGAGTATAAAATTTCGCAAGCTCTGCTACATCTTTGTCTAAATTAAGCATAGTATTTAACTGTGTATTATCTAACATTTTAATATGCTCACGGTTAATTTGCATTAAACGCTTTGTGTCAAATCTTGCTGGAGATTTTGAAACTTTTTTCAAATCAAACCATTCTATAGCCTCTTCCAAAGTAAAAATTTCTTTTGGAGTTTTATTACCCAAAAGGATCAAATAATTTGCAATAGCACTTGCAAGATAACCATGATCAAGCATCCACTTAACACTAGAATGCGCTTCTCTTTTGCTCATTTTAACGCCCTCTTCATTTAAAATGATAGGCAAATGTGCATATGTCATGCTTTTATCATAACCCAAACTAGCTCTAATATGCTCTTGTTTAGGAGTATTTGAAACATGATCTTCCCCTCTTATAATACAACTTACATCTTCAAGCATATCATCAACCGCACAAGCAAAATTATAAGTTGGGGTTTTATCTGCTCTCATAATCACAAAACTATCAATATCTTCAGGATTAAAGCTAATCTCACCTTTAATATAATCAGTAAATCGCATTTGTGATTGTGGTTTTTTAAGGCGAATTACAAAAGGTTTTTCACAATTTAATACATCAATATCTGCAAGTTTTTCGCATGTGCCATCGTATCTGTAAGCTTGATTTTTATTTTTAGCTAGTTCTTTTTTATGGGCTAACTCATCTTCTGTACAAAAACACGCGAACGCTTTTTTTTCACTCACTAATTTTAAAGCCATTTGACGATGAAATTTTAAATTCTCACTTTGCACATAATAATGCTGCCAAGCTATGCCAAATTCTTTTAAAATTGCTTTTATTTCTTCTTCTTTTCCGGCAATATTTCTAGCATTATCTGTATCTTCAATACGTAAAATAAAATCTGTATTTTCTTGTCGTGCTTTAATGTAATTAAACAAAGCAGCTCTTAAATTTCCAATATGCATATCTCCAGTAGGCGATGGTGCAAACCTATACATTATCTATCCTTTAAAACTTTTTTATCATTATACAATTAAATACTTGCTATTTTTTTTAAAAAAACAAAGTTCACACAAAATTCACTTAATATTATTATGATTTCACAAACAATTCAATTTAAAGGATAAAAAATGAAATTAAAAATAGCTTTAACAACATTAGCCCTAGCAAGTTGTGTTTTTGCTAAAGATATTGTTGTAGGTGTTAACGCTCTACCAGCAAACTCTAAAAACTTCATACAAAAACACTTTACAGGCTCTAATATCGCTTTAGTAAAACAAGATATTGATAGTTTTGATGTATACCTTGATAATGGCACAGAACTTGAGTTTTTCACAAATGGTGATTGGAAAGAAATTGATGCAAAATATAGACCAATTGACACATCATTTTTAAGTCCAAATGTTTTAGCAACAATTAAAAAAATGCACCCAAACGCAAGCGTAATCAAAGTTGAGAAAGAAATTCAAGGTTATAAATTTAAACTCAACAATATGATGGAAATTTATACTGATATGAATGGAAATTTCTTAGGACAAAAATTTGATGATTAATAAAACTAAAGACTAAGCAAAACTTAGTCTAGTTTTTATAAGAGCTTAAAGCAAGCTCTTGTATATCATGGTTTGCAATTCTCTCATAAGTGAAGCCTTTTTTCTCTAAAAAATCAAGTAAAATTTTCTCCATTTTTTCTAAAGCAGCCAAGACTTCTTTGGAAAGCTCAAAACTTAAGGGTTCTATACGTTTTGGCACACAAGCTAAAATTTGAGTTTTAGGCAAGTCCCCCATAAGCTCCATATACTGTAAAGTTTGTAGCATTTCAACTTCATGCGCACTACCACTCCAATTTACTTTTTTTGGCATTGCATCATAAGGAAAGAAAAATATATCTCCGATTTTAGCATCATCTGCTGCTATACAATCAATCACAACCATTTCATCATAATCAGCGATGATATAACTAAGTTGTAAAGCCAATGTTCCACCATCTACAAAACTTACCGAATCCTTTTCATGATAAAATCTGTAGTTTTTTTCTAAAAGTTTGCAAAGATGAACGCCTAAGCCCTCATCTGCAAACATGATATTACCAATGCCTAAAACTAAAAGTTTCAATGATTTTCTCTTACAAATTTATAACCACTAAAGATAGCATCTAAAGCACCATCTTTACCTTTAACCGAGTTAAATACAGCCATATAAATATGCACTGGCACAAAAATCAACACAACCCACATTAAAATTCTATGATAGGTTCTAACATCAGCTAAACCACCCAACATTACTTCAACAGGTCTTAAAATGTCATATAAAAATCCACCCAAACCCTCATGATACACATGCATATAAAGAATCAAACCGGTTAAAATCAGCCCAAACATTACAAGATAAAAGAAAAAGTAAGTCGCAAATTGCAAAGGATTATACACGCCTTGTAAATGAGGATGTTTTCCTAAGAAAATATAAAATTTAATTTGCTCTATCCATAATTTTACATTAAAAATATCTTTAATACTTCTTCTTTCATTTGCACTTTTTGGATCAAAAAAGAACAAATACGTCTTAAAAAGCACACAAGCTATCATAATAAAACCAAAAATTTGGTGCACCATACGGTATTTTGCTTGCATGAATAAAGTTGGCTCAGATGAAATAGAAGGAGCTTGAAACACATAAGAAATGTAATATCCAGTTCCCACTAAAATCACGATCGCAATCGCTCTTAACCAATGCGTAAAACGAAGACCGATGCTAAATTCATACTCGGCCTTTCTATTTGATTTTAAGGAATGTTTAGAATCCATACTAAAGTCCTTTCCTTATAAATTTACATTTACTTTATACTCGCTAAGATTATTACCTTTAGTATCCATCACATGCACAGCACATGCAATACAAGGATCATAAGAGTGGATTGCTCTTATAACTTCTAAAGGTTGTTTAACATCAGCTAGTTTCATACCAATAAGACATTGCTCATAGCTCCCACCTACTCCATTTGCATCTTTTGGACTTGCATTCCAAGTAGAAGGCACCACTGCTTGCCAATTTTCAATTACACCATTTTTAATTCTACACCAATGGCTTAATGCACCACGAGGCGCACTTCCCATAAATCTACCTTTATACTCTTTGTTTTTATCGATCACATAAGTAGCACAAGTGCTTTCATCTGTTTTTAAATTTTCAACCAAAGAATTAAATGCTTTTAAACCGTGATCTGCAATGATTTTTGCTTCAATCGCTCTAGCACCCGTTCTTCCTAAAGTACTCATGAGTGCTTGAACTGGTAAGTTAGTTGCTTTTAAGAATGAATCAACTGCTTCTACAACAATTTGATTACCCTTAGCATAATTCACTAAAATGTTAGCCAATGGTCCAACTTGCATAGGCAAGTTTTCATATCTTGGAGCTTTAATCCAGCTGTATTTGCCCTTAGTATCAAACACTTTACTATGAACCATATTGCCTTTATCATCAATACTTTCGCCATCAACTAAGCCAGTATAATTTGGATTTGTTTTACCATCATAAGGATGTAAGGCTTCATTGTCTGCATACCAAGCTCTTGTAGCTTCTTCAGTGATTTTAGCTTCATCTACTTCTTCCACCTTACTCAAATCACCATTTCTAATAATACCGCCTTCAAACAACCATTCATCACTTGAAACTTGGAATTCTCTTTCGGTGTAAAAGTTATTAACGCCCACATCATTTAAAACACTCGCTTCTTTAGAATAAGCTTTTGCTGCCATGATTAAATCCGGATAATAAGCACGATTAATAAAATCAGCCACTTCTTGGAATTTAGTCATATACTCAGCCATTCTTGAAGGGTTTAAAAGATCCATAACACAAGTCACACCACCGACTGTTAAGCTTTGAGGGTGAGGATTTTTTGCACCAAAAATTGCCATTGCTTGGGCAATTGTTCTTTGAATTCTTAAACATTCTAAATAATGCGAAAGTGCGATAAGATTTTGCTCAGGAGTAAAGCGGTAAGTTGCGTGTCCATAATAAGCATTTGCAAATGGCCCAAGGTTACCTTTATCTACAAAAGCTTTTAATCTTTGCTGTACTTCTAAAAGCTTATCTGCACCTGCTGCATAAGGCACATCAGTGTATTTGAACGCTTCATCACTTGCTTTTTTTACATCAGCGCTTAAAGCACTTACAACATCAACAAAATCAAGCCCATGCAGTTGATAAAAATGTACAGGGTGATCATGCATATACAAAGCTGCATTCATTAAAGTTCTAGTTAAAACTGCATTTAATGGCGGAGTAATACCTAAAGCATTTTCTACCGCTATAATCCCTGCTCTATAATGTGAAAAAGTACAAACCCCACAAATTCTTTGAGTTAAAAAGCCCGCATCTCTTGGATCACGCCCCTTAACAATTGTTTCCAAACCTCTCCATAGAGTTGATCCTGAATATGCTTCCTTGATGACATTGTTTTCATCAACCACTACTTCAACTCTTAAGTGTCCTTCTATTCTAGTAAGTGGATCTATAATAATTCTTTTTGACATTCTTAATCCTTATTCTTTTCTAATGAAGCAATCACAGCATGCGCAGCAACAGCAACGCCTGTTACACAAAGCACACCTATACCGATTTTATCTGAAATACTATCTGCACCCAAACCATAAACAGTATCAAATAATCTTCCTGCCATTACCTCTTCAAAAGGCCCCATAGTATCCCAAAAATCAGGTTCAGAACAACCTATACAGCCATGCCCAGCTTGCACCGGCCAAGAAGTGTGCTGATTAAATCTTTCTTTAGAGCAATTGTTAAATGTATAAGGTCCTTTACAACCTACCTTATATAAACAATATCCTTTTTTTGCACCCTCATCACCAAATTGTTGCACAAACTCACCCGCATCAAAACGCCCTCTTCTTTCACAAAGATCATGAATTCTTAAAGCGTAAGCCCATTTTGGTCTATTATAAGCATCAAGTGCTGGTAATGTTTGATAAAGTATATAATGAATCACATTACCAATGATGTTTTTCTCGCTTGGAGGACAACCTGGAACATTGATCACTGTTTTGTTTGTAACTTTACTTAAACTAACTGCATTACTCGGGTTAGGTCTTGCAGCTTGAATACCACCAAAAGCCGAACAAGTTCCTATAGCAAAAATAGCCAAAGCATTATCACAGGCTTGTTGTGCTATTTGCTTTCCTGTTTTACCATGCGGTCCTATAGTTAAAAAGTGCTCTGTATTACCTGTTGGTATACCACCTTCTACCATTAAGATATATCTACCTTTGTATTTTTCCATGGCAGATTCAAGGTTATGCTCTGCTTGCCAACCTGCTGCACCCATTATAGTTTCATGATATTCTAAAGAAATATGATCAAAAATCAAACTATCGATTGTAGGCGCATCACTTCTTAACAAACTCTCAGAACAGCCTGTACATTCAGCCATATGAAGCCAAATCACCGGAAGTCTATCGCTAAGCTCAGCAGCTCTTGCAACTACAGGTGTAAAGCTAGCAGGCAATGCTAAAAATGCAGTCATCGCACTAGCCCATTTCATAAAATCTCTTCTTGAAAAGCCTGATTGTTCTAAGGCTTTAGAGATAGAAATCTCATTTTTCAAAAGAGGAAGTTTTTCTAATGCATCTAAACGGCGATTAAAAATATCCAAATCACTCATTTGTTGTTCCTTAATTTTTAAAAATATCATTAAAGATTTTAAAATATTTATTGTTAAGAATAGATAAAAAAATAATAATTTATTAAACAAAAATACAAAATGTTTACAATTTAATGTTAATAGGAGAAATTTACTCTAAATAAGCAAGTATAAACTTGCTTATTTTTTTGTAATTACAATAGAATCATCTTTTGAGTCTATAAAAATGGTTTCATTTTCATTTAATTCATCAGATAAAATCATATCGCTTAGTTTATCCTCAACCATATCATATAAAGCTCTTTTTAATGGCCTTGCACCAAAATCTACATCAAAACCAATCTTTGCAATCAAACTAGCTGCCTCATCACTCAAATTCGACTGAATACCTCTGTTTGCAAGAGTTTTTTGCAGGGTATTAAATAATAGTTTAACTATTTTAACCGCCTCGCTCTCTCCTAAAGGATTAAACGTAATAATATCATCTAAACGATTTAAAAATTCAGGCTTAAAAAATCCTCTAAGTGCTTCTTTGATCGCCTTATCTCTTTCGTCTCCTTTAAGCTCCATAATAAAATTAGCACCAATATTAGAAGTTAAAATAATAATAGTATTAGTAAAATCAACCGTAACACCTTTGCTATCTGTAGCTCTACCATCATCTAAAATTCCCAAAAGTATATTAAATACATCTTTATGTGCTTTTTCCACTTCATCAAACAAAATCACACTATAAGGTTTTCTTCTTACTGCTTCGGTTAATTCCCCACCCTCTTCATGTCCTATATATCCAGGAGGTGCTCCTAAAAGTCTTGATACGCTATGTTTTTCCATAAATTCACTCATATCAAAACGCACCATAGCCTTTTCATCATCAAATAAAAATTGAGCCAAGGCTTTAGCACTTTCTGTCTTACCCACTCCAGTTGGCCCTAAAAATAAAAAACTTCCTATAGGTTTTCCAGCTTGATTCAACCCTGCTTTATTGCGCTTAATAGCTCTAGCCAAGGCACTTAAAGCCTCATCTTGACCTATAACACTTTTTTGCAAATATTCTTGAATATTTAAATACTTTTGTTTTTCAGAAGTAAGCATTTTTTGCACACTTATACCTGTCCACTTGCTTAAAATTCCAGCTACTAAATCCTCATCAACTTGATTTTTAAGCAAAACCCCTTCTTGTGTCATTTGCTTCCATTTTTCTTCTAAATTTAAAACTTCCTTTTCACACTCTAAAATCTTACCATACTCTATCTCAGCTGCTTTTTGAAAATCACCTTTGTTTTTTGCAAAATTTGCTTCATTTTTCAAACTGTCAATTTCTTTTTTCTTTAAGCTAATGCCATTAAAAACAGCCTTTTCATTCTCAAACTGAGTATTTAGCTTAATCTGCTCTTCTTTTAAATTTGCTAATTCTTTTTTAATTTCTTCTAGTCTTTTTGTATTAGCTTCATTGTTTTCCATTTTTAAAGCTTCATTTTCTACTTCTAAACTTTCAATTTGCTTTCTAACTTTTCTTAATGAATTTGGCTCGCTTTCTATTTGCATTTTAAGTTCAGCCGCAGCTTCATCGATCAAATCAATCGCTTTATCAGGTAAAAATCTATTAGCGATATAGCGTTTAGATAATTTTGCAGCAGCCACTAAAGCACTATCATTGATGGTTACATTGTGATGAATTTCTAGTTTTTCTTTTATCCCTCTAAGCATAGCCAAAGCTTCATTTACATTTGGTTCGGCTACATTTACAGGCTGAAATCTCCTTTGCAAAGCTGCATCTTTTTCAAAATATTTTCTATATTCTTTTAAGGTAGTAGCTCCTATGGTATGAAGCTCACCTCTTGCTAATGCAGGCTTTAAAATATTTGCCGCATCCATACTGCCTTCATTTGCACCAGCACCTACTATAGTATGAATTTCATCAATAAATAAAATAATATTTTTATGCTTTGTTACTTCATTAACCACAGCCTTTAATCTATCTTCAAATTCGCCACGATATTTTGCTCCGGCTATTAAAGCACTCATGTCTAGTGCAACAACTTTTTTATTTTGTAAAGAAGTCGGAACATCTTTTTTTACTATTCTTTGTGCTAAAGCCTCTACCACCGCAGTTTTTCCCACACCAGGTTCACCAAGCAAGATGGGATTGTTTTTTGTTTTTCTTATTAAAATTTGCATTAATCTTTGAATTTCTTCTTCTCGACCTATTACTGGATCAAGCTCTCCATCTAAAGCTTTTAAAGTTAAATCAATACCAAATTTAGATAAAGAGTCTAAAGTCTCATCACTTGTTTTAGTATCTATCTTAGCACCCGATCGTATCAACTCTAATTCTTTTTTAAATTCATTCAAGTCCACAAACTTAGACAAAATACTCTTTATAGGTTCATTAAAACTTTCCGAAATAAGCCACATATCTACGGCTAAATAACTATCTTTGTTTTCTAAAGCCAAACCCTTTGCTTTTTCTAAAGAATTAATAAAATCATTTGAAAATTTAATATTATCTTTATTAACATTTGAGCTTGTAGGAAGAGAAGCGATTTTGCTTTTTACCTCTAATTCAAAAGCTTCTTTTGAAATATTTAATTTATTAAAAACTTGATTTAGCAAACTTGAACTATCAACACTTAAAGCCCATAGCAAATGTAAGGGTTTAATTTCGCTATTTTTAGAATGAATGGCCAAAGAAATCGCACTTTCTACATTAGTAAGCATAGAGTCTGTTAAAAAATCTTGTATATTTGCCATTGTTACTCCTTTATTACTTTATATGAAAAATATTATATAACTTTAGTCTTATATTGTCAAGTTTATTTAGTTATTTTTATAAATATTATTTTATATTATTACACTAATATCATAAAAATATTTGGTATATTTACGATTTTTTAAGCAAAAATCAATAAAATTAGATAATTTATTTTTATGAATTCATATATTTAATTTTGGAGTTTTCCTTTGAAGACAAAAAGAAATCTTATTATTGCAGCAAGTCTTTGTAGTCTATTAACCGCTTCTTTTATTTTTACCAATCTACAGGCTAAAAACCCTGCACCAAGTGAAGCAGAAAAGAAAATAGAAGCTTTATCAAAACTCACAAGAACTATGTCTATTATCGAGCAATATTATGTTGATGATGTAAATTATACAGATTTGGTTGATAAGTCTATAGCAGGCCTATTAACCAACTTGGATGCTCACTCATCTTTTTTAGATGAAAAAGGCTATAAAGAACTTAAAGAACAAACTAACGGGGAATTTGGTGGACTTGGTTTTACTATCACCCAAAAAGATGGTGCAATCACCGTAGTAGCTCCTATTGAAGGAAGTCCAGCGGATAAAGCGGGTATAAAAACCGATGATATCATCTTGCGAATCAACCATGAATCTACTTTAGGTATGACTTTAAATGAAGCTGTATCAAAAATGCGTGGAGAGCCTAAAACCAAAGTTACTTTAACTATTTATAGAAAAGGCGACCTTAAGCCGTTTGATGTTAATTTAAAAAGAGATATCATCAAGGTTGATAGTGTTTATGCTAAATTAATCGAAGATGAAAATCTACTCTATTTAAGAGTAACCAATTTTGACAAAAATGTCGTAGATGAAGCAGGTAAGGCCATAAAAAAACACTCTAATGCAAAAGGAATTATACTTGATCTTAGAACTAATCCAGGTGGAATTTTAAATCAAGCAGTTGGCTTGGTTAATCTTTTTGTTGATAAGGGCGTGATTGTTTCTCAAAAAGGCAAAATAGAAAGCGAAAATGTAGAATTTAAAGCAAATCCTAGCAAAAAAATCACCAACGCACCTTTAGTAGTGCTTGTAAATGGCGGTAGTGCTAGCGCTAGTGAGATTGTAAGCGGTGCGCTTCAAGACTTTAAACGTGCGATCATCATAGGAGAAAAAACTTTTGGTAAAGGTAGTGTTCAACTTATTTTACCTATGGATGAAAAAGGCAAAGAAGGATTAAGATTAACCATTGCAAAATACTACTTACCAAGCGGCAGAACCATACAAGCGGTTGGGGTTAGTCCTGATATAGAAGTATTTCCAGGTAAAGTAAGCAAAGAAGAAAATCAAGGTTTTGAAATCAAAGAAAGCGACCTTAAAAAACACCTGCAAGCTGAACTAGATAAAATAGGACACCAAGAAAAGAAAAAAAATACTAAAGAAGATAAAAATATCATTACCAAAGAGCAAATTCAAAATGACATACAATTAAAAACAGCAATTGATGCGATCAAAATTCTAAACATCACAAAAGGAGACTAATATGGCAACAAAACTAGAACTTTTATACGAAGGTAAAGGTAAAAAAATGTTTAAAACAGATAATGAGAATATTCTCATTACTGAATTTAAAGATGATCTAACTGCTTTTAATGCAGAAAAAAAAGGTAATGAAGCAGGAAAAGGTGCATTAAACTGCAAAATTAGCACTGAAATTTTTCATCTTTTAGAAAAAGAAGGCATTAAAACCCATCTAATAGAAACAATTGGCGAAAAAGAACAAATCGTTAAAAAATGCGATATTATACCTATTGAAGTAATCACTAGAAATGTAGCAACAGGATCTTTAACCAAAAGACTAGGTATCAAAGAAGGAACAGTTTTGCCTTTTGCTTTAGTTGAGTTTTGCTATAAAGATGATGCTTTAGGTGATCCTATTATCAATGATGAACACTGCTTGATTTTAAATTTAGTCAAAAGCGAAAAAGACCTAGAATTAATCAAAAACACCGCAAGACATATTAATTCTATTTTAGTTAAATTCTTTGAAGCAAAAGGATTGAGACTGATTGATTTTAAATTAGAATTTGGCATCGATAGCGAAGGGAATATGATTTTAGCAGATGAAATCAGTCCTGATAGTTGTAGATTTTGGGATAGCAAAACCAATGAAAAATTAGATAAAGACCGTTTTAGACAGGATTTGGGCAATGTTAAAATGGCATATGAAGAAGTATTAAAAAGAATTTTAAGTTAGGAAATATAATGAAAGTAACTGTAAACATTACACTGAAAAATGGGGTTTTAGATCCTCAAGGTAAAGCTATAGAAAAAGCTTTACACTCTTTAGATTTTAATAATATTGCAAATGTAAAAACCTCAAAACAAATTAGTTTTGATATTGCTTGCGAAGATAAAGAAGAGGTTTTAAAACAAGTAGACTTAATGTGCAAAGAATTACTTGCAAATACTGTGATAGAAGATTATGAGATAATACTATGAAAGTAGCTATCATTCGTTTTCCTGGAACCAACTGTGAATTTGATACAGCTTATGCTTTTGAAAAGCTAGGTGCTCAAACTGAAATCATTTGGCATGAAAGACAGGATTTTAACGCAGATTTAATTGTCTTACCAGGTGGATTTTCTTACGGAGATTACTTAAGATGCGCAGCTATTGCAAAACTTGCTCCTGCTATGAAAACACTAAAAGAACATGTGCAAAAAGGCGGATATGTCTTAGGGATATGCAATGGTTTTCAAATTTTACTTGAACTTGGGCTTTTAAAAGGAGCTATGAAGCACAACAATAGCTTAAGTTTTGTTTCTAAAATGCAAAAATTACAAGTAGTCTCAAACCAAAATGTTTTTTTAAAGAATTTTCAAAAAAATGATATCATAGAACTTCCTATTGCACATGGTGAAGGAAACTACTTTAATAGCGAAGATGGTATCAAAATGCTAGAAGATAAAGATATGATTTTACTACGATATGTAAACAACCCAAATGGCTCTTTGAACGATATAGCTGGAATTTGTGATGAAAATAAAAAAGTATTTGGATTAATGCCACACCCTGAAAGAATGTGCGATGAAATACTAGGATCAAAAGTAGGACTTAAAATGTTTGAAGGATTTTTAAATTGCTAAAAACCTTCAAAGTTTTTTGTATATTTTTACTTACTCTTCATCTTTATGCTCAAGAAAATAGTGTTTTTCAAGATTATGAAACCTTAGAAAAAAACTATAATATGCTTGATGATCAAGCTAAGCAAATTTATAATACTATTGCACCTAGTGATGAGAATAACTATGAAAATAAAGTTAGCGAGGAAAAGTTTATCCCTCAAGGATCACTAGTATTAAACGCAAAAGATTATGTTGAAGAAGCTTATATTGATCAAGCTTTTGCAATAGACCTTGAGGTAATTACCACAACCAATGCAAGCTTTGATTTGAATGTAAGCTTTGAAAAAAATGAAGATATGCTTTGGATTAATCCTAATCCTATTTGGGAGCAAAAAGCAAATTCATACCATACAAAATTATGGTTTGAAGCTAAAAGCCTCAATGCTAATTTAAACAAAATCATTGTTTCTTTGAGTAGGAATGATTATATTTTCCAAAGTTCTTCTTTGATTATCAAACCTATTAAATTTATTAAAATTGATGCTCCTTCAAATAAATATTCTCATATTGTTGCAAGCAATCTTGAAGTAAAACAGATTAAAGCAAGTAATTTTGACAATGATAATATGATTTTATTTATAGAGCTTGTGGGGGAAAATACCAATCTAGCAAGTTTTAATATCAAAGACATACAAAAACAAGGTGTAGAAGCTATCAAAGGAGATTTTGAAAAGCAAAGTGGTTTTTACTATGCCATCTTAGATAAAAGTAAAACTCGTTTTGATTTTTCTTATTTTAATTTAAATTCTAAAGAACTAAAAGATTTTTCTTTAAAAATAGAACTAAAAGAAGATAGCATTAGCACACAAAGTGATTTAAATCCAAAAACTAATGATTTTAACTTTTATAAACAAGTAATTTTATGGAGTTTAAGTGGTATTTTTGCTTTATGGTTTGTTTTCAAAAAAAGCTATGTGGCTTTAGGCTTAACTATACTAGCTTTAATTGCAAGTTTTTTAGCACAAAATAACATTTACAAAGCAGTATTACAAGCAGAAAGCAAGGTGCAGCTATTACCAACGCTTAATTCAACGCATTTTTATTCAGGCAAATACAATCAAGAAGTAGAAGTACTCGACTCAAGAAATGAATACCGAAAAATTTTATTTAAAAATGGAAAAATAGGCTGGGTTAAAAGTGAAAATTTATCAAAGATTTAAGGCTTTAATTTTTTGGATAGAATTTATTTTTTCTATCATTTTTTTATGTATAGCATTTTTGTTAATGCATTCTCAAGAAAAAATTTGGAAACTTAGAAAAACTTGGGCGAAGCTACAAAAATACATTATAAACTATCAAATTCAAACTCAAGGATCAATGCACCCGCAGGCTAATTTGCTTCTTATTAACCACCAAAGTATGCTAGATATCGTTGCTTTGGAAGATTTAAGTCCTAGAAATATTTCTTGGATAGCTAAAAAAGAATTAGGAGAGCTTCCTATCTTTAAAACTTTAATTAAAAAACCCAAAATCATTTGTATTGATAGAAGTCCTAAAGGTTTAGTAAAGCTTTTAAAAGAAGCTAAAGAAAGACTTAATGAAGATAGAATTTTAGCTATATTCCCAGAAGGTACAAGATCAAAAACACCACAACTTTTAAAATTTAAAGTTGGAGCTAAAATTTTAAGTGAAAAACTGAATTTAAAAGTTCAACCCGTAGTGATTGTTGATTCAGCTAAAATTCTAGATACCCAAAGTTTTAGTGCCAATAGTGGGGTTTTAAAAGTTGTTTTTCTTGACCTTGTAGATACTAGCAAAGAAAATTGGCTTGAACAAACTAGAAAAGACATGCAGGCTGTATTAGATAAAGAAAGGTTGCAAAATTGATCACGACAATCTTAGCAGTGGGCTTAGGAGGATTTTTAGGAGCAATTGCAAGAATGCTAACTAGTAATTTCTTCAATAAAATCATTCCACACAACTTTCCCTATGGCACTTTAATGGTTAATATCATAGGTTCATTTTTAATAGGATTGTTTTTTTCTTATGCTAATTCAAAAGGCATTAACATCCACACTAAAAGTTTTTTAAGTACAGGTTTTATGGGTGCTTTTACAACTTTTTCTACTTTTTCTTATGAAAATTTACTTTTTTTACAAAGTGGGGATTATTTACATTTTGTATTAAATGTTGTGTTAAACATAGGTCTTTGCCTTTTAGCTGTATGGCTTGGCTTTTTAATTTTTAAATAAAGGAGATATAATGCAATTTCAAACCGAAGTTAATCAACTTTTACAATTAATGATACATTCTTTGTATTCAAACAAAGAAATTTTTTTAAGAGAACTGATTTCAAATGCAAGTGATGCGCTTGATAAACTAAGCTATTTAAGCGTCAGTGATGATGCATATAAAAATTTAAAATTTGAACCAAAAATTCAAATCAATTTCAACCAAGAAGCAAAAACTCTAACCATTAGTGATAATGGTATAGGTATGAACAAGGAAGATTTAATCAATCATCTTGGAACTATTGCTAAAAGTGGTACAAAAAGCTTTTTAGAAAATTTAAGCGGTGATGCAAAAAAAGATTCACAACTAATAGGTCAATTTGGCGTAGGTTTTTACTCTGCTTTTATGGTAGCTTCTAAAATAGAAGTTTTGAGCAAAAAAGCTTTAGAAGAGCAAGCTTATCTTTGGACTTCTGATGCAAGTGGCTATGAAATCGAAGAAGCAAAAAAAGATGAACAAGGTACTTGTATTACTTTACATCTAAAAGATGAGGAATTTTTAAATTCTTATCGCATTGAAAGTATAGTAGAAAAATACTCTAACCATATTCAATTTCCTATTTTTATGGAGAAAGAAGAGTATTTACCATTAGAAGAAGGCGAAAAAGAACCTAAAAAAGAATTAAAAAATACTCAAATCAATACCGCAAGTGCTTTATGGAGACAAAACAAAGCAAATTTAAAAGCACAAGATTATGAAAGATTTTATGAGCAAAATTTCCATGATTCAAATAAACCTATGCTTTATATTCATACAAAAGCTGAAGGTTCTATAGAGTATAATTCTTTATTTTTTATACCTGCACAAGCTCCATTTGACCTCTATAGAGTGGATTATAAAAGCGGTTTAAAACTATATGTAAAACGCGTATTTATCAGCGATGATGATAAGGAATTGCTACCAACTTACCTAAGATTTGTACGTGGTATTATTGATGTAGAGGATTTACCGCTTAATGTTAGTCGTGAAATTTTACAAGAAAATAGAATTTTGAAAAGCGTCCAAGAAGCAAGTGTTAAAAAAATCCTAGCAGAACTTAAGAAATTTAAAGACAAAGACAAAGAAAATTATCTTAAATTCCATGAAAATTTTGGAAAAGTTTTAAAAGAAGGTTTATATGGTTTTGGTGAAAACAAAGACGCAATTGCTAAACTTTTATATTTTAAAAACTCAAACAAAGAAGAATTAATCGATCTTGAAGAGTACAAACAAAATTTAGCTGAAGGTCAAAATGAAATTTTTTACATTAGCGGTAAAAATGAAAAATTATTAAGAAACTCTCCATTACTTGAAAGCTATAAACAAAAAAATATCAATGTTTTATTGCTTGATGAAGAAATCGACACCATAGTTATGCCTATGATGAATGAATTTGAAGGTTTAAAATTTAGTGCTATTAATCACTTAGCAAGTGAAGAAACAAGCGAGGAGCAAAAGGCTGAATTTGCACCTTTACTCATTAAAATTAAAGAAGTTTTAAAAGATGAAGTGGAAGAAGTTAAATTAAGTCAAAGACTTTCTAATAGTCCAAGTTATATTGTTTATGATCAAAATAAACCAGATTTTGCTATGCAACAAATTCTTAAACAAATGGGTCAAGAACAACAAGTAAAACCTATACTTGAAATCAATCCTAATCATGCAATTTTAAAAGCCTTAAAAGACAATGACTCACTTGCTAGCGAAATGGCACACATTCTTTTAAATATGGCTAAATTAAGCGAAGGTATGGGTATAGATAATCCTAGCGAATTTAATAATGCGTTAAACACTATCATTTCTAAGGCTTTAGAAAAATGAAAAATATTGCAATTTCTAAAGATATTTTAAAAGAGTATTGCATTATAGATGTAAGAACTCCGAGTGAGTGGAGAAGCGGTGTAATAGAAGAAGCAGAATTAATCGCACTTTGTGATGACAATGGCTTTATGAATGAAAATTTCATACAAGAATTTCAATCAAGAATAGATTATCAAAATAAAAACATCGCTTTTGTATGTGCTACAGGATCAAGAAGTAGACACACCGCTATTATGATTGAAGATGCTTTAGGTATAGAATGTGTCAATCTTGATGGTGGCATGGTGTCGCTTTTAGCGCAAGGCTATGAAGCAGTAAAAAAGGATATTTAAAGTGAAAAAAATATTTTTTACTCTCATAGCATGTATTAGCATTGCTTTTGCAGAAGTTAAAAACATAAACATCAATGCTGATATTTTAAAAAATTACCAAGTAGTTGACATTAGAACACCAAAAGAATGGGATTATACAGGTATAATTAAAAATGCAGCTAAAATCAGCTTTTATAAAGAAGATGGCACCTTAAATGAAAATTTCTTACAAGAAATTAAAAAATTAAAAAGCACAAAGCCTATTGCTTTGGTATGCAAAAGTGGAGCAAGAAGCGCTAAAGCCTCAGCGTTATTAAGTCAAAACGGTATAGAAGTGATAAACCTACAAGGTGGCATGAATGCCCTTTTATCACAAGGCTATCAAACTACAAAGTAAGTCTCAAAAAGACTTACTTTTTCTTTGGTCTAAAAACCGAAATAACCTCTTCGTTATTTTCAATATAAGCCCCACCTATTAAATCAACACAATAAGGTATCGCAGGAAAAACTGGCTCCAAGCACTCTCTTATAGCTTTTGGATTTCCTGGTAAATTTACTATCAGTGTTTTTCCTTTAACCCCTGCACTTTGTCTTGAAAGTATAGCTGTTGGAACATACTCTAAGCTTTTAGCACGCATTAATTCACCAAAACCTGGAAGCATTTTATCGCACACTATCTCAGTTGCCTCTGGTGTCACATCACGCAAAGCAGGACCCGTGCCCCCGGTGGTAAATACCAAATCACATTTTACATCGTCTGCTAAATAGTTTAATTTTTCTATAATAAGTTCATATTCATCTGGAATTAATTCATAAAAAAATTCTTTTTCATTCTTAATATATGAGTTTAAAATTTTTTCTATCTCTATACCGGATTTATCTTCATAAACTCCACTACTTGCCCTATCTGAAAGTACTAAAATTCCTATTTTTACCATTGTTTACTCCATTATAATTTTTTCTATATCTTGTTTTTCTATCTTTTCATTTTCTAAAAGCATATTGGCTAATTTCACTACTTTTTCTTTCATTAACTCCAAAAACTCTTTTACTTCTTGTTTTTGCTCTTGCAATAAACCTTCATTTGCCATTGCAAAACTTTCCATATAACCAAACAACTCTTTAGCTTTTAAAAGATCACTTTGAGCATTAGTATAGCTTTCATTAAAAATAAGTTCCATCGCAACAGATCCTGCTAAAAAAACTTTGATTTTATTTAGCAATTCTGATTTTGACTTAATCGTATTTTCATATTCTTTAAATCTATCTTCAATCAAAGTAATCTTTTCAAATTTCACATCAAAATAAAAAGCACTCAAGGCTTTAGCTGCTTGATATGTAGCTTGAATTTTTCTTTCTTTATCACTTAAAGAAAAAATCTTTTTTTTACCCATTAAAACTTTATTAAGTACTGCAAAAAAATCATTTTCTTCAATCATATCAGATTTTCGCCTTATAGCATTAATCGCTGCTTCATTTACCAAAGTTTCTAAAGCCGCTCCACTAAAACCCACGCTTGCTTTTGCAATTTTTTCTAATTCTACACTTGATTTTTTTGCTTTCATATAATTTTGCAAAATATGCATTCTGTCTTTAAAATCTGGCAAAGATATGAAAATTCTCCTATCAAAGCGTCCTGATCTTAACAAAGCACTATCCATAAGGTCGATTTTATTAGTTGCAGCCATCACTATCACGCCACTATTATCTTCAAAACCATCCATTTGTGTCAAAAGCTGATTTAGAGTATTATCTCTTTCTACATTTGAAAAATCTCCCCTACTTTTACCAACTGCATCAATTTCATCTATAAAAATAATACTAGGTGCTTTTGATTTAGCTTTTAAAAAAAGCTCTCTTACTCTTTTTGCACCCATACCTACATAAATTTCTACAAAACTAGCCCCACTTTGATAAAAAAACGGTACCCCTGCTTCACCGGCTACTGCTTTAGCGATTAGAGTTTTGCCCACACCAGGAGGCCCTACCAACAAAACGCCTTTTGGCATTTTTACACCAAAATCTTTATATTTTTGAGGATTTTTTAAAAAATCAACAATTTCCAAAAGCTCTACTTTGGCTTCATCCACTCCGGCTACATCTTTAAATTTCACTTCGCTAACTACATCTTGTATAGTGGTATTTTGTTCAGTTTTTTCTAAAATATTTTTTTCCAAAGAAAGTAAATTTTGTCTGTCTTTATTTCTCTTATTTAAAAACAATACATAACTTACTAAAAAAACAAGTAAAATAACAATTAAAACTATTTCACTGGTATTATAATCTTTAGCATGCTCAATAGGAGTTTTTTGCCACAAAGTATTTAAGTCTACAAGTTCTTTGGCGATTAAAAAATTCCCTTCTTTGGTTTTTAATAGTACTTCGTTATTTTCTATGATGACATTTTCAATTAAATTTTGCCCCAAAAGCTCCTCATAAGCTGCCTTGCTAATGTAATCAGGTTGATTTTTTATCAACGCAACCACCACAAAAACACAAAGTAATAAAAACGAAGCTAAGATAATTTTTTTATTTTTCATCCCCTAACCTTGTATAATTACAATCTTCTTTACATTCGTAATTTTCAACACTTACCCACTGTTTAGCAATATCTTCTTTGCTTACAATTTTGATTTTATTAAAAAACTGATCATAACCTTCATAAAATTCATCTTTCTTGCTTTCGACTAAAACCTCTAAGCTATTTTTTTGCTGTTTTCTAAACTCATAATTATTTTTTGCAACAATATCTTTTAAAGTATTGAGTCTTTCTTTAGCTATATCGCCATTAATTCTCTCATTCATTGAAGCAGAATGCGTTCCATCACGCGGTGAAAAAACAAAAGCATGAATATGTGTCAATTTAAATTCTTTAAAATTTTTCAAGGCTTCTTGCCATATCAACTCACTTTCGCCAGGGTGTCCTACAATAAAGTCTGTTCCTAAAGCAAAGCCTTTTTGACTTAATTCATTAAACAATGCTAAATCATTGTGTGTGTGTGATCTTCTTCGCATAATGCGTAGCATTTTTTCGTGAGTGTGTTGCAAAGCAATATGCAAATGCTTCTCAAGCCACGGTTCATCTAAAATTTCTTTAAAACTCGCATCAATTTGTGCAGGCTCTAAACTCCCAAGTCTTACTCTTTTTATGCCGTTGATTTTTCCTATATCTTGTAGTAGTTTCCCAAGTGTTGTTTTGTCTTTTAAACCATAACTTCCTATATTAGTACCTGTTAAAACTACTTCACTGTATCCATTTTGCGCTAAAAGCTTGATTTGTTTTACGATTTCCTCACTTGGTACGCTTCTTGACTTTCCCCTAACACTTGGGATAATACAATAACTACAAGCAAAATCGCAACCTTCTTGAATTTTCACAAATGCCTTAGTATGATTTTCATAATTACTTACAATTTTTGTATCAATAAATTGTAAATTACCAAGCTCATAAAAGGCCTTATCCTGTGAAATCAACTCATTAATTTTATTTTTATTGGAAGCTCCTAAAACTCCAAAAATTTCTTTTTTGTCGAAAAAATCTTTCCCTTTACTTACCGCACCACATCCAGTAAGTATAACTTTAACTCCATTTTTTCTTACACCATTAATATAACTTCTAAGCCCACTATCAGCACCATTAGTAACTGTACAAGAATTTACCACTATCACATCCGCTTCTTGCTCATTTTGTGTGATTTCATGATCTTTGATATAGGTTTTTAATAACTGCGTATCATAGATATTTGTCCTACAACCAAAAGTTTTAAAATATACTTTTTTTTTCAAATATTTTCCTTATTTTCTATAAATTCATGTTTTGCCATGTATAAATTTTGCGATGGATAAGCTATTTTAATATCATCATGTTTGTTAAATTCATTGATAATTTCTTTACTTATATTACTCCTTAAAACTAAAGCCGCATAAGAATTAGTCATATACCATGCAGAAATTCTCATACCATAACCTTCTAAAAATGTAAAAAATCTAGGTTCAACTTTAGGGTTTCGAATGCTATATTCATTTCTAAGCTTGCTCATAGATTCTTTTGCAATTTTGGTATAACCTTTAGAAGCTTTTACTACAATTTCTTCTATAATCTCTAAAGCTTTTTGATGATTTGAATCAAATGTTAAAGTGATATCTAGTCCATCCCATATGGTTTTCATTCCATGGTGAGTGTAATTGGATATTAAATTAGTAAAAATGAAATTATTTGGGATAAAAATAATCCTTCCACTTCTTCGGTTATCAGTATATGTAAGCAAAGAGATATCTTCATATAATGTAATCCTTAAAAAAGATATATCAATGATATCGCCAATATAATGCGTATTGTTTTGAAAAACTCTCACCCTATCGCCTACTCTAAAACTTCCACCAAAGACTATCACACACCAACCAAGCATAGACATAAACATATCCTTCATCGCAATAGCCAAACCAGCAGAAGCAAAACCAAGCACAGTGACTAAATAACTAATGTTTTCTATATAACCAAAAAGCAAAATCAAAATAATCAAATTAATATTAATAAAATTGATAATTTTATTTGCTGTGTAGAAACGATCATTATCGCCAATGTATTTTCTTGCTATAAATTTAAGTAAAAAAGCTATAGCAACCACAATCACGATAGCTAAGACAATATTAAAAGCTCTCACACCTTGAATTTTAATTGAAGCAGTTGTTTTTTCGATTTCTTCTTGAATTTTCTTTTCATATACTGAGTAAGAAATTTCACCAAAACGCAAAGTCTGCGAAAAATCTCTAACCATTTGATTTGAAATTCTTAAATACTCGTTATTTTCTTTATTAGGCTCTAGTTTTGCCACCTCTGCAACCAAAACATTTTCCTTGATAAGATCATCTAAGGTTTGCTTAAAGCTGTTTAAAAGATTAATATACTCTTCTTTATCACGTTTAAGTTTTTTAATATGCGAATACGCCGAAATAATCGCCAATGGATTGGTGATTTTATCCATTTTTTCAATCTCTTCGGGAGCTAGTATCATCTTTGAAAAATTAGTGCTTTTATACTCACTTAAAAGCTCTAGTCTTTCTTTTAAAGTTAAAATTTGTCTTTCAATAATGCTTTTATTGCGTTCATTTGCTTTAAAACTTTCCTTTTCTAAAGCCAAAATTTCTGCTTGTGTTTTTTTATAAATATTAAAATTATTATATTTAATCACCCAGGTATTATAAGCAAGATTATTGTGTATTTCATTTAATTTTTGCTTTAAATGATCCAAATCTTCTTGTGCCAAAAGCAACACAAAGGGTAAAAATAAAATCAAAATAATTTTTTTCATGCAAAAACCTTTAAAGTTTCTAAAACATCTTCTTTAGATATATCATTTTTAATACAAGCTTTTCCAAGACCATCAAGCAAGATAAAGTTAATTTTTTTAAAATGTGTTTTTTTATCCATAAAAAAAGCATTATAAAACTCATCAACATCAAGCACTAAATAATCAACAGGCAAATTAAACTCAAGCAACAGCTTTTTAATCCTTTCGCATTCTTGTAAATCTAACAAGCCCAAACGAAGCGCTAAAATATTTGCCATATGCATTCCCATAGCAACAGCTTCTCCGTGTAGATACTTTTTATAACCTGTTTGGTTTTCAATTACATGTGCAAAAGTGTGACCATAATTTAAAAGCATTCTTAGCCCACTTTCTTTCTCATCTTGCGAAACTACATTGGCTTTTAATTCGATGCTTTTTTGAATAATCTGAGCTAAAATATCATCTTCTAAGCTTCCGTTTAAAAATCTTTTTTTATCTAAATTTTCTAAAAAATCTAACATCTTATCATCAAATACCGCCGCCATTTTAATAAATTCAGCCATACCCGCAGCTAGTTCTCTTGAAGGTAAAGTTTTTAAAAATTCACTTTCGCAATAAACCGCTTTTGGTTGATAAAAACTTCCTATAAGATTTTTTCCAAAGAGATTATTCACACCTGTTTTACCACCCACACTCGCATCTACACATGCTAGTAAAGTTGTAGGGATATTGATAAATTCTATCCCTCTTTGATAAATACTTGCTACAAAACCACCCATATCAGAAACTACACCGCCACCAAAACTTATCAATATGCTTTTTCTATCTAGTTGATAATGGCACATTTGATCTATAATATACTCGATAGTTTGTAAGTTTTTGTACTCTTCTCCATCTTGAATTTTAATTACAAAAAGCTCTTTAGCTTGAATTTTCTCTAAAAGTACATCAAGGTGAAGTTTTGCCACTAAATCATTGGTTAAAACCACTACTTTAGTATCAAATTTTAGCTGCTTAAGCTCATTAATATATACATTATAACTTATCTTTTCACCTAAATTTACTCTAACTTGCATGCTATTCTCACAATGATGGTATAAATAATTGATAATTTTTATTCATCTTATAATATATCGTATTTAAATCTGTTTTTAAAATTTTATTAAAATTATTTCCTAAAATTTTTTCATTAAACGGTACAAAATGCAATACATTCTGCTTGTAGGAAAATTTATTAATAGGGTTGTGTTCTTTTTCTTCCACTAAAAGCAATTTTTCATCATGTAGCTTTGAAAGACTTTCAAAATACTGATGATATTCAAAAATTTCTGCTTTGTTTAATTTTAACGCATAATAATATAAAGAAAGTCCAAGTTGAATTTGCTTATTAAAATCAAGCATAATCGAAACAATCCCTTCCACATCTTCAAAATTAGAACTCAAAACCACTGAAGATTTAAGATCTGCAAAATCTCCTTTTCCTGCTTTTAACACAGGAATTTTTAAACCAAAAAGAAAGCTTTTTTCTTTCTCAAAGAGATAATCTTCTATCACAAGTAAACCTATGTTGGTATTTTCTACAAATGTTTTAATATTTTTAATATTAGTATTTTCATGATCAAATATCACTTCAATACTATTTTTATGTAAAGCTTTAAGCTTATAATACATAGGAGTTAAAGTAGGATTGATGATTTTAAAATAAAGTTTTTTACTATTAATTCTAGTATGCAAAAGCAAACTAGTAAAAATAAGCTTCTCTATGGCAAATTCGCTCATTTTTTTCATATCAATAAAACAAAGTATATTATCACCAAATGGAGATGGAAAACGCCCAAGACTTGTTTTAACATTTGTAAAAACACTTTGCAAAACCTTAGGATCGCCTACGATTAAAATGCTATCATTTGGCATCAAAATCAACCCCGGTCTTGCTAGTATAAATTCGTTATTTCTATACACCATTACAATTTTAAAGCGTTTTTGACTAATCGAACTAATATGTCTATAAGCAAAACTTGACCCTGCAGGAATTCTCACCTCCATAATCTCACCTTGTCCAAGTCCTATAAACTGCGCCATGGAAGGCATGTTATCTAAACAACCTGCAAGTCTTATGCTTAAAGTATCATAAACATTAATCACTTCGCAAAAATTATCATCAATTTGTGTATTCCACAAATCCATAATCACAATATTTAATCTTGGTTGTAGTTTTCTTAAATTTTTATAACAAGCCAACATATCTGCTTCTTCTTGCATACAAATAATAGCTTGATGAAAATCTTCTTTGAATAAATTCTCCAACTTAATTAAACTCGTAGGATCAAACTTAAAAAAAGATATTTGTTCATTTTCTAAGTCTAAATCTACTGTTTCATCATTATAATACACAACACACAAATTCTCTTTAAAGGTCTTATTGCTATGAATTTTTCTTAAAAAATCTTTCGCAAAAAGTCCATCAGCTAACAATAAAATCTTATTCATATAACCCTCTAATTTTTAAAATATAATTATAGCAAATTTAAAAAGCTCATAAAAATTTATATTAAAATGTTTTTACTACAAAAAAATACTAATATTCTTTTAACAAATTTTATTGTAGAATCATTAAAGTTTAATTTAGCAATTTTCAAAAAAACTAAGGAATATTTACATGAAAAATTACAACATTTTATCAAAGCGTAAATCGGCTCTAGTTTTAAGTATGGTATTGGTAAATAATATTTATGCAATTGATCTTTGCTTTGCAAACGGCATTATTGATATTAATCAAAAATGCACCTCTACCATAAAACCCAACGATCATCAAAAAATCATCATCGGGATCAATGGAAGCATAGAGGTTGATAAACGCAACAGTGATGCTATTACCATTGACAAAAAAACTGGTGTTAGTATAGAAAATAACTCTAAAATACTCTCAAGTAACAAAAATGGTATCAGTATCAACAACAATTCTAATGTTGCAAATATCAACAACAAACACAATGGTTTCATCAATGGAAGAGAAGATGGTATAGAAATTTCTAATGGTTCAACAGTAAACAACATCAACAACAATGGCACCATTAAAGGCGATAAAGAAGTGGCCATTGATATCACCCATAATTCAAAAGTTGACACCATTAATAATCATGGATTAATTCATGGTGGTAAATACGGTATAGATGTTACTAACAATTCTAGCGTAGGTTCTATTTATAACCATGGCAATATAAAAGGCAAACACGCAGGTATAGAAGTACATGATAAAGGCACGATTGATAATATACATAATTATGGCAATATTCAAGCTATCAAAGGAATCAATCTAGACGGAAAAGGTTCTAAAATAGGCACTATCACTAATCATAAAAATTCCAATATTATTGCAAATGATGTAGGCATTGGCATACAAAGAGGTGCTAAGGTTGATAGCATTCATAATCAAGGAAAAATACAAGGTGCGAATGGTATCAAGGTTTCTGATGAGTCTCACCTTGGAAGCTTGGTTAATTCAGGGCAGATTATAGGAACAGGCATATATCAAGGTCCATGGCTTGCTCACTCTGGCATTGAAGTCTCTGGACACTCTGCAAAAATAGATAGCATAATCAATCAAGCAAATGGGATTATAAAAGGAACTAAAGGCGTATACATCCATGGTGGAAGTATTAGTCAAATTAGTAATAATGGAATCATACAAGGAACAACAGAAGCAGGTATAGGCTTATATAGTGATTTTTACTACACTAATTCAAGTATCAATACCATTGATAATACAGGTGAAATTAGCTCTATACGAAACAGTGCTATTGTCGTAAACACTGGCGCTAGCATAGATAATATCCACAACAAAGGAAATATTCACGGTGCTAAAGATGGTATAGAATTAAAGTTTAATAAGGACTCTACAAACAATCTTAAAACTAGTATAAAATCTATCCAAAATGAAAATCTTATCTATGGAAAAAACAACGGGATCAACATTGCAAGCAATGGCAACGGATCTGATCAATTTAATATCGAAAATATCATTAATAGTGGAAATATCATAGGCGAAAATGCCAATGGTATCTATCTTCAAAAAAGTAAAGATGAAAGCAAACCAACAGCGATCAAAGGTATCATGCTTAAGGGTGATTCACTCATCCAAGGTGGTCAAAATGGTATCAATAACGAATCAATCATAGGTGATAAAAACAACAAAACAACTAGCATTGATCTACAAAGTGGTTCTATACAAGGCATAAAGCACTCTGGTATATTAAATAACGGTCAAATATATGGCAACATCTCCTTAGGTGCTAATGCATCTATCCTAGGTAAAAAATATGGTATTTTTAACAACAACCTAATTGATGGTAACATCTCCAACCAAGGTGTAATATCAGGAGAGCAATCTGGAATTTATAACAACTCTACTATCAATGGAAGTATTTTCAACTCAAATCAAGAAGCAATGATCTCTGCAATACACAACAACGAAAAAGCCTCCTTAGAATCTATAGAAAATCAAGGCACAATCTATCTAGCATACAATAAAGGAACCATCAAAGGGCATATCAAAAACGATGGTTTTATAGATACGATTCATAATATAGGCTCTATCAAAGAAAACATTCAAAATAATGCAAAAATTACCAATATCATCAATGATGGTATAATCGAAAAAGATATCAATCTAGGTAAAAACTCTCACACGCAAAATATTATCAACAATGGAACTATTAAAGAAGGTATTTCTATACAAGAACAAGGCAAGGTTGATTACTTAGCAAACACAGGATATATCAAAAATATCAAAAGTGAAGGGGACATCCAAGAATTTGTAAATACAGGTACGATTGAAAGTGATTTTAGTATTGATGGAAACATGGTTTCTTTTGCAAATGCAGGAAATATAAACTCTGTTACAAGCAAAGGAAATATTAAAGATTTTACCAACACCGGTACGATTAAAAATGATTTTAGTATTAATGGAGATATGAATACTCTTGTAAATAGTGGAAGTATTAAATCTATCACAAGCAAAGGGGACATCCAAGAATTTGTAAATACAGGTACGATTTTAACAAGCATTAACAATGAGGGCGGAAGTATCAATATTACCAACCATGGTAATATTGAAGGTGGTATTATCAATAACAAAGGCACAGTAAATATCAACAACTTTACCCCGACCCCAACAAATAACCATAAAGGTTTTAATGGAAATTTAGGTAAAACTAACGGTTATCATATCCAAAACAAAGAAGGTGCAACTACCAATATCAAAGGTTGGTTTTTTGATAACACAGAGTATACTACAGACGAAGAAAGAAAAGAAAACTCCATTATCGTTGATGGGGATATTAATGGAATTCATGTAGAAAAAGTTGTTGTCTCCACAACCAAAGTTAATGTGGTGTATAATTCTAACACCTTTGTTGCTAACAAAAATGGTGAAGCCATAGGCGATCAGGTTAACAACGGACAAGGTATTACCATTAATAACCTCGAAGATATTACAGGGCTTTTTGATTTTGTTCGCACTGGAGAAAAAGGACAATACAAAGTCAAGGTAAACAATAATGAAACATCAGGTAAAACCTTAATAAAATCATCTATCTACTCTGCAAGATTAAGAGCGATTAATATCTCAAATATGCTAAAAGATATCAATGGTAAAACATTTGGAACAGATTTTAGCCAAGTAGATAATATGAATAACTCAAAACACAACGAAAGTTATGGTAATAATGCTGATTTGATCAACGAACTTGATCAAACTTTTCTAACACACAAAAACTACGATAGCGAGTATTTTACCTTTGCCATTCCTTATCATAGCTACTCAACCATCAACATAAGCCCAAGTCTAGGTAAAATCAAAAACCACACTAGTGGTATTTTAGCAGGGGTTCAAAAAAAATTATCAAGCGATGATGGTATACTAGGTGTATATCTTGGATATGAGGGCGCAGATAGAGTTCAAAGCAAGCAAAGACTTAGTTTTGATGATACAACTTATTATGGTGGTTTAAGCTATTATAATATTTTTGCTCGAGATGGTATTAAAGAATTTTTTATAAGCGCTGGAACTAAATTTGACTACACTCAAATTGATATCGATAAAAAATACAAACTACTACCCGAATCAGCAAAATCAAACTCTAAATCATTTAGCTATGGTGGTGATATCAAAATAGGTGTTAACCTTTATGATACAGCAAACATTTCAATGCTTTCACCTGAGATTGGTTTAAATTATCAAGGTATGAGTTTTAAAAATTTCTCTATAAGACATATCAACGGATTAAAAGAGCATTATTACGCATCGCAAGTTAATTTTTTAGATACCACAATGGCAGTAAAATGGCAAAAGCCATGGAGTGATAAAGTACGCTCAACCATTTCAGTAGGTGGATTGATCAACCTTTACAATGATGCTGATAGCACTACTATACAACTAGCAGATTACAAAAACGAAGAAGACATTTCCACAGCAAAATGGTTTGCCTACACTCAAGTTGGACTTTCTTATGCAATAGCAAACAATATCGACTTATCACTAAACTATGGTGGCGTTTTCAATACCCGAACAAGATCACATGCTGTTTATTTAAAAGCAGGTTTATGGTGGTAAAATCTTATAGTGCTACAAAGCACTATAAGATCTACTCTTTAAAATTTTAAAAACCAATACCATACTCACAAAACTTACTAGCATCACAAAAATCATATAAACAAACATATATTCTTTATAAATAGCATTGATCAATAAAGGTGTAACAAACCCAAAAAATGCATATGAGATATTATACGCAAAAGAAAGTCCACTTGATCTTACTTCTACATTAAAAATTTGGGTCATAAAAATAGGAGCAAAACTTATAATACCTTGCGCAAAACAAGCCAATAAGTAAAAATATATAAAATCATCATTGTAAAAACTAAATAAAAATCCAAACAATCCCAAGGCAATACTAAAAACTATACAAGTTTTAAAAGCACCAAAAATATCACTTAAAAAACCTTGCACCAAAGCACCAAAAATCACCGCAAGAATGGCAAAATTTTGATAATACAATGCAGTATTTTTACTTATATTTAATAAACCTTCAAAATACTGAGGCAATATCATTAAAGTTGCCACCCCACTTGTCAATACAATAGTTTCAAGCATACAAACTAACATACTCAACTTGTGAGTTTTTATCGCATTTTTAAGTGGGAATTTCAAAAGTGTTTTAGACTGTTTGATTTTTTGAAATTCTGGAGTTTCGCTTAATTTATTTCTTAAAAATAAACTCAAAATTCCAAAAAATCCTCCAATA
Source organism: Campylobacter sp. 2014D-0216 (assembly GCF_014931215.1). Taxonomy (NCBI): domain Bacteria; kingdom Pseudomonadati; phylum Campylobacterota; class Epsilonproteobacteria; order Campylobacterales; family Campylobacteraceae; genus Campylobacter; species Campylobacter sp. 2014D-0216. The sequence continues at coordinate 735,992 of NZ_CP063089.1, read as the reverse complement.
ATAAAAGGAATTCTCCAAGCATAAGCTTCTACCTCTTCTTGAGTAAAAAATTCATACACCATCAAAGTGGCTAAATTTCCAAGCAACAAACCTAAAGTTAAAGTCGCTGAAATAAACCCAAGAGCTAAGCCTATTCTTTTTTTACTTACAAACTCGCTCACAAAAATCCATGCTCCACTTACTTCAGCACCAATGGCTAATCCCTGAGAAATTCGTATCGCAAAAAGACAAAAAGTAGCAAACAAACCTATGCTTTCATATGTTGGCAAAAACGCTAAAATAAAACTAGGTATCACCATCAAAAGCATACTGATGTAAAAAACATTTTTACGACCTTTAGTGTCTGCAAAATGTGCCATTATAACAGCTCCAAAAGGTCTAGCTAAGTATCCTGCTCCAAAAGCAATATAAGTATTCACCAAAGGCCAAAAATCATCATTTTGAGGAAAGAAGATTTTTGCAAAAATATTTGCAAAAAAAACAAAAAGCACGAAGTCATAAAATTCTAAAATACCACCTAAAGATGCATAGATGGTATTTTTAAAAGATTTTTGCATTCTTAAATTTTGCCACCTTCGATCACAACATCATCAGCTTTAACATCATCACCAAAGAAAGGTTTTAAAGTCTCATCATATGCTTTGTGGAAAAATTGTTCACTTTCTAATTTAATAATCAAATCATTAATAAAATTAAGCATTTGCATATCGCCTTTTTTTACAGCAGGAGCTATTACATCATGATTTCCAAGTTCTTTAATCACTACTTCAAAGTTTGGATTTTCTTTTGCCCACGCAAAAAGCAATGCGTTATCATGGCTTAATGCATCACCTCTTTTTCCAATCAAAGCTGCAAAAGTTTCTGTATTTTGATCAAATTTAATGGTTTTAATTTCTGGCATATTTTTTGTAAAATACGCATCTGCTGTAGTACCTTTGTTGATGATTAAAGTTTTGTTTTTTAAATCATCTACGGTTTTAATATCTGAATTTTTAGGAGCTACAACTCCAAGTGCTACTTTCATATAAGGTAAAGCAAAATCCACCACCGCTTCTCTTTCTGGGGTTTTAGTGAAATTTGCTAAAATCACATCAACCTTATTAGACTCTAAAAACTCTACTCTATTAGCCGCTTCGACCAAAACAAATTGAACTTTAGACTCATCTCCTAAAAGTTCCTTAGCAATACGCTTTGCAAAATACACATCATAACCTTGATTTTTACCTTGTGCATCTAAGTAACCAAAAGGAGGTTTATCCCCAAATACACCTATGCGGATCACACCTTGTTCTTTGATTTTTTCTATCGTGTTTTCATTAGAATTAGATTTTGAACATGCACTTAATATAAGCGCCATAAAAAACGATAAGAGAAAAATTTTCTTCATATTTTTATCCTTATATTTAAATTTGATTTTTGAAACCTTATATTATTTTTCTAAATATTTTTTTTAAAAAAATAAAATCAACGATGAAAATCAAACAAATTGAGAAATTTCTTCGCACGATCTGTTTTAGGATTTTCAAAAAATTCCTTCGGATCTGAAATTTCGACTATCTTTCCCTCATCCATAAAAACTATCTTATCAGCAACAGCTTTTGCAAAACCCATTTCATGTGTTACTATCAACATAGTCATACCTTCTTTTGCTAAATTTAAGATCACATCTAAGACTTCACGTACAATCTCAGGGTCAAGTGCTGCTGTTACTTCATCAAAAAGCATGATTTCAGGATTCATACAAAGGCTTCTAACGATGGCTATACGTTGTTTTTGTCCACCACTCAACTCTTTAGGATAAGCCTTTAGTTTATGCAAAAGCCCTACTCTTTCAAGCCAATACTTTGCCTCTTCCAACACCTCTTCTTTTTTTCGTTTTTGCACCTTTAAAGGACCCAAGAGTATATTTTGCTCTACATTTAAATGGTCAAAAAGTTCATATGACTGAAATACCATGCCTATTTTTTGGCGAATTTGCGTCCACTTTTTATAGTTTTTATCAATCTTTTCATTATCTACAAAAATAGCTCCATCTGCCATTTCTTCTAAACCATTAATACATCTTAAAAGTGTGGATTTTCCACAACCACTTGGGCCAAGTATCACTACTACTTCTTTTTGTTTTACTTCTAAGTTAATATCTTTTAAAACATGATGATCTTCATAATATTTTTGCAAATTTTGTATTTTTAAAAAACTCATATTAACTCCATTTTTTCTCTAAATACTTCGAATAAACCGACAAAGGGTAACATAATATAAAATAAATCAATAAAATCAAACCATAAATCACAAAAGCTGCATAAGAATTTTGAAATAAATTTAATTCTATTACTTGTTGACCAACCTTAATAAGCTCTATACCACCGATTAAATAAATCACTGAAGTACTTTTAATAATTCTTGTAAAAAGATTAATACTCATTGGCAACAATCTTCTTAGTGACAAAGGTATAACAATAAAAAGATAAACTTCAAATTTATTAAAACCCAATGAAAGTCCTGATTCATACTGATGTTTTGGTATACTTGCTAATGATGATCTCACTAAGTCCATCATCTCAAACACACCCCAAATACTAAAAACAATAATACTCGAACCCACCGCACTCAAATGCCAACCAAACCATTTAGCTAAACCAAAATGTACGATAAAAAGCCAAACAATCAAAGGCATAATACGTACAAACTCAAGCATAAAGCGACAAAATGCATAAAGAAATTTATTTTTTAAATGCATTAAAATTCCAAAAAATAAACCACCTAACAAAGAGATCAAAACACTTACAATAGAAAGCTCAAGCGTAACCCTTAAACCCTGTGCTAATCTAAAAAAGGTATCTTGGTTTAAAATTTCAAACATAACTCAACCTTTTTTCTATGCGGTTTAACACTAACGATATAGGCAAAATCAAAATCAAATAACAAAGCACTAAAGCAAACAAAGCCTCATTACTTTTATAATAAAGCCCTATAAGATCCTTAGCCACATACACCAAATCTGCTAAAGCGATAATACTTACAACCGATGTTTCTTTCAGTAAAAAAATGATATTTGCACTAATGCTTGGCATGGCTACCCCTAAAGCTTGTGGCATGATCACATAGCGAAAATTTTGCCATTGGCTTAAACCCAAAGAAAGTCCTGATTCATACTGTTGTTTTTTTACTGCTTCCATACCCGCTCTTAAACTTTCAGCCATATAAGAACCACCCAAAAAGCTAAGTCCTATAACAGCACACGCAAAAGAACTAAGTTGAATTCCCAATTCAGGCAAGGCATAATATAAAAAGAAAAGTTGGATCAATAAAGGCGTATTTCTTGAAAACTCGATATAAAATTTACAAATATAATTTAAAAAAGAAAATTTAAAATAATTCACTCCCACGCAAAACAAACCCACCAAAAATGAGAAAAACACCCCATAAATAGCAAGTTTTAAAGTTAGCCAAGAAGCTTGTATAAACATAGGGCTAAACTTGATTAAAAAATCAAAATCCATAAAACCTTCCATATTTTAAATATATTATTATAACAAATAAGACTTAAAAAGACTTAATTAATTTTTGCATTTTTTCTTTATTCAAAATTGATATTTTACCTTTATTTGTACAAATTAACTCATTTTGTTTTAATTCTTTTAAAAATCTCGATAAAGATTCTGGGGGTAAATTTAACATCACGGCAATTTCTTTTTGCTTTAGATATTGCAGCTTTTCTTCATTTTCTAGTAAAAAACTAATCAATCTTGTTTTCAAATCCAAAGATTTTTGTCGGATAAAATTTTCTAGAATGCGAATTTTTCCAATCAATGAAGTTAAAAGCAAAAAACTAAATTCACCATTTTCTAAACACATTTTTTTAAATTCATTAAAATCAAACACACAAAGTTCACAATCTTGCTCACAAATAGCATTCGCTGGGTAGTCAATCCCTTCAAATACAGGCATTTCTGCTATAAAATTTACCGGGGTTAAAGTATGCAAGGTTAATTCAAAGCCTTTTGTATTGACTTTATATATACGAACTTTACCACTCAATAAAATATAAATTTTATTTGCTTTTTCACCTTGAAAAAATAAAATATTTCCTTTTTTTAAAAACTCTTTCTTTCCTTTTGAAATCAAAATTTCAAAATGCTTATCCATTTTCCACTTCCATATTTTTTATGCTTTCTTTTGCTTTAACAACAAGCTCCTCATCATCTGCAAAATCAAAAAATTTAAAATGATTACCATGTTGTACTCTACCATCTAGCAAATCCCCGCTTAAACGATTATGTAAGTCAAGTTCGGCTATTTTAAATCCATCTAAAGTTTTAGCAAATTCAAGCAAACGAGATGGGATTTGTTTTTGTTTAGTATACAAATAACAAAAACTCTCAAGCCCTACTCTACCAACTCTTCCTCTAAGTTGATGTAAAGTTGCAAGCCCTAGTCTTTCAGCTCCAACGATCACAATCACACTTAGTCTTGGTAAAGAAATTCCCACCTCCACGACAGTTGTAGAAAGTAAAATCGTACCTTTTTCTCTAAATTCTTGCAAAATTTGATCTTTATTTTTATCTTTTCCATGCGTAACATAAACATTTTTATATTTGTTTATCCAGTACCCCTGTGCTTGTTCTAATGAGAGATAGTCAATATTTTCACTTTCGCTTACTAAAGGATAAATAATAATCACTTGATGATTTTTTGCTAACTCATTATCAATTTTTTTCAATAAATATTTAAAGTCCTTATCTTGGATACAAAAGGTTTTAATATCCTTTTTAAAGGGCATCTGTTTAATAAAACTAAAATTAACAAGTTCACTTTGTATCATCGACAAGGTTCTTGGTATCGGCGTGGCCGAAAACTGTACAATATGCGGAGTATGATAAGAATTTTTACTCAATTCGCTTATTTTTTGTCTTTGATTTGATCCAAAGCGATGTTGTTCATCTATCATGATCAACACCGCTTCTAATTCTTCTTGATGAATTAATGCATGTGTGCCTATGATAAAATGAGCTTGTTCTTTTTGTCTTAGAAGATCTTTGTCTTTTTTACCCCCTTTTAAAAGCAAAATATTGACAAAATCAGGCAAAAGTCTTTTTGCCTCATGATAAATTTGCTCAGCTAATATACTAGTTGGAGCCATTAAAATAGCTTTTTTGGGATACACTAGTAAACTTGCTGCAAGTATAACCAAAGTCTTACCACAACCCACATCACCCATCACCACACGTCTTTTAGCCAATTCACTTTGTAAGTCTTTTTTAATATCTTCTATTGCCAAAAGCTGATCATTGGTGGGTGTAAATTCCAAACTATCAAGCCAAGAATTAATATCAAAAAGTTTTATCTTATATGCTTTTTGATCAATTTTCTTACCCTTTAAGCGCCTTAAATGGTTAAAAATTTCAATATATTTTAAGTCTTTAACAATAAGATCAAAATTTTCATAACACTTTAAGTCTTCATAATGATGCAAATTTAAAAGCAAATTAATGTATTTTTGCTCCAAATTTAATGCTTTTAAATTTGCTTCATTGACGTATTTTAAAATAAGCTTTTTGACACTTTCATCTTTTACATTACTAATTTGATATTTAGGGACTATTTGACCTGTTTTTTTTACTATTTTTGGGTTGATGAACTGCCAAATTCCATTAAAAAAATTCATCTTTGCATGAATACAAACCAAAGCATTATGCTTAAAAATTTTAAAATGCCATTGATTAGGATGAAAGATCACGATATTTGCTTTAATACCCCATTCTAGACATTCACAAAGCATAAAAAGTTGAGAGTGATGATTTTGCGTGCTGATAATTTTAACATTTTGAGTACAAAAGCTTTCTTTTGGGTGTTGCGAAATTCTAAAATCATCAAATTTTTTCGGCAAAATCAAAGCCAAGTCAATACAGTTTTTAACACCCAAAAGATGAAGTAGTTTTAAGTCCTTTTCTTCAACTTTCATTTTCTATACTTGCAAAGCTCACTTTTGTAATTTCACTATGTGATTGGATAAAATTATTTAGCTCTTCCAAACTTGTATTTTTGATTTTTTGTACTTCTTCTTTTAAATTTCCAAGCTTTAAACCATGTAGATATTCATTTAGCATGATGTCCAATCTTTTTGCCAAACTTTCATATCTTAAAGGCATAGAACCTACTAAAAACTGCTTTGCTAGTTGAAATTCTTTTTCTTCTACACCATTTTGCACAAAGGTTTTAAAGATTTCCTTTACTAAAGCTTTAGCTTCTTCAGCGCTTTCATTTTTAGTTTGTAAATATCCAAAAATTCTACTATAGTTTAAATTCACATCAAGCATTGCATAAGCAGAATACGCCAAACCTCGCTTTACCCGCACTTCCTCCATCAAACGCGAGCCAAACCCACCTTGACCTAAAATAAACAAAGCAAGTTTTGCTAGATACATTTTCTCATCGCTAATTTGCATATTAAATGGGGAACAAAAATATATATAAGCTTGTTCTGTGCTTTTTTGCTCGCTTACTTCGATAATATTTTCATTAAGCATAAATTGTTTATTGGTGTTAGGGGTGTTTCTTGCTAAAATTTGACCTATCTTTTCAGTCTTGGATTTTACTTCATCTTCTTTGATATCTCCACCAAAAACAAATAAAACATTATCAAGTACTAAATTTTCACTCATAAATTCTTGTAGTTCTTCTAAAGTGATTTTTTCTATACTTTCTTTTGTTCCATCAAGTCCACTTTCAAAAATCTCATCTTTGAAGACATTTTTATTCAAAAGCCTTTTGGCTTGATAATCATAATCAGTATTTAAACTCGCAAGTTCTCCTAAAGCAAGCGTTTTTAGTCTTTGTAAAATTTTTTCTTCAAAACGTACATTTAAAAGCAATTCTTGCAATTTCTCTACTGCAAATTCAAAATGCTCTTTTAAACATTTAATACTGATTTGAAAATGCTCAAAACTAGCCTTAGCGTAAAGTTCTATGGCACGGTATTCTAAACTTTTAAAAAACCCATCATTACTACCTTCGTTAAAAAGTCTAGCAAGCATGCTCGCACAACCTCTATGGTGCTTTTCTGCTATTTTTCCACTGTTTTTAAAAATAAGTTTAAAAAATACTACAGGAAGTTCGTTTTCATACTCATATATTATGTCTATTTTAGTATCATTGAAGTCTAATTTTAACATTAAAACCTTTCTAAAACATTATAAGCTGTGTCGCGTTTGGCAGGAATTTCTCCTATATCTTTGATAAGTTCTATCATTTGTTCTTGGTTCATTCTGTATTTAGCACCAGCTGCAGCTACGACATTTTCCTCCATCATAGTAGAACCTAAATCATTTGCACCAAACTGCAAAGCGAGTTGACCTATCAAAGAACCTTGTGTCACCCAAGAACTTTGTAAATTTTTAAAATTATCCAAGTAAAGTCTTGCTAAAGCTAGCAACCTCAAATACCTATTGGAACTTTGCTTAATGATTTCAGGGTGCTTTTTAATTAAAGGGGTGTTTTCACTTTGAAACGACCATAAAATAAATGCCCTAAATCCATTTGTTTTATCTTGCAAGGTTCTTAAATGATCAAAATGTTCGATAATCTCCTCATCAGTTTCCACCGTACCAAACATCATCGTTGCGGTGCTTTTCATGCCTATATTATGTGCACTCTCATGCACTTTAAGCCAAGTTGCAGTATCGCATTTATGTGGTGCGATGATATCCCTTACTCTATCGCTTAAGACTTCAGCACCCGCTCCAGGTATAGAAAAAAGTCCTTTGGCTTGCAGTCTTTTCAATACTTCTTCGATAGAAATTTTAGACACTTTTGCTATATAAGCTATCTCAACCGCAGAAAAACCATGTACTGTAATTGTAGGATAATGACTTTTTATATAAGAAAGCAAGTCTTCATACCATTCTATTTTAAGTTTTGGGTGTACTCCACCTTGAAATAAAATTTGCGTACCGCCTATGGCTTGTAGTTCTTCGATTTTTTGCCCTATTTCTTCGTATTTTAAAATATAAGAATCATCATCTTTTTCTTTTCTACAAAAAGCACAAAAATCACAGTCGATACAACAAATATTTGTATAATTTATATTTCTATCCACTACAAAAGTAGTGATCTTATCAGGGTGTAATTGTAATTTTTTCTCATATGCCATAGCACCTAGTTCATACAAAGGTGCATTTTGAAGCAAATCTAAAGCTTCTTCTTTGCTTAATCTACTCATTTTCAAACCTTTTTTATAAAAAAACTATTATATCATTTAAATGTAAAATAATCTTAAAAACGATATAATCAAACCCTTTAAATTTCATATATTCACAGGATTATCATGACTTATAGAGCCTTATTTAAAAACAATAAAACATTTCGATATTTAGCCATGGTGCAATTTATAAGTTATTTTGGTGCGTGGTTTTCTCAAGTTGGTGTTTTTACGCTTTTAACCAAAGAATTACAAGCACCTGCAAGCATTATTAGTTTTTCGGCGATTTTTGTATTTTTACCCTCAATTATTCTTGCACCAATTAATGGAATCATCGTAGATAGATTTAAACCTAAAAATCTATTACTAACGATGATTAGTATCGAAATGCTTTCAATTTTTATGCTGATTTTTGTTAATTCTTTAGCAATGCTTTGGCTTTTATATCTACTTACCTTTATACGTATGGCAGTAGCAAGCATGTATTTTCAAACTGAGATGTCAGTCTTGCCTAAAATTCTAACTCCACAGGAATTAAAACTTGGCAATGAACTTCATAGTATCATATGGGCTGTATCTTATGCTTTGGGTATGGGAGCAGCTGGGCTTTTTATAGATACTTTTGGTGTAAAACCCGCATTTATCGCGGACTCTTTAATGTTATGTTGTGCGATTTTCATACTTAAAACTTTAATTTTACCTGATGAAAAAAATACCACACAAAACAACCCTTTTATTCTTATTAAAGAAGGTTTGGTATATGTCTTTACTCATAAAAAAATCATTCACTTAATCTTACTTCACGGTATTGTAGGTATTACTGCCTATGATGTTTTAATCACACTCTTAGCCGAATACGAATACGCCAAAATCATCTCCATACCTTTAGCCATAGGAATTTCAAATGCCATTAGAGCAGTATCCTTACTTATAGGTCCTTATATTTTAAGTTCATTTATCAACAAAAATACTTTGGTATATTTATATCTTGCACAAGGTATTGGCATTATGTTTTGGGCTTGCTTGCAGTTTAATTTTTACCTTGCATTTATTGGTTTAGCTATGGCAGGTTTTTGTACTTCATCTTTATGGAGTTACACTTATACGCTTTTACAAAATGACTGCGACAAAAGATACTATGGTAGAGTGATCGCTTATAATGACATGGTGTATTTAACCTTTAGCGCAATTATTGCTTTTTCAACTGGACATTTGTTTGAATTTTATGGAGTAAAACTAAGCCATTTTACTTTTGGCTTAGGTGTGTGCTTTATATTAGCAGCGGGATATTGGTGGTGGTTTAATAAAAAATATAATTAATCCACCTTAGAGTAATAAACCCCACCCGCTGAAAAGTTTTTATTAAAATAAGCTGTTTCAGGCACAAGATCTGATTTACCAGGGTAAATTCTACCCTCTTTATTCAAGATCCTATGAAAACGCTCCATTAGTCTTATTTTAAAATCTTGATCGAAATATATCATCATGTTTCTTGAAAAAATCACATCAAATTTTCCAAGCTTAAACAAAGAATCATCAAAAACATTACAAAGTTCAAAACGACATCTACAAGCCAAAGTTTCCTTTTTTAAATGATACATTTTATCTTTTACATCAAAATAGCGTGTTTTTTGCACCGCGTTTAATCTAGCAACCGAACGTTCTGAATAAATCATTTCATTGCACTTATCGATCATTTTTTTATTAATGTCTATACCAAAGATATTCATACCCTTGACAAAATTTTCACTAGCTAAGATCGCCAAAGAATATACCTCTTCACCACTAGAACACGGAGCACAAAGCACATTAACTGGACGATCAAGAGATTTAATGTAAAAAATAACATCTTTTAGCTGTTCTAATTCTCTGAAAAAATAAGTCTCGCAAACTGTGATAAAATCCATAGTTTCTTGTTTTAAATTTCTTTGAAACTGAACTTTTTCATTTAATTCACTAAGACTGTTTAAGCCCAATTCTTGTAAAAATTTAGGAAGCTTGATGAGTAAAATATCTCTTTTAGTGTTTAAATTATTTCCACTTATTTGTTCTACAATTTTCACAAAATCATGCAATTCGTTTTCTGTAATTTTTACCATGTTTTTATCCTATGATTTTATAAAATTCATTATTTCTTTTTTAAGCTCGATTAAACTCATCGGCTTTAAATTTGGGTTAGTATCCCTAGCTTTTTTAGGCATACCATACACTATAGAATCTGCTTCATTTTCACATAAACATCTCACACCAACCTTATAAAGTTCAAACAAGGACTTAGCACCATCATCACCCATTCCTGTCATCACTAAAGCTAGAATTTTATGATATTTGCAAAGATTTACAGCTGAATGAAATAAAACATCTATACCAGGATTAAAACTACTAATTTGCTCTGTAGTATTTAAAACCAAAGTATTATTGCCACTTAAAACCATATTTCTTTGACAAATATAAATTTTGTTTTTAAGAATTTCCTTATCCGATGGTATGATGACTTCGCTTACTGCTTCTTTGTTAAACTGATTTACAAAAGAAGGAATAAAAGCTGGATTCATATGTTGAGCAATCACCACCGCACAGTCTTTTAGCTCTATATCATTGAGTAAAAACTTGAGTTGACTAGGACCGCCCGTTGAAGAACCAATCAATATAAGCTTCATTTTCTACCTTAAATAATTATTGTTATTATATCAAATAAATATTTGAAATTGTCACAAAAATAATTATATACAAGAAAGAAAAATTTTAATTAAATATGATAAAATAAATACTTTAAAAATTCTAATTGATAAAGTGAATGTTAAATGTTGAGAGAAAAAATTTACATTGCAAGTGATCATGCTGGTTTTGCGCTAAAACAAGAAATCACAAAATTTTTACAAGAAAAAAATATCATTTTTGAAGACTTAGGTCCTTTTTGTGATGATCGTTGTGATTATCCTGATTATGCGCACTTACTAAGCTCTAAAATCGATGAAAAAAGTTTTGGTATTTTAGTTTGTGGCTCAGGGATTGGAATGAGTATAGCAGCTAATCGCCATAAAAATATACGCTGTGCTTTATGTAATGAGCCACTAAGCGCTAAACTTTCAAGAGAACATAATGACGCAAATGTTTTAGCGCTTGGAGCAAGATTAAGCGGTGTAGATATGGCTTTTGAGATTATTTCAAATTTTCTTAACACTCCATTTAGTGGCGGAAGACACTGCGTAAGAATTAGCAAAATAGAGGAAAATCTATGATACTCAGTTGGCTTGTATTAACTGTATTAATTTGTGTTAGTATTTATATGACAATCATGCTACTTTATTATAAAACCTTACTGCATAAAGAAAAAGTAGCAAAAGAATTTATAAAAAACAACCTAGATGATACTGAAATCGTTATTAGAAAATTACAAGTGCAATTACAAAGAAGTTTGGGAAATATCGATATCTTAACCGAAGAGTTAAACAAAAGCAAAGCAGACTTAACTTCTCTTAGAACAAGAAATTCACAGTATCGTATCGAAAATGAAAAACTAAGACAAAGAATCAAAGAATTAGAAGCGAAGATAGAGGCATTATTATGATGAACGAACAAGATAAACAGTATTTATTAAATAGCATTAGAGCTATAAAAGACTTCCCAAAAGAAGGAATTGTTTTTAGAGATATCACGACTTTATTAAACAATAAAGAAGCATTTGCGTTTTTAATGGATCATTTGGTGGAAAAATACCAAAACGCAAATCTTGATTATATTGTCGGTATAGAAAGTAGAGGTTTTATTTTTGGAGCTGCATTAAGCGCAAGATTAAAACTACCTTTTGTGCCTATTAGAAAACCAGGGAAACTTCCATCAAAATGCATACAAGAATCATATAGTCTAGAATATGGTAACGATACCATAGAAATCCATGTTGATGCTTTTAACAATACAAATGCAAAAGTTTTACTTATAGACGATCTTATTGCTACAGGTGGGACAGCAATCGCAGCTGTTAAACTCATAGAAAAACTCAATGCAAAATGTGCAGAGGCTTGTTTTTTACTAGAATTAAAAGATCTTGATGGAGCCAAAGAACTAGCTAAACTTACTTCTGTTTATAGCGTTTTAGAGGTGTGACATGGAAGAATTTCTAAAACAACTTTTATATGATTATAAAAATTGGGCTTATATTATTGTATTTTTATGGTGTATACTTGAGGGAGAACTTGCATTAATTTTAGCAGGTATTTTTGCACATGAAGGGCATGTAAATCTAGGACTTATCATTTTTATCGCGGGTTTAGGTGGTTTTGTGGGAGATCAAATATACTTTTATATAGGAAGATATAATAAAAAATATATCCAAAAAAAGCTCCGAACTCAAAGGCGTAAATTTGCCATAGCGCATTTACTTTTACAGCGTTTTGGTTGGCCTATCATCTTTATACAAAGATATATGTATGGCTTTAGGACTATCATCCCTATGAGTATAGGACTTACACGCTATAGTGCAAGAAAATTCGCTTTTATCAATCTCATTAGCGCTTGGGCTTGGGCTGCGATAACTATTTTACTTGCTTGGTTTTTCGGTAAAGAAATTTGGCTAGCTGTTGAATGGGCAGGAAATCACTGGTATTTTGCGGTGCCAATTATTGCTTGTTTCTTACTTGCATTGTTTTTAGGCATGAAACAAATAGAAAAATCCATACTTAAAAAAAGGACTAGAAAATGACTTTTAATTTTAAAGAAGAAAGCATCGAATCCATTCATGCTGATTTTGAAATCATTTTAATACAAGATAAAAAAATAGAAAAATACACTCAAAGTCAAGAACTTTTTAAACTTTCTAATTATAAAGGAGAAGGTGTTTGCATTGATATGCAAAATAAAATTCTTTATTGTGAGTTAAAAAGTTTAGACTATGAAGATATAAGACTTGCCTTTGCTAATGCTTACAAGGCTTTAAAAAAACTTGAAATTCAAAGCGTTAAAACACGCAGTGTAGTTGGCAAATGCGTAGTTAATAGCTTTAATGCGATTATTCAGGGTTTTACCTTTGGTGCTTATGAATTTAACAAATACAAAAAAGAACCAAGTTTAAGTAAATTACAAAACATCATTATCTCTAAAGATGAAATCAATGAAAAATCTTACAGTCTAGAAGAAGCATGCATAGGCGTTAATTATGGTCAAGTTTTTTCTAATGCATGTGATTTTGCAAAAAATATCGTTAACGAAATTCCACAAATTTATACTCCTGCTAAAATGACAGAAGATGCACTTGACTTAGGTCAAAATGACTATAAAATCACTTGCAAAATCTACGAAAGTGACTTTTTAGAGCAAGAAAAAATGCAAGCATTTTTAGCTGTAAATCGCGCTTCGGCACACCCACCAAAACTCATTCATCTTTCTTATAAACCAAAAAATGCAAAGATGAGAGTGGTATTTGTAGGTAAGGGTTTAACTTATGATAGTGGCGGGCTTAGTCTAAAACCAGCTGATTATATGCTGACAATGAAATCAGATAAAAGTGGTGGTGCAGCCGCAATGGCTATCATAAAAGGTGCAAGTGAATTAGATCTTGACATTGAAGTGCATTCTATCATCGGAGCTACTGAAAATATGATAGGTGGCAATGCTTATAAACCCGATGATGTATTGATTTCTAGAGAAGGTGTGAGTATTGAAGTAAGAAATACTGATGCTGAAGGAAGATTGGTTTTAGCAGATTGTCTTTCGCTTGCTCAAGATCTTAAGCCTGATTTACTCATCGATTTAGCTACTTTAACAGGTGCGTGCGTTGTTGGGCTTGGGGAGTATACTAGTGCCATCATGGGCAACAATGAAGACTTGCAAAACGAATTTTACAAGGTAAGCAAAAAAAGTGGAGATTTAGCTACTATTTTACATTTTAATCCTCACTTAAAAGAACTTATTAAATCTAATATCGCAGATGTTAGCAATACTTCTACAAGTCGTTATGGTGGAGCTATTACTGCGGGGTTATTTTTAAATTCTTTCATTAGAGAAGAATACAAAGACAAATGGCTACATCTAGATATCGCAGGACCAGCTTACCTAGAAAAGGCTTGGGGTTATCATAGCTTTGGCGCAACAGGTGCAGGTGTTAGAATGTGCCTTGCATATTTACTTTATCTTTCAAGGAATAAAAAATGAGTTTATCAGTTGGTATAGTTGGACTTCCAAACGTAGGAAAATCAACCACTTTTAATGCACTAACAAGAGCACAAAATGCCGAAAGTGCGAATTATCCATTTTGTACTATAGAACCTAATAAAGCTGTGGTTCCTGTGCCTGATCATCGCTTAAAAGAATTAGCAAAGATCGTAAATCCACAAAAAATCATACGCTCTAATATCGAATTTGTAGACATAGCAGGATTAGTTGCAGGAGCAAGTAAAGGCGAAGGTTTAGGCAATAAATTTTTATCTAACATCCGCGAAACAGAAATGATTTTACACATTGTGCGTTGTTTTGATGATGAAAACATCACTCATGTTGCAGGCAGTGTTGACCCTGTGCGTGATGTGCAAATCATAGAAACTGAATTAATACTAGCAGATATTGAACAACTTAGCAAAAAAATAGAAAAACTCACCAAAGGTGCAAAAGCAAACGAAAAAGGTGCAAAAGAAAGTTTGGCCTTGGCAAATGAACTCTTAGAGCATTTAAACCAAAACAATAGCGCGAGTTCATTTCCAAATAAAAATGAAGTTTACCAAGCGCTCATAAAAGAACTAAGACTACTTTCAGCCAAAGAAGTCATCTATGGAGCTAATGTTGATGAGAATTCGCTTTTAGAAGATAATGACTTCGTAAAAGATCTAAAAGAATTTGCCGCTAAATCCGGCCATGAAGTGATCAAGCTTTGCTCTAAAATAGAAGAAGAAATGATAGCTCTAAGTGATGAAGAAAACTATGAATTTTTAAAATCCTTAGGTATAGAAAGTAGTGGTTTAGAAGTCGTAATACGCACTGCATTTTCTAAACTGAATTTAATTAGTTATTTCACTGCAGGGCAAATCGAAGTCAGATCATGGACTATACAAAGAGGTTGGAAAGCACCTAAAGCAGCAAGTGTGATCCATAACGACTTTGAAAAAGGTTTTATCAAAGCTGAAGTAATTTCTTATGAAGATTATATTGCCTGCAAAGGCGAAAGTGGCGCTAAAGAAGCAGGAAAGCTACGCCTTGAAGGAAAAGACTACATCGTACAAGATGGTGATGTAATGCATTTTAGATTCAATGTTTGATACCATCAAACATTGATCTGCTTTTTAATCCATTTTTGTAATTCTTCTTTAGTGTTTTCTTCATTGCTAAAAGTAAGCAAATTTGCTTTAGGCCAAAAATAACTCTTTGGGTTTTCAAATTTACCCCAACGCCAATCAAACCTAGGAGCTAAAAGCACAGTAGTAGGTATATCTAAGGCTAAAGCCAAATGAGCTATGGCGCTATCTATACTCACAACACAATCAATATCTTTTAAGCGATTTAAAGTATCTTCCCAGTTTTTTAAATCCTCTCCCCTATTTTCTACTATATCAGGCAAGTTAAAATGACCAACATTCTCCACTTGAAAAGAAACAATTTCACAATCTAAATCTTTTAAAGCATTAAGTAAAAATTCTAATTCTACATTTCTTAACAAATCCGAATGAGCTGCATTTGGTGTAAACCAAAAAATACCTATTTTTTTCTTTATATTGCTTGGTTTTTCTAGACTTATAAGTGGTGTTTTTAGTCTAGGAATTTCATCTAGCTTGATATCGCATAACAAAGGCAAAGAGCAAATTGGCATTGCATAGTCAAAATCTTTTGGAAAGTCTTTTAAAACTTTTAAATTTAAAAATGCTTTACTGTTTTTGTTAATTTCTTTGATTTGATTTTTAAACATTTCATACATAGCACTTTGAGGGGCAAATAAAACTTTAGAGGCAATTTGACAAAGTTTTTCTAAACATCTTGCATACATAATGGTATCACCAAAACCTTGCTCACAAAAAACCAAAATCGTTTTATCTTTAAAAGCTTGCACACCTTCTTTATTAAAAGCTTGAATAGTTTTGTTGTAATGATACGGAGAAAAAGTTTCATTATGTGCGTAAAAAAGTCTACTTTCATACACCCTTTTACCTTCTTCAAAGTTATCACTCTCACCCATACGCATTAACAAATACGCCATATCAAACTGATAAGTCGCGTGAGAATGTAAACTCAAGGCTTTTTGGTATGCATTGTAAGCACCTTGGTAGTTAGAACTAAGCTCGAGCGCCTTTGCATAATTTTGCCAAAATTGTGCATTGTTTTGATTAAATTCGCATAAGCAAGCAAATAAATTTAAAGATTCTTCTAATCTCAAAAGTTTAAAAAGCAAATAAGCCTTTTGCGGTAGAATTTGTGTATTAAGATACTCATTAATCTTAACAATCGTTAGATTTTCTTGTGTTTTTTTCTGTAGTCTATCTTGCAAATTAGCACTATGAATATGGTTTTTTTCTACTAATTCTCCATTTTGAAGTTTTTCTATCATTACTTGCGCAAATTTACAAAGCTCCTCATGTGCTTGTAGTGCTTTAGTGAAATTACTTTTAAAATAAAGCTCAGCATAGCTTTTCCATAAGTCAAGATTATACAAGTCTTTTTCCAAAGCAACTTGATATAATTTTTCCGCTTCGACTAGATTACCTATGCTTTGGTATGCATACGCAAGCTCTAAACTAAGTTCATCAAACAAATCATCTTTTCTTTTTAAAAGCTCTTGCAATAATTTCACACCATCTTCAAAATATCTATTAGACAAAAGTGCTTTTACATACATTAAACCATAAAAACTTGTAGGGTAAAGGTTAAAAATTTGCCTTGCATAATGCAAAGCATTTGTAAAATCACCTAGTTTAAACGATGATATCATCGCATATTCTAGTGCATTTTTAGGATCATACTCTAAATACATTTGAGCGCATTCTAAACACTTAGCATAACTACCATTGTGATAATAATATAAAATTTTATCCAACATTATTACCTCTTATTTTTTTATTATTATACCCAAATCATACTTTTTTCTAAACCCCACCCAACTCCCCAGAGTTTGCTAATAAGCATTAAGCTTTTTAGCTTAATGTTATTAGAGAGTTTGCCTAATAAGGAGTTTGGTATTTATATACCATTACACACTTGTATTCTTGATTAACGTGCTTTTGTTTGTTGTTGTTTGTTTGTTGTCTATAATTATTTCAAGCAAACTCTGGGCAATTGAGTTTAGTTTCACACTAACTATCATAGTTAGTGTGAAAAAACTTACCACCATAAACCTAGTTTTAAAAACATCGTATGTGAACTAGTATCATCAAAGGTAAATGCACCTGCATAATTGAGTGATAAGTCAGCATTATGTGCTATAGCATAAGAAAGACCTAATTGTCCAAACCCATAATACTTTGAAGTTTCTACTTTTGCACTAAGATGATTAGTACCTAGTTTTAAATTTCCTTTTGCATCATTGTATAAGTTTACAATAGCTCCCATAGTAAGATTGGTTCTTAATTTATCACTCCATGGTTTATACCATTTTAAAGCAGCACTTGCATCAATAAAATTAAACTGTTCTGCTAGGTAGTGTTCTTTTGTTCCACCTAAGTGATAAAGAGAAAAGTTTTTATTACTCATACCATAATAACTAAGACCAAGCTCAGGAGAAATTCTTGCAATATCTAAAGTATTATAATAATTTGCACCTAGTTTAATTTCTGCTCCATAACCATATACCTTAGTATCACTTTCTACACTAACAGGTAAGCTTTGATAGCTTTTTTCTATATCACTTTGAGTATAATCTAAGATTGTTCTAGCACTAAGATAGTATTGATTAATCCCATCTCTTGCTAATACTCCATAATAAGTTAAACCACCATAGTATGTTTTATCATCAAATCTTAGTCTTTGTCTAGCTTGTTCTTTTTTACTATCTTCATATCCTAGATAAAAACCTATCACACCATAGTCTTTAGGTAGTTCTCTTTGAGAACCTCCTATTAAACCACTAGTATTAACCTTTAAATGACCTGTTGTTTTTCCTATCTTGATATTAGAGTGATTATAATAAGGCAATAAGAAAGTATGGTTTTTTGCATGTGGGTTTTTATTAGGAATGAAGATGTCTTCTAATTCTGCTAATAAGTCTGCATCATTACCATAAGCTTCACCTTGTTTAGATAATTGCATATTTAATGCTTGAGAGAATTCTGTTTGGAAGTTTTGAGAGGTGATGTCTCTTAACATATTAGAGATATTAATCGCTCTTAATCTTGAAGCATATACCATAGACTTTGCTAAGGTTTTACCACTAAGTTCTTTAGTATCTACTACGGCTGCATATTGACCCTTACCTACATTCACAAAGTTATAAATTCCACTAATGCTATGGATATTGCTTGCATCTACACCTGCACCATTGTTAGTTTCATTTCCTTGGCTATTTCCATTTTTATCTGCAAAGAAAGTATTACTATCATAGATTTGATTTAATACTAAATCTTTAGTATTAACATAAATATTATCTGCATAAATACCACCTAGATTATCTCCACCTATGATGATAGAATTTTCTAATCTTTGGTTGTTATCTTTAGTATATTCTAAAGCATTAAAATACCAACCATCTATGCTAATTTTACCCTTATTATTGTTTTCTAATTGGTGGCCATTGTTATTTTTACCAATAAAGCCATTATTATGTTCACTTGCTTTGTTAAAGCTTGGAGTAAAATTAGAACTAAGTGTAATAGTACCTGTATTTGTAATACCATTGTGTATGCTACCATGATTGATGATATTCATAGAGCCTTCATTGTTAATGCCTCCATTAATGACAGCATTAGCTTGATTATATAAAAAGTCTATTGTGCCATTATTATAAATAGCATAAGCATGATCCATATTAGCTGTATCATCTAGTGTTGCTAAAGGCATTTTAACATGGCTAATGGTTCCTGAGTTGATGATAGTTCCAATATGAGCTTTATCTTTATTGTCTTTAGTTTTTATATTTGCTAAATTGCTAATACCTGCTATATGACCTTTATTATCAATAGCTCCTATAGCACCTGTGTTTTCTAAGCCTTGTTCTAAGGTAGCACCTTGTTTGTTTTCAAAGGTTTGCATAAAGTCTTTGTTTTCAAATTTGTTTTTAATACTACCTTCATTATTAAAAGCACCTATCTTGCTTGTATCATCTCTAGTGATTGTCATATCACCATTGTTAGTGATAGAACCTACAAAAGAGCCTCCTTTTAAGTCTAAGTCAGCTTTAGCACCCTCATGGTTAATGATAGAACCTACTTGACTTTCATTTGCTAGTGTAATACCATCACCATTAATAGTGCCTTTATTTTCTATAGAAGATATAAAGCTTTGATCTAGATGGATACCTTTTTCAATGGTGCCTTTATTTAAAATAGTATCTATTTGAGAATTACCTTTTAAGTCTATAGAACCTTGGATAGTTTTTTCATTGTTAATGGAAGTGATATAAGACTTACCATTAAGAGTGATATTACCTGTGATAGATCCTCTGTTTAAAACAGAACCAATGATTTTAGATTCATTGTTAAGATTGATATTGCCCTTAATAGCACCATCATTTTGTAAGGCTGTACCATTTGGGTTAAGTGTCAAATCGCCATTTTTAGCCATAGTAGCTGAGGCAATTACTGCGCCCTTGTCTAGATCAATAGCGTTGGTGTTAGGGGATTTTTCATTTGAGCCGATGGTGGCTATGTTATAAATACCTGTACCTCCTGCAATGATGGCATTTTCCCCTCTGCTTTGATGTGGTTTATAGCTGTCCCCGCACCATGCATATAAATTCCTCTTCTATCTCCAAATATAAGCCCTTGGTTATTGATAGCTTGAATACTGCTGTTACCATAAAGATAAACACCGTAGTCTCCTATAATACTGCCTTGATTTTTAATTGTTTTAATAGAACTATTGTTTTGGACTAAAATACCAAAATCTTTTCCATATATTTTTCCTTGATTATTTAAGGTATCAGTATAAGAACCATTGTAAGCTACAACACCATATCTCGTTACCCCATTAATAGTTCCACTGTTATTAATTGTCCCAACTTTCGAATTACTTTCTACATGTATACCTGTTTGTCCTGTGATCATGCCGGTGTTATTGATGTTATCAACAGTGGCTCCTACATTAATATACATTCCATAGTGGCTTCCACCTTGTATGGTGCCACTATTGGTTATAGTGTCAATTTTTCCTGCATCGGTTTTTATACCACTAGTATTACCATTGATATTCCCTTGATTTTCAATAGTTACATTATTTGTCTTATTACCAACAAAAACACCATTACCACCATTGATAACACCACTACTTTCTACCGTTAAAGTACCACCATTGGATCCACTAATAGTGATTTGTTGATTTTGTTCATTACTTATCGTACAGTTTGTACCACTGCAATTACCACCACTGATATTTTTTTGGTTTTTGCTAGTTATTTGGATAGTGCCACTTGAATGGTTATGATCACTTATGATGTTTGCATTAGCATAGCTAGCTAAAAATGAAATAGTTGCTAAAGAAAGAAAGGTTTTTTTCGTAAAAAATGAGAGTTGGTTTGATGAATTTAAAGAATGTTTGATTTGGGAATTATCGATTCCCCCCCCCGTGAAACAAGTCATGTTTACTCCTAATATATAAATGAAACGTAATAAAATGTGTAATTATAGTTTAGTATTATTTAAAATAAGTTTAATAAACCATAAAATATAACTTTATATAAACATAGTTTCACTTAAAAGCAATGAATGTTTCAAAATTTACCCATTTAAATACACTTTCTACTTTAGAAAAACCAGCTTTTTTCAACATGGTTATATTTTCATTTTGGGTATAAGGTATGAGGACATTTTCCAAAGCTTCTCTTTTGGTGGAAATTTCTAGCTTACTATAACCTTGTTCTAGCTTATACTGCTCATAAATTTGGATCATTTTTTTAGCTATTTTGACATCATCGTAGAGAATTTTCTCACTGAGTATAAATACGCCATTTTTATTGAGGTTTTGGTAAATTTTATCAACTAGTTCTTGTCTTTTGGGTGGACGGATAAACTGCAAAGTATAAGTAGCGATGAAAACATCATTTGCAAAAAATTCAAAATCATCTAAATTTTTTTGATAAAACTCCACCTTAGCTCCAAAAGCTTGGCATTTGCTTTTGGCGATCTCTAGCATAGCTTTTGCATCATCAACCCCGCTCAAAAGCAAATCTTTTCTTTTTTCATATAATGCTAGCAACAAAGTGGCCGTAGAGCAACCAAGATCACAAATTTTAGCATTTTGCGATGTAAAATGATCGATGAGTTCTACTATGAGTTTTAAATTTTGTGTATAAAAAGGCACAGATCTTGAAACCATATCATCAAATACACTTGCTACGCTTTTATCGAATTCGAATTGTTTTTCTAAAGGTTTTTTAAAAATTTCATCTTTCATGGGATCTTCCTAAAATTTCTTTTGCTTTTTTGATATCTTTACTAATTTGTGCTTTTAGCAAGGCTAGGTTGTTAAATTTTGCATTAGCTCTTATATAGTCAATGAAACTTAGTTGCAAATGCTTTGCATTAGTATGTGTAAAATGCTCATCTAAAATGTGTGTTTCTATGGCAAAATTTTCATCAGTAGATCTTACCCCTAAAAAACTCACGCTTTGGTAGCATTGATCTTTTAGTGTTACAAAAGTTGCATACACACCATCTTTAGGCAAAATGAAGTCTTTTGCATGTAAATTTAAAGTCGCAACAAGCTCTTTAGCGCCTATACCTTGGCCTTTGATGATGTTTGCTTTTATGGTATAAAACCTACCTAGAAATTTTTTAGCTTCTTTGACTTTAGCTTCTTTGAGTAAAGTTTTAACCATGCTTGCATGAACGCTTTTGTTTTGAATTTTAAACTCATCTACGATGATGGTATTTACCCCACAAAGACTTTGTATATCTTTAGCACTACATTTTCTTTCTTTACCAAATTTAAAATCATACCCTACGATGATTTTTTCTAGCTTGGGAAATTCTTGCTTTAAAAGTTTTAGAAATTCCTCGCCTTTGTAGTCTTTGATTTGATCAAAATCACAAAAAATCAAAGGAAAATCAACTAAAGTTGCTCTAAAATTTCCAGGTGTTAGGGCTTTGTTTTCTTCTTTAGTGATGACAAACAAAGCTCCATTTTCATCTAAATGTTTAAAAAGCTCAAAATGCCCCAAATGCATACCATCAAAACGACCTATAGCTAAGTTTGTGATTTTAGTTTTTTCTATAGGCGTAGAAAAACTCAACATTGCCTTCTTTTCCTTTTAACTGCGACTCTTGACTTACTTGTAAGATCCAACCAAGTTTTGCACAGGCTTTTTCAAAGCTTTCTTTGGCATTTTTAATGGCTTTTGTATCTTTTACCACTCCATTTTTATCGCGCTTAATGTTTTTACCTACTTCAAATTGAGGTTTAAAAAGTAAGATGATAAGATCTTTAGCAAATTTATCTATATGATAAATCAAATGCGTTAAAGATATAAAACTCACATCACAAGTGATAACATCATATAAATTTTCGCTTTTAAACTCACGTAAATCGGTATTTTCACAAATTTGAAGATTTTCTAAATTTCTTAAACTCTCATGAAGTTGGTTAGAGCCCACATCTAAAGCAGTGATATGTTTAGCCTTGTTTTGGTGTAAAATTTGTACAAAACCTCCGGTTGATGAGCCTATATCTAAACAAATTTTATCTTTTATAGTAAATGCATGCTCGTGCAAAAAATGCTTGAGTTTAAAAGCGGCTCTACTTACAAAAAGCTCTTCTAAAAGTGTGAGTTTTAAACTCTCATCTTCTAAAGGATTTAAAGATGTGAGTTTAAAAGAAGTCTTTTTAAACTCGCCATTGAGTAAAATTTGCTTGTTTTCTATAAGCTCACAAGCTTTATTACGAGAAATGTTTAGTTTTGTACTTACAAAAACATCAAACCTCATCAGCACCACCTAAAAGGGCATTAAACTCGGCTTCATTGATACACTTAACCCCTAAGCTTTGTGCTTTTTCAAGCTTTGAGCCTGCTTCACTTCCGTATAATACAAAGTCAGTTTTTTTAGACACACTTGAGCTTACTTTTGCACCAAAACTTTCGATCAACTCTTTAAAATGATCGCGTGATTTGCTTAAAGTACCTGTGATCACAAAGGTTTTATTGGAAATATTTTCATTTAAAACAAGCTCTTTTTTCTCATCTTCTAAGTGTAAAATTTCATAAAAATGCTGAATACGCTTTGCGTTGACATGAGTAAATTCTTCTAAACTTTTAGCCATTTGTTCGCCAAAGCCTTCTAAATTCGCATAAGCTTCATAACTTTGCATAAACCATTCAAAGCCAAAAGATTGCGCCAGCTTTTTAGCCGCTACTTCGCCAATATGCTCTATACCCAATGCAGTGATAAATCTTGATAAAGGGCATTTTTTTGCATTTTCTATGGCGCTTAGAAGATTGTTGATTTTTTTCTCTTTAAAGCCTTCTAAACCTTCAAAATCACTGTATTTTAAGAAAAATATACTTTCTATGTTGGTGATTTTTCCTTCTTTAAATAAAAGCTCGACGATGTTTTCTCCAAGGCCATCTATATTTAAACACTTTTTAGATACAAAATGTATAATGGAATTTACAAGTCTTGCCTTGCAGTCTAAGTTTTGACATTTTAAAAAAGCACCCTCATCTAAAAGCTCGCTAGAACATTCAGGACAAAGAGTTGGTTTGGAGATTTTGCTTTCTAAACCATCACGTCTTTGGGTGAAAACTTTGGTGATTTTTGGTATCACATCGCCACTTCTTATCACACTTACACTATCGCCTATCATCACTCCTAGTCTTGCTATCTCATCAAAATTATGCAAGGTTGCAGACTTCACCACTACTCCATCTAAATTTACAGGCTCTAGCACTGCCACAGGAGTGATCACTCCGCTTCTTCCTACTTGCAAATTCACTCCAAGCAAGGTGGTAGTTTTCTCCAATGCAGGAAATTTAAATGCTGCCATAAATTTTGGAAATTTCACAGTATAGCCTAAAAATTCACAATGGGTTAAGTCATCTACCCTTACAACCATACCATCCATCATCATAGGTTTTTGATCTCTTTTTTCCAAAAGCTCATGATATTTTTCCAAAACCTCATCTAAAGTTTTCACACAAAAAACAAAGTCATCTTTTAAAAAACCAAGACTTCTTACAAATTCCATCACTTCAGAGTGCTTCTTAAACTCCAAAGAATTCTCCCCTACTCCCCAAGGGTAAAATTTTAAATTTCTTTCTTTTGTAATGCTTGTGTCAAGCTGTCTTAGTGAACCACTTGCTGCATTGCGTGGATTTGCAAATAAACTTAAGCCCTCTTTGGCTCTTTTTTCATTGATTTTTTCAAAATCTTCTTTTAAAATCACCACTTCGCCACGAATTTCTATTTTATCTTTATAAGGTATGCTTTGAGGTATGTTAGATATCTCTTTTACATTTAAAGTAATATCTTCGCCTACTTCTCCATCGCCTCTTGTAGCACCGCTGATTAAAATGCCATTTTCATAAGTGAGATTTAAACTTGCTCCATCAAATTTAGGTTCTATGAAAAAATCAAACTCGCATTTGGCTCTTTTTGCCCAAGCTCTAAGCTCAGCTTCATCAAAAACATCTTCCATAGACCACATTTTTGCACTATGTGCAAGCTTGTGGAATTCACTTTGTATTGTCGGGGCGATATTTTGCGTAGGAGAATCTTTAGCAATTTTTTCAGGGTATTTTACTTCAAATTCTTTTAACTCTCTAATGAGTTTATCATACTCCTCATCGCTTGCTAAAGGCTCATCATCTTCATAGTAAGCCCTCATCCATTCTTTTGCTAGTTTTACTTTTTCTAAATACTCTTGATAAGTCATCATTGCTCCAAAGAAAGTTCATTCATCACTTTTGCAAGCTCAAACATTTGTTTATGCTCGTATACATCATGCACTCTTATAATACTTGCACCATTTTTGAAAGCCTCTAAATGCAAATATAGCGTACCTGCAAGTCTTTGTTCTACATTTGATTGAAAATACGCATTAATCAC
The DNA here is from genome assembly GCF_014931215.1 of Campylobacter sp. 2014D-0216. Lineage (NCBI taxonomy): Bacteria > Pseudomonadati > Campylobacterota > Epsilonproteobacteria > Campylobacterales > Campylobacteraceae > Campylobacter > Campylobacter sp. 2014D-0216. The sequence goes on along the minus strand of NZ_CP063089.1, from coordinate 710,627 downwards.
GCTTTTTCTACTAGCTCCGATTAAAAGCTCCTTTTCAAAGCGCAAAAAATGCTCTAAGTGTTTAATTAACATCATATTATGCCAAGGACTCTTACCAAAACCAATACCAACATCTAAAATCACATCTTTTAAGCCAAGATCGCTAAGTCTTTGCAACTTTTGTGCAAAAAAATCATCAAGCTCGGCTAATACATCTTCATAACAAGGGTCATCTTGCATATTTTGCGGAGTATTTTGTATATGCATGAGTGTATAAGTGGCTTTGTAACTTAAAGCTAGTTGGGCCAAATTTTCATTTTTAAAACCGGTAATATCATTAATAAGCTTAAAGCCTTTGTTTAAAGCATATTCTAAACAATACTCATCAAAGCTATCTAAACTAAAAATACATTTTTCATAAAGTTTTTCTTTATAGATTAAATCTAAGGTATTTTTTAAACGCTTAAATTCTTCTTCCTTCCCACAATACACACTACCAGGTCTTGAAGAAACCGCACCTATATCTATATAATCAGCCCCTTGAGAAATCATGAGTTCGATTTTTTCTAAAACTTCATTTTCTTTAACCCTGCTTTGTGCATTAAAACTGTCTTCATTGACATTGATCACACCCATGATTTTTGGTTGAGTGGGTTTAATAAATTTAGACTTTAAAAATAATGCTAAATTTTTGAGTTTAAAATCTTGTAATTTTTCTTTCTCTATGAGTTTTTTAGCTTGATCTTGCGTTAGCATAAGCAAGGCACTAGTTTGCTCCTTACCCAAAATAACCTCTTTATGTGTCACAAGCTCAGCTCCCACTCTTAATGCATCTTGCTTGAGTATATTTGCAGCAGGTGCTCTTAAGTCTTTGATAAGAAAAAAATGAATTTGAGTTTTCTCACTCATAATCTTTTCTCCCGCCTTATGCGGTTTGATATAGTGACAAATTTTATCAAATTGGGTGTTGGGATTGATTTTGATGATTTTCATTGTTTTCTCTCATGTAAAAATAAAACTATCGTGCTAAGCAAAACTGATGGCTTGGCATTTAACTTAGCTAATTCATAAGCTTTATAAAAAAAGTCGATCTCTTCATCATTTAGCTTGATATCTTGCTTAAAACACTCATAACTTAAAGCACTAATAAGCTCTAAACACTCTTGTTTATCTATATTTTCGTATTTTTTTAAAAATGCTAAAACATTTGCAAGATCCATTTTTTTAAGATCTAAATTTAGGCTTATTTTTTCCCTTTGAATTTTATGCTTTTCTATCATAAACCTTGAAAGTATGGTAGGTAAAAATACATTCTTAGATGGCGCTACAATGATAAAATACACATTTTTTGGTGGCTCTTCAAAAAGTTTTAGTAAAAAATTTTGTGCTTCTTCACGAAAAGATTTTGCTAGTATGACAATGATTTTAGCATGTGCTTCAGCCATATAGCTTTCTTTCATAATAGCTCTTGCAGTTGCTTGAGCATTTTTATCATAAGTTAGGTCATTTAGTCTTAGTTCTAAGTCGGGATTTTTAGGTATGAAAAATCTAAGGTTTTTTTGTCCATATTCTTCTATGAGTTTTTCTTGCATCAACTCAAAATCATTATGAATAATGATTTTATTTCTTAGGTTCAAATTTCTACCTTAGAAAAAAGTACCGCTTCTAAGCTTTGTTCAAATACTTTATACAAAGAAATGAGTTTATAATCCAACTCTTTATCGCGCGAGGAAAGATAAAAGCTGTTTTGCAACTGCTCATCAAAAAGCCAAAGCATGCTATCTTCTTTAGAATTAGCGATTTTAAATTTAAAACCTGTATTAGTCCCTATATAAAAAAACGCATAACCATTAGGAAAAGAAATACTTAAAAGGTCATTAAGCAAGTCAATATCTTCTTGAGTATTGCAAGCTTTATTATAAATTCCTTTTAGAGAAACAAAAGGCACTAAAGGTCTTGTGTTGCTAGCATTGATTTGACTTAAAAAATACTCTTCAAACCATACTCTTTGCTCATCAGTAATTACAATAAAAGTATAACCTTGCAAAAGCAATGCTAATTTAGAAGCGATTAAAGGCGACCACTCAAGACGCCTTTCTTCAAGCCAACTCGTATAAGTGCCGTTTTCTCGGATTTGTTCTAGGGTAAATTTTAAAAAACTATTGCTCATTTATACATCTAGCTTATAAACTTCATGTAGCACTCTTACGGCTAATTCGCCGTATTTTTCATGGACGATCATTGAAATTTTAATTTCACTTGTAGAGATCATTTGTATGTTAATGTTTTCATTAGCTAAAGCTTGAAAAGCAGCCGAAGCAACACCAGAATGTGACTTCATACCTACACCTACAACAGACACTTTTACTACCGCGCTATCTGTTTCTATAATGGCATTAGCTCCTAAAACTTTTCTCATAGCATTGGTCGCTAAATCTAATTCATTTTCTGGCACAGTAAAGCCTAGATTAGTAGCTCCATCCACTCCTACATTTTGAATGATCATATCCACATTGATGTTTTCATCTGCCAAAGTACTAAAAATCGCAGCTGCAATTCCTGGTTTATCATCGATATTCCTTAATGTTACTCTTGCTTGGTTTTTATCTAATGCTATACCGCTAACCAAAGCTTGTTCCATATTTTCCTCCTTTGTGATAATCGTACCTTCATTTTCATTAAAACTGCTTCTAGTTACTAGTTTAACATTTAATTTTTTAGCTAATTCTACTGAACGATTTTGTAAAACTTTAGCTCCTAAACTTGCAAGTTCTAACATCTCTTCATAAGAAATTCTATCTAGTTTTTTAGCCTTAGGTTCTATCCTAGGATCTGTCGTATAAACCCCATCTACATCTGTATATATCTCACATAAATCTGCTTTTAAAGCTCCCGCTAAAGCTACCGCACTCAAGTCGCTTCCGCCACGACCCAAAGTAGTAACATTGCCCATTTTATCAACACCTTGAAAACCAGCAACCACTACGATATAACCCTCATCTAGAGCTTTTGTAAGATTTGAAGTGTCAATATGCTCAATTCTTGCTTTAGTATATACATCATCTGTGATGATCCCTGCGTTGCGACCTGAAAATGCAACCGCTTTTAAACCCATTTCATTTAAAGCAATAGCAAGCAAAGATGAAGTTACACGCTCACCACTACTTAAAAGCATATCCATTTCACGACCAGAAGGGTTTTTACTAAAATGGTGTGCAAAATCAATTAGCTCATTTGTCACCCCGCTCATCGCCGAAACAACCACTACTAATTTATCGCAAGTTTTTTTGCTTTTAGCTACTCTTTTAGCGACCTCATCAATGCGTTCTAGCGTTCCTACGCTTGTTCCTCCATATTTTTGTACGATCAGCATTAAATATACCCCCTTTCTTTAAAATGTTTCAATACTTTGATGTATATAGGCTTTTTAAAATGATTTATCATGTCATAAACTTGATCCAAATCAACAAGCTTATAAGCATCAAATTCTGGATTTTTAGTGTTAAGATTGATTATGGCTTTGTTTTTTAACTTCACTAAGAAATATTTTTGGCTTTGTCCATCATAAGGATACATCTTCTGTGCGACTTTAGCCGGAAAATCGTAACTAATCCACTCAGGATGTTCGGCTAAAATTTCAATCTCATCTGTGCCTATTTCTTCTTTTAATTCTCTAAACAATGCGCTTTTAACATCTTCCCCCTCATCAATGCCACCTTGAGGAAACTGCCATATATCTTCCATATCATTGCGTTTAGCAAGTAAAATTTTACACTCAAAAGGATAAGCTGATGATAACACTATAGCAGCTACATTTGGCCTGTATTTTTTTTCTTTTTCCATGATTTTCTTATCCTTGACTTTTAGATAATATAATTCTAACAAAAAAATACGAATTTATATTATATTTTAGAGAAGTTTTATGCATTTATATATCCATGTACCATTTTGCGAGAGCAAATGTTTTTATTGTTCTTTTACCTCGCTTAAAAAAAAGGACTTTGAAAAAGATTACCTAAATGCTTTAATGCAAGATATAAAATATCAACTAGATTTTTTTAAAGTTGCCAAAAACTCCATAAAGACTGTTTTTATAGGTGGTGGCACTCCTAGTTTAATGAATATACATTTTTATGAAAAAATTTTTATATTTTTGCAAGCTTATTTAAAGCAAGAATGTGAAATCACCATTGAAGCCAATCCTAATTCTAGTAATTTTTCATGGCTAAGTGCTATAAAAAATTTAGGTTTTAATCGCATTTCTTTTGGCGCGCAAAGTTTTCATGAAAAAAAATTACAATTTCTTGGGCGTATTCATGATCAAAAAACCATCTTTAAGAGTATAGAAAATGCCAAAAAAGCAGGATTTGACACTATCAACTTAGACTTAATCTATGATACAAAATTAGATGATACCAAAATGCTTGATTATGAAATTTCAAAATTAGCCTTGCTAGATATTAACCATGTAAGTGCTTATAATTTAACTATAGAAGAAAAAACGAGATTTGCTAAAAAATTTCACTATAAAAAAAATGCACCACGCCTTGCGAAGTATTTTATCAAAGCGATTGAAAGCCTTGGCTATAAACAATACGAAATCAGCAATTTTGGACAAATTTGCAAACACAACCTTGCTTACTGGCAAGGAAAAGACTATATAGGCTGTGGTTTAAGCGCGGTAGGATTTTTAAAAAATCAAAGATTTTATACTAAGAAAAATTTAAAAGATTATATCAATGATCCTTGTTTTAGAGAGATTGAAAATTTAAATTTACATGATTTACGCTTAGAGCACATTTTCTTAGGACTTAGAAGTCTTATAGGCATAGAAGAAACAAAACTTGAACCTTTAGAAAGAGAAAAAGCAATGTTTCTTAGTAAAAAAGGGAAGTTAGTTTACAAAAAAGGTGTTTTTTATAATACTAACTACCTCTTAAGCGATGAATTAGCCTTATATATTAGCACTTAGAAAGTATCGTTTTAAATTTTTTAATTCTATCAAGTATTTTTGGACTTAATCTTAACAATTCATGAGTATGATCATTTATAATGATACAATTTTGCTTCCAAGCCTTGGTGGATTTTAATAAAGAATAATCTAATAAGCTTTGTTTGTTTGCACCCATTCCAAGTATGATCATGTCAGGATTTTGCTTTAAGATATATTCTTGAGAAAGAATGGGTCTTGAAACCTTACTTTTAGGACTAACATTAAAAAAACCTAATAATCTTAAAATATCTGCAATCAAAGAATTATCATTAAAAGCCATCAAAGGTTGAGCTGAATACAAATATATAACATTTTTATTTTTAGTTTGCTCTTGAAGTTGTTGAAGTTCATTTTGAAAATACTCCAAAAGTTTTTGCCCCTGCTCCTCTTTATGAATAAGTTTTGCTAAGATGAGAATGTTTTCTTTGATATCTTCTAAATTTTTTGATTGTAATGCAATACTTTTGATTTTAAACTGATCTAACATGGGTTTTAGACTAAAAGAATATTCACTCAAAATAACCAAACTTGGTCGCAAGGAAACAATTTTTTCCACTGAAGGGTTAGAAAAAGTCCCTACGCTTGGGATATTTTTAGTCTTTTCTTCTGGATAAATACTAGAATATTGCAACTTAGCAATACCAACAATCTCATCTGCCCCACCAAGCATAAATATAGTCTCAACACTAGCAGGATCTAACACCACTAAACGCTCTTTAGAATACACAAAGCTAATCACAATACTTATAAACAATAATATTTTTTTCATTTTATTCCTTTAAAGCTAAAACATATGGTCTTGCATTTTTATAAACCACTTCGCATTTTAATCCATAAATTTCATATAAAATTTCAGGAGTAAAAAGCTTATGTGCACTGTCAAAATACCGAACTTTTCCATCTTTTAAAAATACTAATTGATCGCAAAAAATCGAAGCCAAATTTAAATCATGTAAAATAGCCACAATAGAGATATTTTTTTCATGGATAAGTTGCTCACAAAATTTTAAAATTTCTATAGAGTATTTTAAATCTAAAGCTGAAGTAGGCTCATCTAGGAAAAGTATTTTTGGCTTTTTTAATAAAGCCCTTATAAGGAGGATTTTTTGGAATTCTCCCCCACTTAAAGATAAGATATTTCTATGCAACAAATGCTCACATTGTAATGTTTTTGCGTAATTTTTCACTTCTTTTATATCTTCATGAGTATAACTTGAAAAAGAATGCTTTAGTGCATTATATTTTCCCATTAGCAAAACATCTACAACCTTTAAAGGAGTTTGGAGTTTAGATTTTTGTGGTACTAGCCCTATTAGGCGTGATATGTCTTTTGTGTTAATATGATTCACATTTTCGCCTAATAAAACAATTTCGCCTTGATTTGGCACTAAATCTTTCAATAGTAACTTTAGCAAAGTACTTTTTCCAGATCCATTTGGACCTAAAATACCTAAGAATGTTTGATGTTTTAGACTGATGTTAATGTTTTCAAGTAATGTTTTATGGTCATATGAAAAATACAAATTATGAATTTTAATCATTTTTCAAAATCCTTTTTTTGACTTCAAAGCTAAATATAAAAATATAGGCGAACCAAACAAAGCAGTAATAATACCTATGGGTATTTGAACAGGAGAAAGTAAAGTCCTTGCTATAATATCACTAATGAGCAAAAAAATACCACCAAAAACAACAGAGTATGGGATCACAATAGCATTATCATAGGTTTTAAAAATCAATCTCACAACATGCGGTATAATCAAACCAACAAAAGCTATAATCCCCGTAAAAGCCACAGCAAAAGATACAGCTAATGAAGAAACGATCAAAAGTTTTATCCTTAAACTATATGCATCAACCCCTAAATTTTTAGCCTCTTCATCTCCGCTTAACAAAATATTTAAGGCATTTTTATTGATATAAAAATACAATAAACTCAAAAGCAAAGGCAAGATAAGAATTTGCACATGATACCAAGAACTTAAGCCAATATTTCCCATCAACCAAGCTACAACCTTAAAAGAGTCTTCTCCAATAACATAAGTAAAGAATGAAGTAAAAGCCCCTAAAAAAGATGATGTAGCAATACCAATAATCAACAATGTACTAATGGAAGTTTTAGAAGCGATTTTAAAAACAAAAAAAGAAAAAATACTCGAACAAATAAAGGCAAAAATTCCATAATAATAATCTTCAAAGCCCAATAAATAAGCAACAATAGCCCCAAAAGTAGCCGCTGAAGCAATACCTATGATATAAGGATCTGCTATGGGGTTTGAAAATACATTTTGAGTAATAACTCCACTACTTGATAATAACATTCCAATCAAAATAGCCATAACCGCCCTACTGAAACGAGTATCTATGATCATTTGATTTAAAGTGTCATTCTGTATAAAAACATACTCATACAACTGCAAAGGATTGATATTTTCTTCACCTAAGCATAACGCCATTACAATAACCACAAAATAAGCCAAAACAAACATGGAGTAAATTAAAGTGTTTTTAGAACACATACTTAAACTCCGTATAATAACTTCTTCCATTTCCTGGTAGGTACTGATCATTTATACTATCTTGATAGGTGTAGTATTTTTTATCAAATACATTTCTTATCCCTGCAGCAATTTGCAAATTTTTATAATTATAACTTGCTCCAATATCTACTAAAGTGTAGTCTTTAATCCATTCATTTTGATACATTTTTCCCGTTTTCTCATCTATCATACCGCCGTCTTTAGATCTAGAATGATAGTTTAAGTCAACAAAAGTATTAAAATTTGCACTCCAGTAATAATCTAATCCCGCATATAAATTAACCTTAGAAACATAAGGAATTCTTAAGCCATCATTAACTCCTTTAGATATACTTGCATCAATGTAAGCTACACCTTGTTTTAAGATCAAAGTTTCTCCGAGTAGTTTTTGACTTAAATTCATTTCAACACCAAGTCGTCTAGTCTCATCTATATTGTAGTATTTCCACCATGATCCTGATGTAGCATGCGGGTTGCCAAGATAAGCGATCTCATCTTTACTTTGGGTGTAAAAAACACTTGCTCTAAAAACGTGAAAATCCCACAATACATCATTAATGCCCAATTCAAAGGTATGAAAAATTTCAGAATTTAAATCCGTAGAATAATACTTCTTACTTTTGTTGTCTTTATTTACAAATTGTGCTGGGCTTGGAGATATAAAACCCCTTTCGTATTTAAAATACGCCAAACCCGTATCAGAATACACAAAAGTAGGAGTAAGCTCAAAAGCAATATTATCACTGTGTTTTTTTGTGTCAAAAAGACTTAACTCATCTATAATTACAGAACTATTAGGGTGGTTTGGGGTGTTAATTTGCATTTGATTTTTATAGCTTCTATGTGTGGTATATTGGTTCCATTCATATCGAATACCACTAGATAAAACAAAAATATCATTCAATTGATGAGAGTTTAAAACAAAAACCGAATGGCTTTGCTTGTTCATATCCATAATAGTTTGCATATGATGATAAGGTATGATAGGAAAAACGCTATATTTTAATAAGCTTGTTCGCTTAGCATCATGGTTTAAAAAATCATACCCACTTACCAAGTAAGAATTCTCATCATAATTGTATTTTGCTTTAAAATTAAACCCCAAAGTCGTGTCATTAAAGCCACTTCCATCTTGATAAGCTTTAATACCTTTCATCATAACCACATCTTTATCATAAACGATTTTTTGATCTTGCCAAAAACTACCTAAGCGAAATTCCCAAGCATCACCAAGGTAGTAATTATAATCTAAGCTTAATTCAGATCTATTAGTTTGTGTGATATTCTCTGAAGCACCTTTTTGCCTAGGGTTACTTTCAATTTGTGCTTTAGTTAAATAGCCGCTATTTTTATTTGTACTTTTAAAATGATTATAATTTAATGCAATATTACTATTTTCATTAAGATCGCTCATTATGCCTGTATTAAGATGAAAGCCTTTTTCATTGTAGCCTTCTTGAAAGCCATTTTTGTCAAATTTTTGCGCACTCAAAGACAAAACCACATCATCATGCAAAACCTTGTTTAAATTAAAACCAAAATTACCTCCATCGATAATATTTTGGTAAGATTGTGTTTGACTAAAAATAGAAAAATGATCTTGTTTTTGCTTTTTGCTTATGATGTTGATCACACCACCTCTTGTGCCATTTCCATATAAAATTGACCCTCCACCTGGTATGATTTCTATACGTTCGATATTGTTTATATTGATCCCATTTAAAGGCGTAACGCCATGAGAATTATCAAGCATATTAATTTGGCGACCATCTAGCATTACCTTAACAGCAATATTAGATTTATTTCCTTGTCCTCTCATATCAACATTACGACCTAGTCCAAAATTAACAAAATTGATTTCAGGTATACTCTCTAACACTTGCTCTATAGAACTAAAACCTTTTTTCTTTAAAGAAGAACCATCTACAACAATAACATTTCTCAAATTCTTATCCGCATCTTGCTCAAATCCACTCGCAGAAACCACAAGTTCATCTAAAAATACTTTTTCATCTTTTGTATTGAGTGCATTAGCCCATGCATGATTTAAAAACAATACAGTATAAAAAGAAAATGAAATAATCCTACTTGTAGAATTCATTATACACACTCCTTAGTGATTACTATATAATAATGATAATTCATATCATTATTAAAAAAAGAGAAATATACTCTCATTTAATTTAAAAAAAGATAAAATAATAAGCGGTTTAAGATAAATTTAATTTGATAATTGATATTGTTTTTCAAAATTTTATAAAAAGGATACTATTCAATGAATTTTAGCACTATCATAGAGCATATGAACTCACATCATCAATCCAACCTTATAGACTTATGCAAAAAATTTTCTAACTCCAAGAAAATCGAAAAAGCTATACTTCAGAGTGTAGACTTTGAAGGACTAGATATAATCTATAATGATGATCAAACACTACGCATTAATTTTCCAACAAAAGCTGATGTAAACACTATTAAAGATATCATTATCGAGCTTTGCATGAATGCAAAAAGCGATGATTTGGAAAACATTCATCAAGAGATTGATGAATTTATCGCACAATATAATTCCATCATTTTAGCAACACTCACTGAAAATGGCGAAACCACTTGCTCTTATGCTCCATTTTTTAGATTTCAATCTGAAAATTACATTTACATTAGTCAAATCAGTGAGCATTTTCACAATATCAAAACAAATCCAAACAACATTGAAGTAATGTTTTTAGAAGATGAATGCAAAGCAAGTTCAGTCACTCTAAGAAAAAGACTGCGCTATAAAGCAAGTGCATCTATTCTTGAAAGAGATGCAGAGTTTGACAAAAAATACGATGAATTTGAAAAACAAACAAAAGATGATAAAGCAGTGAAGATGATTAGATCTATGCTTGATTTTCATTTAATTAAGCTTGATTTCCATAATGGACGCTTTGTGAAAGGATTTGGTAAAGCTTATGATATACAAGATGGAAAAATTATTCACATCAAAGGCAAACACCCTCATCAATTCTCACACAAAAAATAGCTTGCTAGGTAATTTACCTAGCATTAACGCATTCACAAGAAAACCTTTTTAATTCAGGAAGTTTCAAAGAAAGACTGTTGATATTTTTTAATATATCCTTACAAAAAATATCCAAATTATCCCTAACCCCATAATACGCCCAAACACCTTGTCTATCTACTTCCAAAAAATTAGCTTCTTTTAAAATTTTAAGATGTCTTGAAAGTCTTGATTGACTCATATTTAACGAACTTTGTAGATCACACACACAAAGCTTTCCGTGTTTTTGCAAGAAAGCTAGAATTAAAATTCTACTTTCATCATTAATCGCACTTGTTATTTTTAAAAAATCCTGCATTATACTCCTTATATAAAAAACATTAAAAGTCCAAAGCTAATAGCGATCATAACAATCATACTTGCAAATAAAACCAAAAAGTTTGTTTTAAAAATTCTTTTAAGCAAGATAAGTTCAGGTAAAGAACACCCCGCCCCTGCTATTAAAAAACTCATCATTATACCAAGTGGAACCCCACTTGTAGTTAAAGCAAGCGCCACAGGAATCATAGCAGTACAATTCATATAAAGTAAAACCCCCATAAAAGCTGCTACAAACACGCCTAAAACTCCATAATCTATAAGATAGGTCTCAAAGAAATTTTGCGGAAAAACACCATGTATAATAGCCCCTATAGCCATACCAACAAAAATATAAGGAAAAATTTTTTTATATTCTTGGAAGCTTTGAGTGAAGTATTTTTTGAATTGAGTTTTAGGTTTTGTAAAATTAAGTGATGGGTTATTTGATGAGCAACAAGTACTTTTTGTGGTAGATTGGGTTATTTTAGAGCTTGAACAACATGAACTTTGAGTGAAAAACTGACTAGATTTAGCACTAGAACAACAAGAATTGATTTGTCCTTCTTGAAGTTCATTATTTAAAAAATCATCATTAAAAAATACTTTTGTATTGATTTTTGATATTCCAAAAGCAAGAAATAAAATAACCCCTAACAAAAATCCTATATAAAGCAAGGTGATCTTAACCCCAAAACTCACTATAAACATCACGATAATGATAGGGTTGATTAAAGGCGATGTGATTAAATACGCCATACACACACCAAGTGGAACACCTGCTCTTAAAAAAGCATTTAAAAGAGGGATACTTGAACACGAACAAAAAGGTGTCAAAGCACCTAAAAGTATAGCCTTAACATAGCTTCCAAATCCATCACTTTTTAAGTGAGTCTCAAAAAATTTAGAATACTTTTCATTCACAAAAGCAACAAACATACTCACCAAGATAAATAAAATGGAAATTTCACCCAAAAGAACTAAGAAATCTTGCAAAATAATTAAAATTTTATCCCACACATCTTTCCTTTCGAAGTTTTATTTTTAATGATTGTAGTAAAAATATATTAATATATCAAGATATCTTGATATATTAATATCATAAAAGTAATAATATTTTTAAGTATTTTTATGTAAAATGTAAAAGCTATATTTATATGAAAGAAGATAAAATAATGAGTTTTGGCGAAATTTTGGTTATTTTGGTTGTAGCTATTTTGGTACTTGGCCCTGAAAAATTACCTTCAACCATAGTGGAAATTGCAAAAATCTTAAAAGCTATTAAAAGCAATATCGATGAAGCAAAAGCTAGTATCAATAAAGAATTAAAAATAGCAGAATTAAAAGATGAAGCACAAAAATACAAAGATGAATTCTCACAAACTAATGAAAACATTAGAAAAAAACTCAGCTTTGAAGAATTTGATCAACTCAAAGAAGATATTTTAAATAATACCAATGAAGTAAAAAACGAAATCAATGAACTAGGAAAAGATATACAAGAACTTTCTAATCTCGAAGAAAATACTCAAAAAAATGACAAAAATACTCAAAAAATGGAAAGCTAAGCATGTTTGAAGAATTAAAACCACATTTAGTAGAACTAAGAAAAAGATTATTTATCAGTGTTGCTTGTGTTGTTGTAATGTTTTTTGTATGTTTTAGTTTTAATAACTATATTATCGATATACTTAAAGCACCTGTTGAAGCAGCTTTACCTGAAATTTCCAGACAAATGACTTTCGTTGAATTACAAGAGCCTTTATTTACAGCGATGAAAGTTTCATTTTTTACCGCTTTTTTAATTTCTTTACCGGTTATTTTTTGGCAATTTTGGAAATTTGTAGCACCAGGACTTTACGACAATGAAAAAAAACTAGTGATACCTTTTGTAAGCTTTGCGAGCATTATGTTTGCGCTTGGTGCTTTGTTTTGTTATTACGTTGTTATCCCTTTGGCTTTTAAATTTTTGATTGATTTTGGGGTGCAAACACAAGACTTTAAGCCTTTGATCAGCATAGGTTTATATGTAGGATTTTTTACTAAATTAGTGATTGCTTTTGGTTTAGCTTTTGAAATGCCGGTTATAACCTTTTTCTTTGCCAAACTTGGACTAGTTGACGATGCGTTTTTAAAAAAGCATTTTAGGGTTTCAGTTTTAGTGATCTTTGTTTTTTCTGCAATGATGACACCCCCTGATGTGATTTCACAATTTTTAATGGCGGTGCCTTTGTGTGGACTTTATGGAATTTCTATTTATATCGCTAAAAAAGTCAATCCAAGCAAAAAAGAAGATGACACAGATGAATGATAAAGATCTTTTGCTCTCTAGCTATGACTATAACTTACCTAGCGAACTCATAGCAAATTTTCCTATTTTACCCAAGGAAAATGCAAAACTTTTGGTATATGAAAGATATAAAGATCAAATAACACATTTACATTTTAAAGATCTTGCTCAAATTTTACCACCTTGTGAGATCATTTTCAATGACACCAAAGTCATCAAAGCAAGAATTTATGGAAACAAAGAAAGTGGCAGCAAAATAGAACTTTTCATCAACCACCCTTTAAAGGAAGACAATTTTTTAGTTCAAATTCGCGGCAAGGTAAAAGAAGGTCAAATTTTATACTTTGAAAATAAATTACAAGCTAAGATTAAAAAACTTCATCAAGATGGCACTAGGGAAGTAGAATTTTATAATAAGCAAAAAACACTTACACATCATGAAGTTTTTAAAATACTAGAAAATATCGGTCATGTGCCTTTGCCTCCCTATATCAAAAGAGCTGATGAAGCACAAGATAATATTAACTATCAAAGTATTTTTGCAAAAAATCAAGGAGCAGTTGCCGCACCCACTGCTAGCTTACATTTTGATGAAGCAATGATCAATGAGCTTAAAAAAAGCCATAGTATTCATACCATAACCCTACATGTTGGTGCAGGAACTTTTAAAGGCGTGGAGTGTGAAGACATCAGAGAACATAAAATGCACTCTGAATTTTTTTGCATCAGTGATGCAACACGCGCCTTGATTGACTCCTCTAAAAAAATACTAGGCGTAGGTACTACTGTAACTCGTTGTATAGAGTATTATTATCAAAACAAAATTCAAGAAGGTTATTGTGATTTATTTTTACATCCACAAAATACCCCGCAAAGATTAGATTACTTGCTGACTAATTTTCATCTACCTAAATCAACCCTCATCATGCTAGTAGCTTCTTTTATAGGAAGAGAAAAAACTTTAGAGCTTTACCATGAAGCTATAAAGAATCAGTATCGCTTTTATTCCTATGGCGATGGAATGCTAATCATCTAGTTTTTTTCTTGATATATTTTTTATCAATATAACCCAATTCTATCAGTTTTTCATAAATTTTAGCAAGTATAGGTCCACCTGCACTACTTCCACTTTTACCATGCTCAATCAATACCACGACAACATACTGTGGTTTTTCATAAGGTGCATATGAAGTAATCCACGCATGAGATCTTAAAAAATACTCCAAATCTTCTTCTTTAATGCGTTTTTTTTCACTTTGTGAAATTCCTACCACTTGCGCTGTTCCTGTTTTAGCTGCTATGGTTATAGGAGAATGCTTTAAAAATCTTGCCGTAGTTCCCCCATCAACATTAGCTACTTCATACATAGCACGTCTTAAAAGCGGAAGTTTTGATAATTCAAAAGTCGTAAATACACTTTCATTGTTTTCAAAACTAATCTTAGTTATATTATCATCAACACTGTGTAAAAAATGCGGTGTGATATTTTTAGAGGTAGCTATCATGGCTGTAAATTTAGCTACTTGCATAGGTGTTGCAAGGAAATTTCCCTGCCCTATGCTTGTGTTTAAGGTTTCACCTTGATACCATGGTTGGTTGTATTTTTCTTTTTTCCAAATTCGACTAGGCACTGTGCCTATAAATTCATTTGGCAAGTCCACTCCTGTTTTTGCTCCAAAACCTATTCTTTCAAAAACCGAGCTAATTGTATCAATACCTACTTCCAAAGAACCTTTGTAAAAATACACATCACAACTTTCCTTAATGGCATCATTCATATCTACATAACCATGGCCTATGGTTTTCCAGCATCTAAATTTTCTACCTCCAAGTTCAAAATTTGAATCACATAAATATTTATGATTTTCATGTACTTTACCACTATCTAAAAAAGCCAAAGCTGTACCCATTTTAATAACTGAACCTGGAGGATAAAGTCCATTGATAAGCTTATTTGTAAAAGGGTGGTTTAAATCATTTGACAACTTATCCCATTCTTCTTGAGTAATACCTGTTACAAATGGATTGAGATTGTATTCAGGAAAACTACCTGCTGCTAAAATAGCCCCAGTTTTAACATCCATAACAATAGCAGCTCCTGCTAAATTTTTAAAAAGCGAGGTAAGGTATTCTTGTAAATCAAGATCAATACTTAAGGTAATATTGCTTGAAGTAGGTTTTTTATAAGAAAGTTCTTCTATTTCTTTATTGAGTGCATTTACCTTACTAACCTTTTCGCCTTTTTGTCCTTGTAAAATTTCATTATAAGAACGCTCAATACCACTACGACCCACATAGCTTGTTAATCTTGCAATTTCATTTTCATTCATATCATTTAAATTAGCCTTACCTACATAACCTATAACATGGCTAGCTAAGGCATTATAAGGATAAAATCTTTGTGTGGTAGATTTTACCTGCATATTTTCACGTAAATTTAACTTAGTAAAATGCTTAATCATTGCATCATATTCTATAAATGGCACCACTTCAATATAATCTTGATTATAGTAAGAATCAGCTTTTACGTAAGCTCTTTTTAATCTAGTAATATTCAAATCAGGAAAAGCATTTACAATCGCTTGTAATTCTTGATCTAAAAGTGGTCTATTTTTCTTTTTAATATACAAATAAGGCTTAACCGATATGGAAAATCCTAGCTTATTAACCGCTAAAGGTCGGCCTTTAACATCTAAAATTTGCCCCCTTACGGGTGCTAAAAACTGAGTTTTTATAGCGTTTTGCTTGGCTATTTCTTCATAGTATACATTAGATTTGATACTAATATAATACACTCTAGCAAGTAATAATATAAAAAAACAAGCTATAAAGCCCATCACCAAGCGCATACGCATTTAAATTTTTCCTCTAAAAATAACAAATGATATCAATGCTTCAATAGCAAAAAACCACAAATACTCTAAACCAAAATTTAAAATTTGACTATTATCTAAATATGCCAAAAACACATCAAAAAAATAAATAAAAATATACGCACAAAAAGTAAATATAACGAGCAAATAAGGCCCTAACTTCAGCTTGCTTTTAAACCAATCCACAAAAAAATGATAAAAAATAAAAAATGCAATCCAAGAGCTAAAAAGATAAAAACCGTGTATGATATCTATAATAATGAGATAAAACAAAGAAAAGTACCATCTAAAATCAAGCTTATTCAGTGTTCTTTCTTTTTCTTTTAAAAGTACAATCATATAACAAAAAAACACACCAAATAAAGGTGGCATCCAGTAATATACTGAGCTTAATACTTGATAAAAAATCAAAGATAGATAGAAAAATAAATAAGAAAAATCAAATCTATTTTTTACTAATCTCCTACTCCTCATTCAAACCCAAACTTTCTAAAATAATTTTTTCTTCTAGTTTTTCAATACCTGTTTTTTTTAAATTTGAAACCATGATAGCATTTTTGTGAAGATTTAAAATTTTAGCTTTTTGACTTTGATTAAGCTTGTCTGATTTTGTGAAAACAGTTATTTTTTTTTGATCTGCTCTTATAAAAGAGTCTAGATATGCTTCCAAATTTGCATCAATATCTAAATTTTCATGCCTTGAATCAACAAGATGTATAAAGAGTTTGATAGAACTACGTTCTTTTAAAAATTCATCTAAATTTTTATTCCAAATAGCTTTTGTTTTTTTACTTACCTTTGCATAACCAAAACCAGGCAAATCAATAAACATCAGTTTAAATTTATCCTCATTTTTTTTGCAATTTACTTCAAAAAAATTAATCAACTGAGTTTTACCCGGAGTTGATGAGCTTTTTGCTAGATTTTTATTTTTACAAAGTGTATTGATCAAAGAGCTTTTACCTACATTAGAACGACCCAAAAATGCAATCTCTGTATATATAGGCTGTGGTGCTTCACTAACCTTAGAAGCCGAAGTTAAAAACTGAGCATTAAGGATCATTCCTTAACCTCAAATACAAATTTTGCAGGTTTTTTGTCTTTACTAAGCACCCTATAAGTCATATTTTTTCTATCTACGATGATTTTATCCCCTGTTAGTTCTTTTTTACTTTGCACTTCGATGATTTTTGCATGACCATTGATTTCATAGGTATCTTTAGCCACATTATAAACAAACTCATCTCCACTTCCATGATAAGTTTTATCTTTCATATTAATTTTAAACTTAGCATCGCGAGTAGCAATATACTTCACAGGTTGTTTATTTTTCATATAAATAACTAGTTTTTGAGAATTTAAAATATCCCCGCCTTTTTTTACTTCCACATCACCTGTTAAGGTGCTAGTTTCATTTTTCTCATCTAAATAAAAATCTTTAGCATATACTTCTATTTTTTGCGCACCCAATGCAAATAAATTCAACAAACATAAAAAAATTACTGTTCTAAAAACCATGCTTTTATTCCTTGAATTTTTAATTCTTTTTGATCTACATTATATAAAAAGCTATTTCCAAATACCTCATTAACTCCTATATAAGCTTTAAAGGTATCATTAGAAAATAAAATTTTATCTTTCATATTATAAACTGCTTTTTGGGTAAAAATAGAAGTTTGATTTTTATCAAAATAACTAACATTACCTTCTAAAATAGATTTTTCATCGTTTCTGATTAATAAATTTGAACTTAAATTATAATCAAGTGCTTGCACTTTAAAATCATCAAAAATATCTTTATCTTGGTATTTAACCCAACGACTAGCTTGATAACTTGCCTTTGTAGTGGTGGTATTAAGCTCATAATCAAGCACATCAAAAGCTTGCATATTTGCCACATCAACCTTTTGTGGTTTTATAGCAAAAAGATAAGGATCTTGCGTACTTAAAATCACCATCACAAAAGCAAACAATCCCATTAAGATTGCAAAAATTTTTATCGCCAAAGCTTATCCCATTGCGCTTGCATATTGTTGTATTCTACTAAAATTTCTATCATTTCACTCACCGCACCATTGCCGCCTTTTCTATTTAAAACCTTATCAGTTTTTAAAGCCTTATGTGCATCTTTTGGTTTAAAACTATACTCCACCGCTTCAAGTAAACTCATATCATTATAGTAATCTCCAATAGCTGCACATTGAGAGAAATCTAAATTTAATTTTTCTAAAATTTCTTTTGCACAAGCAAGTTTGTCGCTAATACCTTGATATACTAAATCAATCTTTAAATCCCTAGCTCTAAAATACACACACTCACTTGTCCTACCTGTAATGATAGCAACTTTTTTGCCAAGCTTTTGCCAAGCTTCAATCGCAGCACCATCTTTTACATTAAATTCTTTAATCTCGCCATAATTTTGAGTGTAGATGATTTTACCATCTGTCAAACAACCATCTACATCTAAAAAAATCAATTCTATCATTATTTTACTCTCTTACTATAAACGCACCTGGA
Organism: Campylobacter sp. 2014D-0216; assembly: GCF_014931215.1. Classification (NCBI taxonomy): domain Bacteria; kingdom Pseudomonadati; phylum Campylobacterota; class Epsilonproteobacteria; order Campylobacterales; family Campylobacteraceae; genus Campylobacter; species Campylobacter sp. 2014D-0216. Next base: position 692,074 of record NZ_CP063089.1, on the reverse strand, counting down.
AAAGATCCACTATCAGCAAAATCCCTTGCTTCTTGTTCACTTCTAAAGCCTTTTAAAAATACTCTGTGCAAACCATCTTTTGCACTTGTTTGTATAGTTGAAGTATATGAGTTATAGTTTTTATATCTACTTGCGATTAATTCAGCACCACTTTTATTTCTAAATGCTCCAATTTGTACCATAAAAGATCCTCCTTGGAAAATATGTCCACTATCAACAATAGATCCACTGTTTCCTAAATTCGAATTAGTATGCACCGAACCTGAATTAGCACTAGTACCAAAACCAATTACTTCAAGTCTTACAGGAGCTGTCCCTGCTTGTATCATATCAATATCTCTTGCAGCCATATTGGATAAGTCAATAATCCTTCCTGCAACAAAAGGACCTCTATCGTTAATTCTAACTGTAGTTTGGCGGTGATTTTTTAGGTTAGTTACTTTTACAATAGTATTCATTGGTAAAGTTTTATGTGCTGCAGTGTATGCATGCTGATCATAAGTTTCACCATTAGAAGTTTTTTTACCATGAAAACCAGGTCCATACCAACTTGCTATACCATCTGCAGTTTCACCTACTTCTACTACAGTAGGATAATATGTTTTACCATTAATAGTATAAGGCTTCATAGTTCCTTTTAAATTCGTGTTATTATGTTTTACGCTTTTAAAATCTCTTTCTGGATAATACACCGTAGGCGTACTAATAGGCACCATACTACAAGCACTAAATAAAACACCAACACAACTAACGACTAACGACTTTTGTATGAGAGTCTTTTGGTAATTTTTGAGTAGTTTTGATTTTTGCATTATTATTCTCCTTAATTTTTAACACAAGTTTTTGATTGATATTGATCAAATTTCCTTTGATTTTATTATACTCTTTTATGCTTTCTACACTGATTTTGTGTTTTCTAGCAATAGTATAAAGACTATCCCCTTGTTTTACTATATAAATTTTAGTATGTGGGATAGTTGTATCCACCTTGGCTAATTTGACTTTTTTCATTGCATTTTCTACTGCTACACTTTTACTTAAAGGCACATACATGTAATAGTCTTTTTTATCAGGTGGTGTAAAATCATGGTTAAAGTGTGGATTATAGCGTTTAAACTCACCATAAGACATTTTAGCAACTTTAGCTAACTGCCTTAAAGAAACACTAGGTGGTACAGGTATTTTTTTAACTTCACTTGATAAAGCATAATTTAGCAAGGCACTATCTTGTGAAATTAAAAAATCATTATTATTAGCCAAAAACGCCATGGTTAAAATTTTTCTAATAAAAATTCGTGTTTCTAAAGGCAGATATTTTTTATCAGGATCAAGTAAAACTCTTAAATCATCACTTTTTGCCTTTTTTATAGCTTGACGCAATTTACCATCGCCGCAATTATAAGCCAAAATAGCTAAATACCATTTCCCAAACTGCTCTTTTAACTGCTTTAAATAAGCAATCGCAGCATGAGTAGATTTCACCAAATCTCTTCTTTCATCAACGTAAGGATCAATCCTTAAACCTAAAGTTTGCGCTGTTGGTTTCATAAACTGCCATACACCCACTGCCTTAGTTCTTGAAACACTATGAATTTTTAAACCTGACTCTACAACAGCAAGGTATAAGAATTCTTGCGGGATATTTTCTTTTTCTAAAATTTTACGAATAATTGGAGTGATTTTGTAAAATTCCCTCATCGTATCCACTAAAGTTTTAGAGTGCATATCCATAGAAGATTCTTTAAATTCCAGAAAAATCATATCACTTAAATAGTTTGCTTCGATATCTAAATTTCTTAAAATTTGAGCTTGCTGAGTGTAATGCTCTGGTGTAAACTGCAAAGCTTTAGCATTTAAACACAACAAAACTAAAGTAAAGAATAAAAACTTTTTTTTCATTACAAACCTTGAAAAAATAAACGGTTAGCGTTTAAATTAGTCAACTTAATAATTTCACTTTTGCTAAAATTTAAAAGATCAGCTATTTTTTGCGCAACAAAATGCGTTAAAATGGGATCATTAACTTTACCACGATGTGGCTCTGGGGTCAAATATGGACCATCTGTTTCTAAAACAAGCTTTTCTTTTGGTATCTTAGGTAAAATTTCCACAAGTTTTTTGGCGTTTTTAAAGGTTAAAACCCCACCTATACCAAAATAAAACCCATCATCTGCCAATGAAAGCAAAAGTTCACTTGCATTAAAGCAGTGTAAAACACCACCTTGTAAATCTTTTGCATAATTTTTTAATATCTTATAACTATCTTCATTTGCATCACGCACATGTACAATCAGTGGTTTTTTGTATTCAATAGCTAGCTGTATTTGAGCGATAAAAACTTCTTTTTGTTTTGCCTTTACCGCATCATCATCAGCATTTAAACGATAATAATCAAGCCCGCATTCACCAACCGCGATACATTTTTTATCGTTAATAAATTCTTTCAAAATATCTAAATCAAAATCATCAATATCATAAGGATGCACCCCGCAAGAAAAAAACACCTTTTCATAACGATGTGCAATCTCTCTTGCTCTTGGTAGATCTTTGATATCTGCACCTGGTATGATGATTTTATCTATTCCATTATCAAAAGCATGATTGAGCATTTCATTTAAACACCCAAAATAAGCTTGGCTGTCTAAATGACAATGCGTGTCTATGATTTTTTCAGAAAAATCACAATCTAAAAACATACCTCTACCCTATTTTTTCCATTTGCCTTTGCTAAATCTAAAGCTTTTTGGGCATTGTTTAATAGTTCTTGCATTTGACTAGATTTACCTCCAAAAGCAACCCCCACAGAAACACTATAATCTACTTCATCTAGTGCTACCAATACGCTTTCTTTAGCAATGTTAACTCTAATATTTGAAAAAGCTTTTAGCGCTTCTTTATTGCCCGTATTTTTCAAAAGTACATAAAATTTACCATCTTCGATTTTTGTAGCCAAGTCCATACCGCGAATTTGATCCTTGATTTTTTTGGCAGTATATTTAATCACACCATCACCACAATCATAACTTAACTCATAATTAATAGTCGCCAAATTATCAATATCTATCAAAGCTAATGCTAATTCTTCACTCTCTTGCATATCTTCTAAATAGTCTAAAAATCTTTTTTCAAAGCTAGCATAATCATCAAGTCCGGTTAATAAATCCTTACCCAAACTATATTCATCTAATAAAACACATTTTTGCATATAGTCTAAGCAGTTATTTACCCTACAATTGAGTGATTCTTTTTGAAAAGGTCTAATAACATAATCATTTACACCTTTTCTAAAAGCTCTTGCTTCTAAAGCATCATCTTTATCTCCAACCATAATCACACCAAGTTCTATTTTGGAGTACTTTGAGCGAATTTCAACAAGCAAATCTTCTCCATTAATTACTGGCATAGTCGCATCACAAATAACCAATCTAGTATCAGGATTGTCACTAAGATAACTCAAAGCTTCTTCTCCATGTGCTGCTGCTAAAACGTTAAAAAGTTGGTTATTTAGATTTTTTTTCATTTCTGCACGTAAAGTCACATTAGCAATTGCTAGAATAATTTTAGTTTTATTGTTTTTTTGCAACATTCTAATAGAACTTAACATCTCATCGATACAGCTTTCGCTCTCTTTTTGAATATAACCTATGATGTCTTTTTCCATAAATTTTTTACGTGTTTGCCCATCGCTACTTCCTGTAAGAACAATAGCAGGGATATTTTTTTCTAATATCACATCCACCACTTCTCCATTAGGAGCATCTGGCAAACAAAGATCCACAAAAGCCATAAAATAATTATTCTTTACTAATTCTTTAGCGCTATTCATATCAAAAGCAACATCTACTTTTAAACCTAAGGTACTCTCTACTTTTTTTGCTAAAAGTTTTGTAAGCATTTTATTATCATCAATAATTAAAATTTTTTCTTCCATAGCTAACCTCTTTATGACTTAAAATTATAATTATAACATATAGAAATTTACTTTTTGTTTTTAAAGTAAAGTTCTAGTAAATTCTAAAGCTTCCTGGGTAATATTTTCTCCACTTACCATTCTAGCAAGCTCTCTTACTCTTTCTTCTTTTTCAATTTTTCTCACTCTACTTTCATCACCTATTTTTTCCACTAAAAAATGATTACTTGCTTTTGATGAAAGCTGTGGTAAATGTGAAATGGCAAAAATTTGATAAAAACACGCAAGTTCTTTTAGTACTTCAGCAATACTCATTGCTTCTTTACCGCTTAAGTTTGCATCAATTTCATCTAGAAAAATTATTCCGCTAGCTTTATTTGTTATATTGCATTCAGTGGCAATAAATGAAAGTCTTAAACGATTGATCTCGCCTGAACTTAAATTTTTTAAACTAGCCTCGTTGATATTTAAACTAACTTCATCTTTCCCCAAAAGATTTAAAGCACACTCTTTAAGCTCTAATTTTACTTCTTTCATATACAGTTTTTGGAGGTAAAAATTTAGTAACTTTTCAAGCTCTTTTAGCTTTTTTTGGCGTATAAGAGTAAGTTTTTGACATTTTTGCTCTAAAATACCTTGAGTATTTTGTACTTTTTCTTCTAATGCTTTTTTTTCAAAACTTAAATTTTCATAATGAGCCAATTCTGTTTTTTTCTTTTCTAAAGCTTCTAAAGCTTCTTCTATACTCCCATATTTTGAAATCAAAGAAGAAAGCTTTTCTATCCTATCAAGCACTTCTTCAATATCAATATCAAAATCAAAATCATCAAAACTTTGATTTTCCCAAACTACTCTTAACTCATTAAGGCATTCTGAAAAAAATGAACTATCAACATCACTAATTTGCAATGCATCAATTACCGCTGATTCTAGTTCAAAAATTTTACTCGCTTTATTCCATGCTGCATCAATTTTATCTTTTTTTGAAAGTCTTTTTTTAAGACTCATCAATTCATCAAATTCACCTATTTTTGGATTAATACTTTGAATTTTTTGTATTTCAAAGCTGGTAAATTCTTTTAACTCTTCTACTTTTTTTTCTTCTTCTTGAATTTGCTCTAGTTTGCTTTTGTTTTCTAAGTATTCCTTATAAGTGTTTTTATATTCACTTAAAAAATCTTGAAAATTTTTATCTTCTTTACTTTGCATAAAATCAAGTATATTTAAAAATCTTTCATTGCTAAATTCGTTATTTTCCTTGGCAGAGAGATATTTCACAAAACCTTTAGATAATAAGGCTAAATTTTTCTTTGATATCATTTGATTATTAATAAAATAGCGTGTGCTTTTATCTTTTAAAAGTTTAAATATATTTATTTCTTCATTTTCTATACCAAACTCATCTAGTTCAAGTTTATCATTCAGTAAAATTTCTACCATTTTTGCTTCACTTTCACTAAGTGCAAAGGCAGCCAAGATAGCTTTAAACAAAACCGACTTTCCAGCACCACTTAATCCAGTAAAAACTGTCAGTCCTTTTTCAAGATCTAATTTTGCTTGTTTAAAACCTAAATTTTCTTTTATTAAAATACTTTCTATCATCACTTACCCCAATTTAACTTTTCTTTTAAAACTTGGAAATAATCTCTATCTTTTTGGTGTATAAAACTAAGTTCTTTTTTACTAAGGCCTATAAGAATTTTATCATATTCTTTAGGATTGATCACTTCTTGTCCATCTAAATATAACAAACATTGCTCCACTTTTAATTCAAGCTCAAAACCATAAGGCAAAACAATAGGTCTTTGGGTTAAAGAATGCGAACAAACCGGTGTTAAAACAAAAATTTCACTCCAAGGATGCACGATAGGACCGCCTGCGCTGATATTATACGCGGTAGATCCACTTGAACTTGCAATGATTAATCCATCTCCATAATAAGCGTTAAAAAGCTTATTTTCAAAAAATACTTCCACATTTGCCATTAAGGCATTATCGCGAGAAAAAACCGCGTCATTAAAGGCGAACTTTTTAATGATTTTATTTTTTTTATATAAGGTAATCTGAAGCATTTTTGCTGTTTCTATTTTAAAATTACCCCTAAAAAAATCTTCAAAAAAAACTTCCACTTCACTCAACGAAAAAGCAGTCAAAAAACCTAAATTTCCAGCATTTATCCCTAAGATAGGTTTTTTAGCTTGATATGCTTGCCTACATAAAGATAGAAGTGTTCCATCTCCACCAAGAGAAATAAGAAAATCTAAATCTGATAAATCTTTTAAATGAATTTTATCTTGGCTTAACAAAACCACTTCAATATTTTTTACATCAAAAATCTTTCTTAGTAAAGCAATTTGCTCATTTAGGTTAGTATTTAATCTACAAAATAAGCCAACTTTTTGAATTTTTTCTATATTAATCTGTTTTTTCATAGAAAAATTATAACAAAACTTAGCTAAGCAAAAGAATAAAATACTATAATTACAAAATTAAACAAAATTAATCTAAGGAAAAATTTTGAGAACACATTATAATACAGAGCTTAACATACAAAATGTTGGCGAAGAAGTAACATTATGTGGTTGGGTAAATTCATACCGCGACCATGGAGGTGTAATTTTCATCGATCTTAGAGATCGTAGCGGATTAATACAACTAGTATGTGATCCTACAGATAACCAAGAAGCACACCATATCGCTTCAACCGTAAGAAACGAATATGTTTTAATCGCGCAAGGTAAAATTCGTCCACGTGGCGAGGGATTGGCAAATCCAAAACTTAAAACCGGAGAAATAGAAGTTGTTATAAACAAACTTACTATTGAAAATGAAAGCGCAGTGATACCTTTTGCTATAGGCGATGAAAGTGTTAATGAAGAATTAAGATTAAAATACAGATTTTTAGACTTAAGAAGTAAAAAACTTTATGATAATTTCGCACTCAGATCTACAGCATGTATTGCAACAAGAAACTCTTTAGCTAAAATGGGATTTTTAGAGGTTGAAACTCCTATTTTAACTAAAGCTACTCCAGAAGGTGCAAGAGATTATCTAGTCCCATCGCGTGTACACCAAGGTGAATTTTATGCCCTACCTCAAAGTCCTCAACTTTTCAAACAACTTTTAATGTGTTCAGGCTTTGATAGATACTTTCAAATAGCAAAATGCTTTAGAGATGAAGATTTAAGAGCAGATCGCCAACCTGAATTTACTCAAATAGACATAGAAATGAGCTTTTGTGAGCAAAAAGACATCATAACCATGGCTGAAAACCTACTTAAAGATATCTTTCAAGCTTGTGGAAAAGAAATTAGCATTCCTTTTAGACAAATGAGTTATAAAGAAGCGATGGAGTGTTATGGTTCGGATAAACCTGATTTAAGGTTTGATATGAAATTGATCGATGTAATCGATATTTTTGCAAAATCAAACAATGAAATTTTTGCAAATATCGCAAAAGATACAAAGAAAAATCGTATCAAAGCCTTAAGAGTTCCAAAAGGAGATACGATTTTCTCAAAACGTCAAATGCAAAGATTTGAAGAATTTGTACGCAAATTTGGAGCAGCAGGACTTGCATTTATTCAAATGAAAGAAGATGGTCCTAAGGGTCCACTTTGCAAATTCTTTAACGAAGAGGATTTAAATGCTTTAATCCAAAGATGTGAATTAGAAGTGGGCGATGTGGTATTTTTTGGTGCAGGAGCTAAGAAAACTGTGCTAGATTACATGGGTAGATTTAGATTATTCCTTGCCGATGAAATGAAAATTATCGATGAGGATAAATTAGAATTCTTATGGGTTGTTGATTTTCCTATGTTTGAACAAAACGATGATGGTAGTTATTCTGCAATGCACCATCCATTCACAATGCCAAAAAATATTGACGAGCAAGATTTAGAAGAGATTAACTCAATCGCACACGATGTAGTTTTAAATGGTGTTGAATTAGGTGGCGGTAGTATAAGAATTCACAAAAGCGCTATCCAGCAAAAAGTTTTCAAACTGCTTAATATCGACGAAGAAGAGCAAAAAAAGAAATTCGGTTTCTTACTAGATGCGTTAAGTTTTGGAGCTCCTCCACATGGCGGTATAGCAATAGGCTTAGATAGACTTATCATGCTTTTAACTAAATCATCAAGCATTAGAGAAGTAATTGCCTTCCCTAAAACACAAAGAGCACAATGTCTTATGACTCAAGCTCCAAGCGAAGTAAGCAATGAACAAATGAGAGAATTAGGTATAAGATTAAGGGAGAATACTAAATGAAACAATTATTTTTAATCATAGGCGCACCAGGCAGTGGTAAAACAACTGATGCAAGCATTATTGCAGCAGATGATGCAAACATTACTCATTATTCTACAGGAGATTTATTAAGAGCAGAAGTTGCTAGTGGTAGTGAACTTGGAAAAACCATTGATAGTTTTATTTCTAAAGGGAATTTAGTCCCACTAGATGTAGTTGTAAATACCATTATCACGGCTTTAAAAAACGCTCCAACTAACACGATACTTATCGATGGTTACCCAAGAAGCGTGGAACAAATGCTCGAGTTTGATAAAGTATTAAAAAATCAAAATGAAGTAAATTTAAAAGGTGTTATAGAAGTAAAAGTTAGTGAAGAAGTTGCCAGAGAAAGAGTTTTGGGGCGTGCTAGAGGTGCTGATGATAATGAAGAAGTTTTCAACAATAGAATGAAAGTTTATTTAGAACCTTTAGAAGAAATAACAAATTTCTATACCAAAGAAAATATCCACCATATAATCAATGGTGAAAGAAGTATCGAAGCTATCGTAGCGGATATGAAAAATTTAATTAATGATTTATTAAAATAAAGGATAAAAAATGGATATTAGCAAAATTAAAGTTGGAGAAGTACCAAACAAGTTAAATGCGGTTATTGAAATTCCTTATGGATCCAATATCAAATACGAACTTGATAAAGAAAGCGGAGCTATTATGGTTGATCGTGTGATGTACTCAGCGATGTTTTATCCAGCAAACTATGGTTTTATACCAAATACTCTTGCAGATGATGGTGATCCTATTGATGTTTTAGTATTAAATGAATACCCTATTCAAGCAGGTGCTGTAATCCCTTGTCGTTTAATAGGTGTGTTGCTAATGGAAGATGAAAGTGGTATGGATGAAAAATTACTAGCTGTTCCTGTAAGCAAAATCGACCCAAGGTATGATAGCATTAAAAGTCTAGATGATCTTCCAAAAGCAAGCTTAGACAAGATCAAAAATTTCTTTGAAACATACAAAATGCTTGAACCAAACAAATGGGTAAAAGTAAAAGAATTTGCAGGTATCGAAAAAGCAAGTGAAATTTTAGAAAATTCTATTAAAAATTACAAATAATCAAAGTCCTTTAAAAAAGGACTTTTAAAAGGATAAAAATGAAAAGTATTATTGCTTTAAGTGTAGCTTTTGTTGCATTACTAGGTGCTAGCATAGGATTTTATATGTGGTATTTTGATGATTCTTCAAATACCTATGTATATGATTATAAGAAAAATAATTCTTATCAAAGCTATAGTTCATCAACCAACCAATATAATCACGAAGAAAATTACTTAAGTCATAATACTTATGAAAATCACACTCAAACAAACGAAGAAAAACCTTATGAAAGTCAGGCTAACTCTTTAGCTAATAACACAATTACATCAGAGCCAAACACCACTAATGTAAATATGCAAAAAGAAAATACCACTACACAAAAAGAAAGCGTTAATACACAAGATAACAACACTAGCGCACAAGAAAAAAACACAACCACTGAAGTAAAGAAAGAAAAAACTCAATCTCATGCTCAAATAATCCAAACAAAAACAACCCAAACTATACAAAACAAAAACACACAAGATGTAAAACAAACTCACAAAAAAACCAATACTTATAAAAATACCATGCAAGAATACATAGCAAAAGGCAAAACAAGTCGCTATGAACCACAACTTAGTAATGATTTTGTCAAAGTTTATGTTTTAGATGGTAAAAATTTAAGTGATTATAGGATTGGGGTTTTAAAAGAGATGATCAACCCTATCAAAAACAACTCTCAAGATTACAATCTAACTGTTTTTATTGATATGCTTTCTAATGATAATATGAAACTAAGTATATATAATAAAGATATCGTATTTGAAAAAAACAAGAAAAAATATAACTACGTAGATGTAAAAATTTCAAATCTGAAATTTTTATTTGACAAAAACGGCTATAGCGAATATAGCAATGAAGATTTATTAGAAAAAATCAATCAAAATCTAGCTAGAGAAGATATCATTAAAAAGGTTAAAATTCAAGGTTATGCAGATGATAGAGGAAGCGCTTTTGCAAACTACATGATAGGATTGAATAGAGCAATGAACGTAGCTAAACACTTCTTTAGTTTTACCGAAGTAATCGAGATCGAATCTTTGGGAAAGGATACCTATCCTACTAAAGATAAATCTGACTCTCAAAGACAAAACAACCGTAAAGTAGAAATTAGTTTTTATAACTAATTTCTAAAATTAAAAACTTCTTTAACAATTTTAAGCTAACATAACAATTTATTTTCATTCTCAAGGTAATAATCATGTATGATAAATCACTAGAAAAAGAATACTATAAAATTTGCGAAGAACGCGGATATTTTGAAATCAACGGTAATGAGAAAATTCAAGAAAAAGGCAAAAATTTTTGTATCATGATGCCACCACCTAATGTAACAGGTGTTTTACACATAGGGCATGCGCTTACTTGTACTCTACAAGATATCACCACACGCTATAAAAGAATGGATGGTTATAAAACACTTTACCAGCCAGGACTTGATCATGCAGGTATTGCTACACAAAATGTCGTAGAAAAACAACTTTTAGCTCAAGGTATAAAAAAAGAGGAGCTTGGAAGAGAAGAATTTATAAAAAAAGTTTGGGAGTGGAAAGAACAAAGCGGTGGTACTATAGTTAAACAAATGCGAATTTTAGGCATTACTCCTGCTTGGAGTCGCTTACGCTTTACTATGGATGATGGTTTGGTTAATGCGGTTAAAAAAGCTTTTGTTGATCTTTATGATAAAAAGCTTATTGTACGCGGCAACTATATGGTAAATTGGTGCACCCACGATGGAGCTTTAAGTGATATAGAAGTAGAACATAAAGAAAATAAAGGAAAATTATATCATCTTAAGTATTTTCTAGAAGATTCTCAAGAATACATCGTAGTAGCCACAACAAGACCTGAAACTTACTTTGGTGATAGTGCTGTGATGGTCAACCCAAATGATGAAAGATTTAAACATTTAATTGGTAAAAATGTTATTTTACCTTTAATACATAGAACAATTCCTATTATTGCTGATGAGCATGTAGACATGGAGTTTGGAACAGGCTTTGTAAAAGTAACACCTGCACACGATCACAACGACTATGAGGTAGGTTTAAGACATCAGCTAGAATTTATCACTATCTTTGATGAAAAAGGTATTTTAAATGAACATTGCTTGCATTTTAAAGGCTTAGAAAGATTAGAAGCAAGAGATGTTATCATCAAAGAATTACAAAAAAAAGGTTTTGTTGAAAAAATAGAAGATTATACCAATCAAGTAGGATACTGCTATCGTTGTAAAAATGTAGTAGAACCTTACATCTCCAAACAGTGGTTTGTAAAAAATGAAATTGCAAAAGAAAGCATAGAAAAAGTAAATCTTGGCGGAAGTCAGTTTTACCCTGCACATTGGATTAATAGCTTTAATGCTTGGATGAGAGACTTAAAAGATTGGTGTATTTCAAGACAACTTTGGTGGGGTCATCAAATTCCTGTGTATTATTGTGAGTGCTACCATGAATGGGCAAGCGAGGAAACTCCAAGTCAATGCCCAAAGTGCCAAAGCACTAACTTCAAGCAAGATCCTGATGTTTTAGATACTTGGTTTTCTTCAGGTCTTTGGGCAATGAGCACCCTAGGTTGGGGCAATAAAGGCTGGGGCAAAAATACACTTTGGTCTGAAAGTGATTTAAAAGATTTTTATCCTAATTCTTTATTAATTACCGGTTTTGATATTTTATTTTTCTGGGTTGCTAGAATGATGTTTCAAAGCACTAATGCCTTAGGTGAACTTCCTTTTAAAGATATATATTTACACGCTTTGGTTAAAGATGAACAAGGTAGAAAAATGAGCAAATCTCTAGGTAATGTCATCGATCCAGTGCAAAGCGTGGAAGAATACAGCGCTGACATCTTGCGCTTTACTCTTGCGCTTTTAGCTATCCAAGGTAGAGATATAAAACTAAGCAATGACAAACTCATACAAGTTAGAAATTTCACCAACAAACTTTATAACGCAAGTAAGTTTTTGCTTTTAAATGAGGAAAAATTTGAAGATTTAGACAAAAACAAAATTCAATCCAATTTAGCAAAATACATGCTATCTCGTTTTGAAACATGCGTAAAAGAAACAAGAGAAAATCTAGACAACTATCGCTTTAACGATGCGGCAAATACTTTATACAAATTCTTTTGGGATGAATTTTGTGATTGGGGTATTGAACTTAGCAAGGCTGAAAAATCGAGCATAAAAGAGTTAGGAAGTATCTTCAAAGAAGCTTTAAAACTTCTCAATCCTTTTATGCCATTTATTAGTGAGTATTTATATCATAAGTTAAGTAAAACTTCCATCCATACTCACGAATCTATCATGGTTTCAAGATATCCTCAATGTGACATCAAAGATGAAAAAATTGAAAAACTATTCAATATCATTATAGAAAGCATAGTTAGTTTACGTCGTGCAAAAACCTTAGTAGAGCTTGCAAATACAAAAATTCAAAAAGCTTGTATAAAATTAAATGATGAAAGTTTAATAGCTGAATTAAAACATTATACCAACTTCATCTCTACGCTTGCAAAATGCGAAAATATTAATTTTATCACTACAAATTTAGAAAAATCCATTAGAGATGTAAGTGAGAATTTAGAAGTATTCATACCAACTCAAGATCTTGACTTAAGTGGGGTTTTAAATAGACTTAATAGCCAAAAAACAAAACTTGAAAAAGAATTTAACAAACTTGATGCTATGATGAAAAATGAAAAATTTGTTTCTAATGCACCTGCTGCGGTTGTGGAGCAAAATAAAACTCAACTTGAAAACATCAAAGCCCAACTTGAAAAAATTAACGATGAAATTTTTAATTTAAAAGGCTAGATCAGTGATAAAAATACAAAATCTAAAAAAATACTATGGCAAAGAATTAGTTATCAATGATGTGTCACTAGAAGTAAAAGAAGGTGAAATTTACGCCCTTGTTGGACACAGCGGGGCAGGAAAATCCACCCTATTAAGATGCATCAATGGTTTAGAAAATTATCAAAGTGGTAGCGTACAAGTTTTTGGTAAAGAAATAGCTACTCTAAAAGAAAAAGAGCTTAGAACTTTTAGAAAAGATATCGGAATGATCTTTCAGCACTTTGCGCTTATGAGTAGAAAAAGTGTATTTGAAAATGTTGCCATGCCTTTAGAAATTCACAATTACGATAAAAGTAAAATCCAAAGAAGAGTTAATGAACTTTTAGATCTTGTGGGGCTTTTAGCTAAAAGCAAGGCTTATCCCAATGAGCTTAGCGGTGGACAAAAACAAAGAGTTGCCATAGCTAGAGCCCTTGCTTTAAATCCTAAAATATTACTAAGTGATGAGGCTACTTCTGCATTAGACCCAAACACCACTAATAATATTTTAGAACTTATTGCTAAAATCAATCAAGAATTTAACATCAGCGTAGTATTAGTAACCCACGAAATGGAAGTAGTAAAACAAATCGCACAAAAAGCAGTTTTACTAGAGCATGGGCAAATCATAGGCCAAGGAAATATAGAAGATTTATTTTTAAAGCCAAGTGAAAAAATGCGTGAATTCTTGGGAGAAAGTGAGTTTTTACCACAAAGTGGGATTAATGTACGTTTATATTTTTGCAAGGAAAAGGCAAACCAAAGCATTATTACCCATATGGCTAGAAATTTAAACATTGATTTTAATATCGTTTGGGGTAAAATAGAAAAATTAAATAATAACGCTTTAGGAAATTTAGTTATTAATATAGAACCTAAAGATCAAGAAAAAGTTTTAAACTACCTACAAGAAAATGGTGTTATTTGGGAGCTTGCATAATGAACATAGAGGCAATTATAAGAAATTTTGAAAATATATTATATCCAGCATTATTAGAAACTCTTTATATGAGTTTTACAGCTACTTTTTTAGCATTTTTAATCGCACTAATCCCTGCAATTGTGCTTACTGTTACCGATAAAGGTGGTTTATGTGAAAACAAAGGTATTTATAGTGTTTTGGATTTTATCATCAATATTTTAAGATCTTTTCCATTTTTAGTCCTTATTGTGGTTTTAAGTCCTTTTACAAAATACCTCATTGGCATTAGCATAGGCACAACTGCTACGATAGTACCACTTACTATAGGAATTGCACCTTATTTAGCCAAAATGATAGAAAGTGCATTTAAAGAAATAGATCCTGGTATTATAGAGGCAGCAAGATCTTATGGTGCTAGCAAAACTCAAATTATCTTTAAAGTAATGTTTAGTGAGGCTTTGCCAAGCATTATTAACGGTATCACTTTAATTTTAATCATCGTAATAGGATTTTCTGCTATGGCAGGAACTGTTGGTGGTGGTGGCTTAGGGGATGTGGCTATCCGCTATGGTTATGAGCGCTTTAGAACTGATATTATGATTCAAACTGTTGTGATTTTAATTGTCTTAGTGCAAATCATACAATTTATAGGAAATATGCTTTATAAAATCACAAAAAGATAAAACATGAAATACGAATTAGGTATCTTGTTAGCAGCGACTAAAAATTCAAGCTTTACCATAGGGACTTTGCTTATTAACATTATGGATGTGATGAAACAACATGTAGATGTATTTTACATCCTACATGATGGTTTTAGCCTAGAAGATCAAAACATTATGCGCAAAATAACTCAAGGCAAAAACATACACTTTATCTCTTTTACTCAAGAAGAGTTTTTACATTCGCTTGGAAAAAACCAAAAAGACGCTGCTAATTTATTTTTTCTAAAAAGATGGACTCATATGGCTTTTGCTAGATTTGAAGCCTTTAAATTCTTACACGAATGCAAAAGCATTATTTATCTTGATTTTGATGTTTTATTATTAAAAAGTATTCATGAGTTAAAAAAATTACAAAATAAAAAATACCACTTTGGCGCAAGATTAGGTAAAACTTTACTCCAAACAGCCCTGCCCTTAGAAAAAGAATACCCTAAGGAACGAGTTTATCAAACAGGAATTTTAGTCTTTACCGATCATATATCTAATCCTCTACAATGCTATCAATTCATTTATAACCAACTATCACAACACACAAAAAACTGGCAAGATCAGGGTATTTTTACTCTTATGGTTTTAAAATATCATTTCAAAGTTAAAGATTTCAAAGACAAATACACAGGAAGCACTCATTATCTTACCAATTTAATGCAAAATGCCTCTATTGTCCATGCTTGTGGCACCAATAGTCGATTTTGGAATAGCAAATTTTGCAATCAAACATGGCCTAAATGGCAAGAATACTACGAGCAATGGATTAATCTAGGTGGTAGTCCTTATATAGGCTCTTTCTTTAAAGATAACAAACAATCAACACAACGCACAAAATACCATCTCTCATATAAACTAGGCTATGCTTTTATAGAATGCGCTAAAAACAAAAAGAGACTTCCTTTACTGCCTTTTAATTTATTAAAAATTTATATACAACACAAAAAACTAGCAAGACGGTTTCAAAAAGATCTTCAAACAAAACCTTATTTAAAACTCCCACCTTTGCAAAGCTATGATGATTATCACAGCGAAGGGGTTAAAGTTAAAAATACCTATTCTTATAAGATAGGACAAGCACTCATTCATGCGCAAAAAAATTGGCATAAAGGTGGTTATATACATTTTATAAAAGAACTTAAACATCTTACAAATGAATATAAAAATAAAATAAAATAAAACTTTTCTTATCTTATTAATATTTTTACAATATAATCAAGCATTTTAAAACCATACAAAAGGAGTTTCAAATGAAGCTGTTTAAAATTCTTGCAGCAAGTACCATCTTAGGAGCAAGTTTATTTGCCAATGAAGTCATCACAGTAGGTGCAACACCTGTTCCGCATGCTGAAATTTTAGAGCAAACCAAAGAATTATTAAAAAAAGAAGGTTATACTTTAAAAATCAAAGAATTTAGTGATTATGTTTTACCAAATCTTAGCACAGATAGCAAAGAACTAGATGCAAATTTCTTCCAGCACCAACCTTATTTAGATGAATTTAATGCCAACAAAGGAACCAAACTTGTAAGCGTAGCAAAAATTCATATCGAACCTATGGCTCTATACTCAAAAAAATACAAAAATATTCAAGAGCTTCCACAAAATGCTACCATAGCTGTTCCAAATGATCCAACTAATGAAAGTAGAGCTTTGGATATTATCGCAAGTACCAAACTAGTAAGCTTTGAAGATGTAGCATTAAAAACCCCGCTTGATATTAAAGATAATCCAAAAAATATCAAATTTAAAGAATTAAAAGCAGCCCAACTTCCAAGAGCTTTAAATGATGTAGATTTTGCAGTGATCAACTCTAACTATGCTTTATCTGCAAACTTAAACCCAGTGAAGGATTCTATTTTAATTGAAAGCAAAGATAGTCCTTATGCAAATATTCTAGTAACAACTGAAGACAATAAAGATAATCCAAAAATCAAAGCCTTGGTTAAAGCTTTACAAAGTCAAAAGGTAAAAGATTTTATCAATGAAAAATACCAAGGTGCGGTAATTCCTGCATTTTAAAACAAACCTTGAGTTTTAAAACTCAAGGTTATTTGCTTTGAATTAAATCAGTAGTGATTTTAGCAATTTCTAATTCTTCTTCGGTTGGAACAATTAAAATTTTAATCTTAGAATCTTTTTTACTGATCTCACCATTTCTAAGTTGTGCATTCTTATCTAAATCTATATCAAATCCTAAATGTGCCAATCTTTGACAAACTTTTTCTCTCACAATGCAATCATTCTCACCAATACCCGCAGTAAAAATCAACGCATCTATCCTTGGTAAAATTGCAAAATAAGAACCAATATATTTGCTCAAGCGATAGCAAAACATATCAAGAGCAAGTCTTGCTTTGTCGTTATTTTGTTCAATTTGTGCTTCAATATCTCTAAAATCATTAAAGCCACAAATTCCATAAACACCACTTTTTTTATTCATCATCGTGTCTAATTGTGTAGAATTTAAATTTAATTCTTTAGCTAAAAACGACAACACAGCAGGATCAATATCTCCACATCTAGTTCCCATAATCAAACCTTCTAGCGGAGTAAAACCCATAGAAGTATCCACACACTTACCATTTTCTACAGCACAAACACTTGCTCCATTACCTAAATGCGCACTTATTGCGTTAAATTCATTAATATCCTTTCCAAGTATGTGTGCTGCTTGTTTACTTACATAAGAATGAGAAGTACCATGAAAACCATATTTTCTCACTTGGTGTTTTTCATAAAGCTCATATGGCAAAGCATACATATAAGCATAATCAGGCATGCTTTGATGAAATGCTGTGTCAAAAACAGTTACATTTGGAACCTTTGGAGCTGCTTTGATCATAGTTTTTATACCAATTAAATGTGCAGGGTTATGTAAAGGTGCTATATGAGAAACCCTGTCAATTTCTTTTAAAATTTCATCATCTACCAAACAGTGCTTGGTTAAATTTGGCCCCCCATGCACTATCCTATGACCACACCCATCAAGTTCATTTAAATCATTTAAAATTCCACTTTGCGCAAACAACTCATTTACAAGCTCAATACCTTGCTCATGATCTTTAATTGCTAATTCTTTTTGATATTTTTGACCATTTTTTAAATCTTTTAATTCTATTTTAGAGCTTTGCTCGCCTATTTTTTCCACCAAACCAGATGCTAGGGCTTCATCTTTTTCAAAAAGCTTAAATTTAATTGATGATGAACCTGAATTTAAAACTAATATTTTCATTTTTCTCCTTATTCTTGCGCTTGAATAGCACTTAAAATCACAGTATTAATAATATCTTCCACCAAACAACCTCTACTTAAATCGTTGATTGGTTTTTTAAGTCCTTGCAAAATAGGACCAATCGCCAAAGAATTAGCAGTTCTTTGAACAGCTTTATAGCAAATATTTGCTGCATTCAAATCAGGAAACACATATACATTTGCCCTTCCTGCAACTTTAGAATTTGGCATTTTACTTTTTGCTGTGAGTATATCATAAGCAGCGTCAAATTGTATAGGTCCTTCTACTTCAAGTTGCGGGTATTTTTCTCTAGCTATTTTAGTAGCTTCTTTGATCGCATCTACACTAGCTCCGCTTCCGCTATCTCCGCTAGAATACGAAAGCAAAGCTACCTTAGGATCAAGTCCAAAAGACTTTGCACTATTTGCACTCACATAAGCAATCTCAGCAAGTTGCGCAGGAGTTGGATTTGGCATAACAGCACAATCAGCAAAAACCAATACCTTATCTTCTAAAGACATAAAAAACATACCAGAAACCAAACTCACATCAGGCTTTGTTTTGATAATTTGCAAAGCAGGACGAATCGTTTCAGCAGTAGTTGTACTTGCACCACTTACCATAGCATGTGCTTTTTGCGTATGTACAAGCATAGTTGCAAAGTAGGTTTTATCTTGCACAAGCTTTTTAGCTTCTTCTTTGCTCATTCCCTTGTTTTTTCTTGCTTCATACAAAAGTTCTTCAAATTCTTCATTATACTGAGAATTTTTAGGATTTATAATGCGCACACCATCTATGTTGATATTTAAACTATTTGCTTTAGCACAAATTTCATTGCTATCACCTAGCAATATCAAATCAACAATTTCATTTTGTATCAAAAACTCACTTGCCTTTAAAACTCTCTCATCAAAACTTTCAGGCAAAACCACTATTTTTTTATCTGCCTTAGCTTTTTCAAAAAGCTCATATGAAAATCTTGCTTGGGTTTTATAATTGTATTCTTGTAACAATTCTTGATCAAATGTCTCATTTTCTTTTAATAAAACATATTGATTTAGTTTTTGGCTTAATAAAAAATTCAACATAGTATAGTTTTTATCTTGGCATTTTGCATACACTGGAGTATTTAGCTCTTTAGCCAAACTGATATTTAAATTTAAATCTCCCATTAAACCAAAATCATCAACACCAAGCACTACAATAAAATCATTTTCTTTTTTTATTGCTTCAAAATCTTCAATAATTTTTTTGAAAAAATCATTAGAATTTTGAGTTATTTTGGCTTGATAATCATTTTTTTCAAAGCTATAAGAAAAATCTACCCTCAGCTTTTTCTCTGCACTAAATAATGCAATCTTTTCTTTGTTTTTTTCACTAAAAACAGGAAAGTAAAAAACTATTTGACCCTGCACTCTCTCCAAGCACTGCTGCAAAAAATGCATATCAGTACAATCTAATAAAAACATGGATTTCATTTTTTCCTCTTTTTTAACAAATTAATTGTTTTTTTGTAATATAATAATTTTAAAATTCATCACAATAATATAAGGTTATAAAGCCATGAAATTTAAAAATGTTAATTTTTACTTGTTACCTTTTGTAATGTTTGGTTGTAGTGCTACAGTTGACCCACATATCAATATGAAGCCCCCAACTTATGTAGAAGAACTAGCTCCTAAACAAAATAACAACACTCAAAGCAATCCTGGATCTTTGTTTGGCAAAGGTGATAATCCTTTATTTTCAGATAAAAAAGCTATGAATGTAAATGATTTAGTGACAGTAGTTATTAGAGAAAACGCCACACAAAACTCGCAAGGATCTAAAGCTACAAGTAAAAACAATAATGTCAATTTAGGTGGCGGACAAATCACTACTGGTGCTGGACTTAGCAAAGTTAGAGATTTTGTAAATGACTATACTAACATAGGTTACACTTCATCAAGTACTTCACAGTATCAAGGAACAGGTTCTCAAACTAGAAGTGAAAATTTCCAAACCACCATTTCTGCTAGAGTAATTAAAGTTTTATCTAATGGAAATTATTTCATCGAAGGAAGTAGAGAACTTTTGATCAATGGTGAAAAACAAATCATTCAACTAAGCGGGGTAATAAGACCTTATGATATTTCCCAAGATAATATGATAGACAGTAAATATATAGCAGATGCAAAAATTCTTTATAAAACAGAAGGCGATATTGATAAGTCTACACGTAAGCCTTGGGGGACAAAATTCATGGAAACCATTTGGCCTTTTTAAGCCAAATGGATCTACATAAAACTTGGCGCATCATTAGAAAACAAAATCAAATCTCCATTATGAGTCAATCGCGCTAAAGCTTCTACAAGTTGAGCTTTTTCTTTTAAAACAAAAATTTCCACACTGATATATTTTTGCAAGATCGCACTATTAACCTGCGAAGTAATAATAACAAAATCAAAGCATTCGTTGATGATTTTACATAGTTTTATATTTTCTTCTTCATTTACTTCAACAATACCAGGAGTCACCAAAACTCTTCTTCCCTTATAGCTTTTACAAAGCTCATAGCTTTGACTCATACCTTTAAAATTCCCATTAAACCCATCATCAATGATAAATTTTGGTTCTCTAGAAATTACTTGTAATCGATGCTCCACAGCCTTTAATTTAGACACGCTTTGAGTAATTTTTTCAATATTTACATTTAAATAATGTGCAAGCAATATCCCCACGCTAATATTATAAGCATTAAAAGCGCCTAACAAATCAGCATGAAAAGGATAAATTTTGCCATCTAATCTAACTTTAAAGTCTAAACCCTCCAAGCTTGCACAAACATCGCTTAAACACATATCATAAAATTCATTTTCATATAAAGTACTTGAATGTAAAAAGTATTTTTCTAGACGCTTAGATTTTAACGCCTGCAATTTTGCCTTTCGGATATTATCCTGGCTTTTAAAATACTCCAAGTGAGCCAAACCTATTTCACCCACTATACAAATTTGAGGATTTAAAAATTCTGTAATCTCCAAGATGTCGTTTTTTTCACGTGCACCAGCTTCCACGATATAAATTTGCGTATCATTTTGTAAATTTTCATTGATATCTTTAACTATGCCCATGAATGTATTAACACTTCTTGGGGTTTTATAACACTTAAATTCATCTTTTAAAAGATCATATAAGAAATTTTTAATGCTTGTTTTCCCAAAACTTGCAGTAATCAGGATAATTTTTAATTTTGAATTATCTTGAATTTTTCTAGCAGCTTGTTTTATAAAATACTTTTGATTTATTTTCTCTACTATCAAACTTAGCAAAAAAGCTCCAGTTAAAGCTTCTAAACCTGTATAAAAAAAGGGCATAAATGCCAAAGTCAACAATATTAAAAAAATAAAATATCGCTTCACTCTAGCAGTAAAAACAAGTTTTTTATCTAAATTTTTATATAAAAACCCACCATAAACTAAAGCTAAAGCCAAAACAACAAAATAAGGATAAAAATTTCCACTATACAAAAAATAAACAAATGCAAAATATGGAATGATCGCAAAATACAAATGCCACCAAGGCTTAGCATAGTGCAATATAATGCGTGAAAACTTATAAGAATACCACTGCAATGCCAAAATCAAATAAAAACCGAGCAAAAAATTTAAACACAAAAACGCTAGCATGTTAATCATTGTTTTAGAAATTCCTCGTGTATTTTTTCACTTATAAAATTTGCATGTTGCAAAAAGAAAAAATGATCTCCCTCTAATGCAAAAAATTTTCCTTTTTGTGCTAAAGAGTGTATAATCGCGCCACTTTTTAAAGGTGTAGCTTTGTCTTCATTGCCCCAAAAAATCAAAATGGGATTTTTGATTTTTTGAAATTCATTTTCTAAATTTTCATTCACAACTTTTTTAAAAGTTTCATACATCACCTCACTCATACCTTGAGCGTCTTTGCTTATAAAAAACTTTCTCCAAAAATCCCCATAAGGAAGATTTTTTAAGATCTTAAACAGTGCTATCTTAAAACGCACCTTAAAACTCTTTGGTAAAACCACACCTGCGCTTGAAAGCAAGATTAAACCTTGATACTGGACATTTTGACACATAATAGTCGCAATTTTACCCCCAAAAGAATGCCCCATTAAATAATCTACTTTGTGATCAATAGTGATTAAAAAATCTTCAACAACTTTTGCATAAGCATATGAGTCCATCGGTGCTTCTATGTTTGAATTACCAAATCCAGGTAAGTCTAAATAAATTTGCTTAAAATTTTTCAAAGGCTTTTCAAAAGCTTGTTTCATAAGCTCTTTATTAGCACCCCAACCATGTAAAATAAGAATCGTTTTTTCACATTTTGGATTGATTAATTCATAACTTAAATTATAAAAATATCCATTTGAATATACTCTAGTTTTTGCCATTTCTAGCCTTTTTTATCCTTATAAATCTTCTCTAAAAGTGCAACAGCCTCGTTTAAACGCTCATATTCTTCAAAACTCAAAAGCACTGCTTCAAATTTATTGTTTTTTACGATCACAAGTCTACCATTTTCACTCTTTTTTGTTTTTTCAAGCATAGTGCTGAAATTTCTTACCACTTCAGTAGCAGTATAAATTTCATCTTTGCTAAAAGTCGCCATGATTATAGCTTACCTTTTTGCCCATTAATACTATGAATAAAAGCATAATCAATTTTTATTTGTCTTTCTAGTTCTATATTTTCAGCCAAATTATTAATCACGCTAGTAAAATCTTCAAACAAATAATTTGCTAAAGATCCTGGGTTTGGATTAATCTCATTTAAATAAACCTCATCATCTATCACAAAAAAATCACAACGTATCAAAGCTCCTTTAAATAAAGGATTGTAAATTTTCATAAAATTATCTTTTAGCTTTTGTTTTAATTCTTCACTAATATCAGCCTCGCCTACTTTAGAACTTTCTGAAAAACCTAAGTACTTTTGCTCAAAATCTAAGATTTCATTTTTTCTAGGTTCTTCTATGATAGAAAATTCCATTTTATTATCTATCATACAACCTGCAAGATTGTATTCTTTGATATTACTCACAAATTTTTCTACCACAATATCCTCATCAAATTCAAAAGCAACATCTTTAGCATACTTAAAATCTTCCTCATCTTTTACAACACTAATACCTATACTACTACCCAATCTTGCAGGTTTTAAAATACAAGGAAATTCTAAAGTGACATCTTGCTCTTGATGCAAATTAAATACCGTATAATCTAGTGTTTTTACTCCTACACTTTGGGCATAAAGTTTAGTTAAGATTTTGTTAAACGATAAAACACTAGCTTCTAAACGCGGTCCAATGTATTTTACACCATAAAAATCAAGCAAGGCAGCTATTTTACCATCTTCGCCATCTTTGCCATGTACGATATTAATCGCCACATCTATTTCTATTTTTTTTTCACCTAGCATTGTTTTGTAAAAAAACCCACCTTGCTTTAATACCAAAGCTTTTTCTTTTTTATAAGCACCACTGCTAAAAGTTTTTGCATTCATTTTTTCATCATCTATTAGAAAAAATTCCTTATTTTTATCACAAAATATAAATTGCTTTGGAGCCTTAAGTACTTTTTTTAGCACCACCGCACTTACAATACTAATTTCATGCTCATAAGAATTTGCACCAAAAATCACACCATATGTCATTATTTTTCCTTTTTATTATCCTAGTTTCTTTAAAGCTTCTTTGATTAATTCGCTAGTATTTTTACTTTCACAAGTTCGTAAAACTTTTAATATGTTTTCTTGTTTAAACCCTAACGAAAGCAACGCTGCTAAAGCTTGCGCTTGATCTTGATTAGAATTTTCTATATGAATTTTAGCATCGCTTAACTCAGCGATAATTCTCTTTGCGCTTTTTGGACCAATACCAGGAACTTTTTTAAACACACTTTCATCGCCATTTTGCAAAGCTGCGTAAAAGGTATTGGTATCTAAGCTTGAGCAAAGTGCCATAGCAGTCGTTGCCCCTATACCGCTGATTTTAATCAACAATTCAAACATTTTTTGTTCATTAATATCTAAAAAACCATACAATTTATGCGAATCTTCTTTTATAATTTGTGTGATAGATAATTCTATCTTTTGATTTACTTCAATACCACTTGAGCAAAATAATGATACATAAACACCATAACTTACACCATTAGCAGTTTTTAATACTATAAAAGTAGGTTCTTTTTTACTTACAACACCTTCAATTGCTACTATCATCTACCTTTTCCTTATAGTTACTTATAGACTGAATTTCATAAGCACTCACGCCTTCTTCGGTTTCAACTTTTTCAAGTGTAAAGCATTGAATTCTTTCTTCGTTATTTGGGTGATAACTTAACTCTTTTCTAGGATTGAGTAAGTGAAATTTAACCTCATTTAAATCCAACCATTTTCCACTTTTATTAATGATTTTTGATTTTAAAAGCTCTTCTTGAATTTGCTTTAACTTTTCAACGCTTGCTTTTTCTTCTTCTTTTAATGTCTCTATTTTATTACTTAAAATACTTAAGCTTTCAACTTTTTGATTAAAATCTTTAATAGTGGCTTTATAAGCTTGCGGCACAGCTCTTTTTGCACTTAATAATTCTTTGGCTTTTTGTTGCAAAATTCGCACAGAGTCTTTACTTACTTGAATAGTATGCTTAACATCTTCTATTTCTTTAGCTACATTTTCTTGTTCTTTTTGTAACTCATCAATATGAACCAAAATTTCCTCGCCACTTTTTTCTTCTCCAAAAGCTTTAAGATCTTGGATCATAAGCTTATTTCCACTACCTTGAATTTTTTCAATATGTATCAAACTTTTAGCACTACAAATACAATTACCCACAAGCTCTTGTATATAAACCTCATCAGCAATAATCTCGCCACCAACTGCTTTTTTAATATTTACTTTTTTAGCTCTAATTACTCCATTTTCTAAAGTTTCAACGTTTAATTCTTGTGCTTGGCAATAACCCCTTAAAATGTTTACATCAACCTTTTGTCCTATAATGGTGCTTTTGTGATGCATGTTACCTTTAAGGATTACTTTTTTACCTCTTAAAACAGAATCTTGAGCCATATTACCCACAACTTCCAATTCCTGTGCTTCAACAGTGATCCTAGGTCCTATAGCATCTTCTAAGGTATTTGTGTTTTTTATCACAATAATTACTTGTTTATCAAAACCCGCCCAAATAGATCCTGTACTTTTAAAATCAACCTTATTAAATTCCAAATAATTTTCTATTTCATAAATAGACTTTCTTTGTATAATAAAACCATCTTTTTTGGCAATGTATTTCACACTCTCATCATCTTCTTTGATTTCAAATTTGTCTGAACAAATTACCTTGTCTTTGTTAGATTTAGGTGGAAGTGCTTTTAAAATTTTAAATCTTAAATCCTTACCATCACTCCCCTCTTTGGGTTTTATCTTTTCAATAGCCACCTCATCTTTTCCTATAGGCGCTACATAATTTCTATTCATCACGTCATTGTGTTTTTTTAATTTATCCAAATAATGAAATTTAATCTCTTCATTAGTAGGTTCTTGAGGGTCAAGCCCTTTGCTTACTTCAAATTCAACTTCAAAATCAAATTTTTGCTTTTCTTTGACCTTAGCGTTAAAATCTATAATTTGTTTTTTAAAATCAAAATTTCTAAAGCCTAGTAAAAATTTCTCTTTAATCATCGCTTTATATATGGCTTCTAAAAGCTCCAAAGCTAATTTATCATAAAATGCAATACTATCTTTAGGTTTAACATTTGCTTTTAATAAAGTACAAAATTCATTTGTTTGCAAGCTAATATCAAATTCTTGAAGATGAGCCATTTTTTTAAAAAAAATCTCGATTTTATATTCTTGTTTGATATTTAAATTTTGAATTAAAAACTTCTCATCTTCTTCAAAAATTTTTAATTCCTTTTCATTTGCCTTTATCCATTCTTGATTATCATAGGTATAAGAAGTGTTAAAACTCAATAATCTAAAATCTAACTCTTCTACCTCGCATTGATTTTCAGAAGCAAATACCAAAAGCTCTTTATAGGGATCTTTAGTGTATAAAATTTTCTTTTCTTCCATATCCTAAGCTTCCTTATTGTATATAAAATTTTGATTTTAGCAAAAATAAAATCAAAATTTCGTTAAAATTATTATTAAAAATTTTATAATATTCAAACTAATATAAAAAGAATGAAATCACATGAAAAAAAATATTATTTTTAAAAATTTTATCATTAATGCTTTGGGAATTTTATTTTCTAGAATAATGGGAGTTTTAAGAGATATTGTTTTAGCTTTATACTTAGGAGCTGGAATTTATAGCGATATTTTCTTTGTGGCCTTAAAAATGCCTGCATTTTTTAGAAGAATTTTTGCCGAAGGAGCTTTTGGGCAAGCATTTTTGCCTAGCTTTATTAAAGCAAGTAAAAAAGGTGCCTTTTGTTTAAATGTATTATTGCAATTTAGCATAATTGTCTTTTTAACCTGTGTGTTAGTAAGTTTTTTTGCTGAATTTTTTACAAAGATTTTTGCTTTTGGTTTTAACAAAGAAACAATTATTTTAGCCGCTCCTTTGGTTTCTATTAATTTTTGGTATTTATTTTTTATCTTTTTGGTTACCTTTTTAGGCTCTTTACTAAATTATAAACAAAATTTTTTCATTACATCTTTTTCTGCTTCTTTTTTTAATCTTTTTGTTGTGATTGCGGGATTTTTTGTTAGCCAAGATCAACCACTAGAAGCCTTGTATTATTTTTCATATGCGACTGTTTTAAGTGGTTTGGCTCAGCTTATATGGCATATTTTTGCTCTAAAAAATACTAAAATTTTAAAAAGCATGTATTTAAGTATCAAACTAAAAAAAGCTAAGGCAAAATTAGATCAATTTCACTCCACATTTACCCATGGACTTTTAGGCTCTTCAGCTAATCAAATCAGCTCTTTACTAGATACTACCATCGCGAGCTTTTTAATGGCTGGTAGTATTTCCTATTTATATTATTCTAATAGGGTTTTTCAGCTTCCTCTAGCACTTTTTGCAATCGCCCTAAGTCAAGTAAGTTTTCCAAAAATACTAAGACATTTAAAAGCAAATGAAGAACAAAAAGCCTTAGCTTTTATGCAAAAAGCCTTTGAATATTTAAGCGCGCTTTTAATTTTAGCTAGTATAGTAGGGATTGTTTTAGCAAAGGAGATTGTTGAGTTTTTATTCCAAAGAGGAAATTTCAACCAAGAAGACACGAAAATCACTGCATTTTTATTACAAGCTTATCTTTTGGGACTTTTACCTTTTGGTCTACAAAAATTATTTTCATTGTGGCTTTATGCTAAATTTAAACAAAAAATAGCCGCCATAATCGCTTTTAAAACACTTTTTATTTCAGCATTTTTTAGCATAGTAATCATCTTACTTATCGAAGAAGAAGCTTACAAAAGCCTAGGTATTGCGCTAGCTTCATCTATTAGTGCTTTTTATTTATTATATGCTAATGTTAAAGAATTTGGCTTTAAAAACCTATGGAGTATTATTAGAATTAAATTTTGGCTAATTAGTGTAGTTTTTTTAAGCTTATTTGCCTTAGGCTTATTTGAAATTAAAGATATTTTAATACAATTTTTAATTCATATTTATCATTTTGTTAAAGGTTTGTTTTAATGGTATTATTTGATAGCGTTTTAAAGAAAAAAATTAAATTTACTCCTCATGTAGCAAATCAAGCAAATATTTACCTTTGTGGCCCTACTGTATACGATGATGCGCATTTAGGACACGCAAGAAGTAGTGTGTGCTTTGATCTTTTAAGAAGAGTTTTATTAGCTAATAACTACAAGGTAACGTTTGCAAGAAATTACACTGATATTGATGATAAAATTTTAAAAAAAATGCATGAAAGCAAGCAAAGCTTAGAAGATATCACTAGCTTTTATATTAAAAGATATGAAGAGGATATGCAAGCGCTTAATATACTAGAGCCTGATTTTAAACCAAAAGCAACAAATTATATTCAAGAAATGATTGCTTACATAGAAAAGCTTTTAAAACTAAACCTAGCCTATCAACTCGATGATGGAATTTATTTTGACACAAGCAAAGATGAAAAATACTTTCATCTTTCTAAAAGAAATTTAGAAGATACCCAATCACGCCTAGAAGAAAGTGTAAATAAAAAAAACGATAGTGATTTTGTTTTATGGAAATTTGATGAGAATTTTTACCCTGCAAGCTTTGGCAAAGGAAGACCGGGCTGGCATACTGAATGTGTTGTAATGATAGAAAGTATTTTTAAAGACAAGCTTGACATTCACGCAGGAGGTATTGATCTACTCTTTCCTCATCATGAGAATGAAGCTTGTCAATGTCGCTGCAAAAATGATTATGAATTAGCTAACTTTTGGCTACACAATGGCTTTGTGCAAATTAATGGTGAAAAAATGAGCAAAAGCTTAGGAAATAGCTTTTTCCTAAAAGATTCTTTGAAACTTTTTAGTGGTGAAGTATTGAGGTTTTATCTTTTAAGCGTACATTATAGAGCACATTTTAATTATGCCTTAGAAGACTTACAAGCTGCAAAAAAGAGATTAGATAAATTTTATCGTTTAAAAAAACGCTTAAATTTAAATGCTTTTAAAGATGAAATAATCAGCATAGAAAGCGAGATAGCTAAACATATTTTAGATGTTTTAAATGATGATTTAAACATCTCTAAAGCATTAGCCTTGCTTGATGAGTTTATCAATGAAAGCAATATCTATCTAGATCAAAACCCTAAAGACAAAACCTACAAAACACAATTAGAAAAAATTCTCAAAGAACTTGCATTTATTTTTGGTCTAGGTTTTGTCGATACTATAAAATATTTTCAATTTGGCATCAGTCAAGAAAAATGTCAAGAAATAGAAGAAAAAATCACTTTACGTAACCAAGCAAAACAAGAAAAAAACTATGCTCTAGCAGATCAAATTCGCAATGATCTAGCTAAAGAAAATATTCTTTTAATGGATACACCAAATGGGGTTATATGGGAGAAAAATGGATAAAAACTACAAAGAAATGAAACTTAAAGAGGTTTTTAACCGCTTTAAGCCTTACTATAAAGATTATTGGTTTTACTTTGCTTTAGCTATTATAGGCATGCTTTTAACTAGCGGTGGTACAGCTGCTAGTGCTTACATTATAGAGCCGATTTTAAATAAAATTTTTATTGAAAAAAATGTGGAATTGCTTTATTATATGCCTTTATTGGTGATTTTAATTTATGTATTAAAAAACCTTGGTGCCTATATGCAAGTTTATTATATTTCTTATGTTGGAACAGATATTTTAAGAAGATTAAGAGAATTAGTTCTTGGGAATCTCTTACGTTTAGATATGGGTTTTTTCCATAAATACAGAAGCGGAGAGTTAATCAGCAGATGTACTTCTGATATTGGTGCTTTGCAAAATATAGTTTCTACCATAATACCTGAAATTTTAAGAGAAGGTTTAACTGCTATTGGGCTTTTAAGTGTGGTGATTTACCAAAGTCCAAAACTTGCTTTTTTTGCTTTAGTTATCCTACCTTTAGCGATTTATCCTCTTGTTCTTTTTGCAAAAAAGATTAAAAAAATAGGACGCAATACTCAAGAAAAAAATTCTGATCTCACTTCAAGATTAAGTGAAATCTTTTCTAATATAGAACTGATTAAAGCTTCCAATGCAAGCAAAAATGAAATGCAAAAATTCAGCCAAACCAATAGTGAAGTTTGCAAGCTTTCCTTAAAAGGCATCAGAATAGAAGCTTTAAGTAGCCCTTTAATGGAATCTATAGGTTCAATCGGATTTGCAGTGGTGATTATAGTAGGTGGTAAAGAAGTAATTGATGGGAGTTTAAGTATAGGGTCTTTTTTTAGCTTTACCACAGCTTTGTTTATGGCTTATACTCCCATTAAAAGACTTTCTTCACTTTATACAAGATTACAAAATGCAGTAGCAGCAAGCGAAAGAACTTTTTATTTAACTGATTTAGAACCACAAATTAAAGGTGGCGATGAAAAACTTACAGAAAATATCCAAAACATTTGCTTTAAAAATGTCTCTTTGAGTTACCATGAAAATAAAATGGTCTTAAATGATGTAAGTTTTTCTTTTAATAGAGGAGAAATTTTAGCCCTAGTAGGCTCAAGTGGTGGCGGGAAATCCTCCATCATTAATCTTTTAATGTATTTTTTTGAAAAAAATAGTGGTGAAATTTTAATCAACCAAAAAGATATTAGTTCTTTTGATATTACAAGTTTAAGAGAAAATATTTCTTTGGTGACTCAAAATATTTACATATTTAACGATACTATTGCTCAAAACATTGCTTATGCTAAAGAGTATGACGAAGCACGCGTGATAGAAGTTTTAAAACAAGCCAATGCGTATGATTTTGTTCAAGAACTTGGAGGTATACATACTGAATTAAAAGAGCATGGTAAAAATCTCTCAGGTGGACAAAAACAGCGTATTGCTATAGCAAGAGCTTTATATAAAAATCCTCAAATTTTAATTTTTGATGAAGCCACTTCAGCACTTGATAATGAAAGCGAAAAAGCCATTGTAAGAACAATAGAAAATCTAAAAAAAGATCGTTTGATACTCATCATCGCACACAGACTTAGCACAATAGAAAATGCGGACAAAATCGCTGTACTAGACAAAGGCAAAATCGCCTCTATTGGAAACGATACATATTTGATGCAACATTGTGAAATTTATCAAAAACTAAAGCAAAAAGCACAAAAAACTGATCAAATTCAAGCAAATGAAAACTAAAAATTATCATTTTTTTAGTAAAATATGCTATTTTGCACAAAAGGAAAAAAATGACTTATGAGAGCTTAAAACCTTTAATATACAAACTAGATCCAGAAAACGCCCATGCTTTAGCTGAATTTAGCATGCGTACTTTAGATTGTATTTTTCCCGGAGGACTTAGTTTTTTTGCAAAAGACTACATAGTAAACGATGAAGCCCTAAACCAAGAAATTTTCAATCTACATTTTTACAATCCAGTAGGTTTAGCAGGTGGATTTGACAAAAATGCAACCATGATAAGACCACTAAGTGCATTAGGTTTTGGATTCTTAGAGTATGGCACTTTTACTCCAAAACCACAAAGTGGCAATGAAAAACCTAGACTTTTTAGGCTAGTTGAACAAGAAAGCATTCAAAATGCTATGGGCTTTAATAACAAAGGCAAAGATGCTATTGCTAAAGCAGTTAAAAAAGTTTACCCTTTTAGTATACCCTTGGTTGCTAATATAGGTAAAAATAAAATCACCCCAAATGAAGAAGCGATCAATGATTATATTATTTTATTAAAAGAATTCAAGGACTTATGTGATTTATTTGTAATCAACATTTCCTCACCAAATACTAAAAATCTAAGAGATTTACAAAGTGAAGAATTTGTAAGCACCTTGTTTAACCAAGCAAAAGAAATCACAAACAAACCAGTCATTTTAAAAATCGCACCAGATATGAATATCGATAGTGCTATATCACTTTGCAAAAGCGCTATTAGTGCAAAGGCAGATGGTATTATTATGGCAAATACTAGCATTGATTATTCTTTGATTGATAATGCAAGAACTTTTGGTGGAATTAGCGGTAAATTAATCACTCAAAAAAGTGCAACCTTCTTTAAGGAAGTAGCAAAAGAAATTTATCAAGATACTGTTTTAATAGCAAGTGGTGGAATAGACAGTGCTGAAACCGCTTATGAGCGTATCAAAAATGGTGCTAGTTTAGTTCAAATTTATACTGCTATGATCTTTAAAGGGCCAAGTATAGTCAAAAATATCAACCAAGGTTTAATCGAACTTTTAAAACAAGATGGCTTTAATCATATCAGTCAAGCTATAGGAGTAAATTTTAAATGATTCATTATAAAAACACTACCCTTGAGAACGGACTTGAAATTTATACCCTACCTGTTAACAAAAAAAGCGGGGTAATTAGTGTAGATATTTTTTATAAAGTTGGCTCAAGAAATGAAAAAATGGGAAAAAGTGGCATAGCACATATGCTAGAACACTTAAATTTTAAAAGTACTAAAAATTTAAAAGCAGGTGAATTTGATGAGATAGTTAAAGGTTTTGGCGGAGTGGACAACGCAAGCACAGGCTTTGACTACACACATTATTTCATCAAATGCTCCAGTGAAAATTTAGATAAGTCTTTATGGCTTTTTGCAGAATTAATGCGTAATTTAAATCTCAAAGATGATGAATTTCAACCTGAAAGAGATGTAGTTTTAGAAGAAAGACGATGGAGAACTGATAATAACCCTTTGGGTTATTTATACTTTAGGCTATATAACCATGCCTTTTTACACCATCCATACCATTGGACTCCAATAGGATTTTTCAAAGATATACAAAATTGGAGTATAGAAGATATAAAAGAATTTCACCAAACTTTCTACCAACCCAAAAATGCCATCTTGCTTGTAAGTGGTGATATTAACGAAGAAGAAGTTTTTAACCTAGCCAAAAAACATTTTCATGATATTAAAAACACCAAAGCAATTCCTATAGTCCATGAGAAAGAACCTGAACAAGATGGTGCTAAACGCATTATTTTGCACAAAGAAAGCGATACACAATTACTAGCGCTTGCATATAAGATTCCTGCGTTTAATCACGAAGATATGCCAAAACTTTGTGCTTTAAGTGAACTTTTGGGAAATGGAAAAAGCTCTCTTATAAGTGAAATTTTAATCGATAAACTAGAGCTAATCAATGAATTTTATGCTTATGCTAGTGAAAATATTGATGAAAACTTATTTGTATTTATCTGTGTTTGCAATGAGAGTGTTCAAGCTGAGGATGTCGAAAAAGAACTTTTAAAAATTCTCGATGATGTAAAAAATGCTAAATTTGATGATACTATCATGGAAAAAATCAAAAACACTGTAAAAAGTGATTTTATTTTCTCATTAAGCAATGCAAGTAGTGTGGCAAACATTTACGGATCTTATCTTGCAAGAGGAGATTTAAAACCTTTACTTGATTATGAAAAAAATATCGAGAGTCTAAACAAAGATGATTTAATTCATTGTGCTAAAAAATATTTCAATGCAAATAAATCCACCACAATCATCTTAAGAAAGGGCGAAAATGAATAACAAAACAATCATAGGTGCAATGACTGCTTTAATTACTCCATTTAAAAATGGAAAATTAGATGAGCAAACATATCACAAGCTTATTAAAAGACAAATCGCAAATGGTATTGATGTGGTAGTACCTGTTGGAACAACCGGAGAAAGTGCGACTTTAACTCATGAAGAGCATAGAATTTGTATAGAAATTGCCCTTGATGCATGCAAAGGAAGCTCTTGTAAGGTTTTAGCGGGTGCAGGAAGCAATGCTACACACGAAGCCGTAAGTTTAGCTAAATTTGCCCAAGAACATGGTGCTGATGGTATTTTAAGTGTTACACCTTATTATAACAAACCCACGCAAGAAGGTTTGTATTTGCACTATAAAGAAATAGCAAAAAGCATTGATATACCTGTATTATTGTATAATGTACCAGGTAGAACAGGATGCGAACTACAAACTGAAACCATTATAAAATTATTTAGAGATTGTGAAAATATTTACGGAGTTAAAGAAGCTAGTGGAAGTATTGATAAATGCGTAGACTTATTAGCACACGAACCTAGAATGATACTTTTAAGTGGCGAAGATGCAATTAATTATCCTATACTTTCAAATGGTGGTAAAGGTGTGATTTCAGTTACTTCAAATTTACTTCCTGATATGATTTCAAAATTAACTCATTTAGCTTTAGAAGAAAAATACATCGAAGCAAAAAAAATTAACGATGAGTTGTATAATATCAATAAAATTTTATTTTGTGAAAGCAATCCTATACCTATTAAAGCCGCAATGTATATAGCAGGGTTGACCCCTACTTTAGAATATCGTTTGCCGCTTTGCAAACCTAGTGATTGTAATTTAACAAAAATAGAAACAGTAATGAAAAACTATAATATAAAAGGATTTTAATGGAGACTTTTTTTCAAAATAAAACTTTAGTAATTAGCGGTGGAACAAGAGGGATTGGCAAGGCTATTGTGTATGAATTTGCAAAAGCAGGAGCTAATGTAGCTTTTACTTATAATTCTAATGCTGACTTAGCTCAAGAAATTGTAAAAGATTTAGAGTCAAATTATAAAATCAAAGCAAAAGCATACGAGTTTAATATACTTGAACCAGAAACTTATAAAGAATTATTTGAAAAAATTGATCAAGATTTTGATAGAATAGATTTTTTCATCTCTAATGCTATCATTTCAGGTCGTGCGGTAGTAGGTGGATATACTAAATTTATGAAACTAAAACCAAAAGGTATCAACAATATCTTTACTGCAACTGTAAATGCTTTTGTTGTGGGTGCTCAAGAAGCAGCCAAAAGAATGGAAAAAATCGGTGGAGGTAGTATATTATCTATTTCTTCTACAGGAAATTTGGTCCATATTGAAAATTATGCTGGACATGGCACTGCAAAAGCAGCGGTTGAAGCTATGGCAAGATACGCTGCAACTGAGCTTGGTGCAAAAAACATCCGCGTAAATGTGGTAAGCGGTGGACCAATTGACACTGATGCACTTAAAGCATTTACAAACTATGAAGAAGTAAAAAACGCAACAATTAATCTTAGTCCACTTAATCGCATCGGTGAACCTCAAGATTTAGCTGGGGCATGTTTATTCCTATGCTCTGATAAAGCAAATTGGATCACAGGTCACACACTAATCGTTGATGGTGGTACCACTTTTAAATGATTTATTGCCCCTTTTTTGGGGTATTTTTATCACATAAGGATTAAACAAACATGAATTTACCCAACGCCTTGGCATTTATAAGGATACTATTAGCTCCTATTTTATTTTATTTATTAATTCATGATTTTGAAAATATCCATCCTAGCTGGGTAAATTATTTTGCGTGTGTTGTTTTTGGCATAGCAGCTTTGACTGATTTTTTTGATGGTTATATTGCGCGCACTTGGAACCAAACTACAAAACTTGGCGCCATCATTGATCCTTTAGCAGATAAAATGCTTGTTCTAGCTGCCTTTTTAGGTTTATTACTCACTCATAGAGCTGATCCATGGATGGTTTATATCATCTTAGTTAGAGAGTTTTTTATCACTGGATTTAGAGTGGTGATGGTAAGTGAAAAATTTGATGTGAGTGCTTCTTTTGCAGGTAAAATCAAAACAAGTTTCCAAATGATAGCCATCATTTTTTTAACCATGCAATGGCCATTTGCAAATACCTTGTTATTTATTGCTTTAATATTAACATTATATTCTGCTTTAGAATACATTCTAGCTTATGTAAAACATTTAAAAAAGGCGTAAATTGAAGTCATATTTATTTTTACTACTTATTTTAGCCATAGGATTTAAATTTTATTCTTTTAGTTTTTTAGTTACACTTTTAGTGATATCTTTTTTAATTTTTTTTCACGAGTTAGGACACTTCTTAGCTGCAAAACATATGAAAGTCGATGTAGAAATTTTTAGCATAGGATTTGGAAAAGCTATTTTTAAAAAAACTTATAAAAACACAGAATACCGCTTATCTGCTCTACCTTTAGGTGGTTATGTTAAACTCAAAGGACAAGATGATTTAAATCCTGGTGAAAAAAATTATGAGCCAAATAGCTATAACACCTTAAGCCCTTTAGCTAGAATTTACATACTTTTTGCAGGGCCATTCTTTAACTTCTTTTTGGCTTTTTTACTCTACATAGCCATAGGTTTTTTAGGAGTGCAAAAACTTGCACCTATCATCGGAAGCATTGCACCTAATTCAGCTGCTGAAAAAGCAAATTTACAAGTAGGTGATACGATTATGGCTATCAATGGAGTTGCGATTCAAAGCTTTGAAGAAATCAGTAAATTAGTACATGCAAAAACAACAATACTTGATATAAAACGCGATGGTACCTTGATCAAGGTCACTTTAACACCGCAAATTGATGAGGGTTATAACGAATTTTACCAAAAGGTACAAAAGCCTCTTATTGGTATTACTCCTAAGGGTGAGTTTGTGACTATTTATCATCAAGGTTTTACAAGCTTAAAATACGCCTATGAAGAAAGCATGGAAGCTTCTTTACTAATCTTTAAAGGACTTGCTAAAATTATCAGCGGAGAGTTAGATGCTAAAAACATGGGTGGTATCATTACCATGGTGGATGTTACCTCTAAAGCTGCAAATACAAGCATAGTTGTTTTGTTTTTAATCACTGCTTTAATCTCCATTAATCTTGGAGTGCTTAACCTACTTCCAGTCCCTGCTTTAGATGGGGGACATATCTTATTTAATCTCTATGAGTTCATTTTTAAAAAAGAGGTTCCAAAGGTGTGTTTTGAATACCTAAGCTACTTTGGCATGGCTTTACTTTTAGCTTTAATGGTTTTTGTAACCTACAATGATCTTACTCGTTTTATGAGCAATCAATAAGTTCTTGTGGCAAAATCATAACGATTGAATTTGCCTATAGCATTTTTATGATAAAGGCTATTATAAAATTGCTTACTTAAGCTTTGCTCATAATTGAGTCTAAATTTTACCCACATTGCCGCTTGATCTTTTGCGCTAGTTTTTTCATCTTGATAATTAAGCGATAAATCTAAAATTGACAAAGGCGAATAAGTGATATTGTATTGATTTTGCGCTTCTTTTATGTTTGAATTAATATTAATCACACTTAAATAAGGCAAGTCAAACATCACTCCAAGCTCGGTGCTATCATCAGTATCATTTTCTTTCACATCATAATAATTTGCATACGCTTTAAAATAATCACTAAACTGCAATTCAGCGCCAAAGCTATTTTTAGAACAAGCCTCTTTATAATAATCATTAAAATAATTAAAACCTAGGTAAAAATCATCTATTTCATAACGATTGATCAACCCCAAAGAATAAGCTTGTTCAATTTGACCTATTCTTGCTTGTTTTTCTAGCAACAAACTTGCATTATCATAATCAGCAATAGTATTAATATTCTTAATATTTACATTTAAAGCATTATAATCCAAACTAGCTTCTGTTTTATCTTTGGAGCTTAAATTTAAAACCTTTGCCAAAGACTGACTAGCAAAGGATCCAAGATCAGTATTTTGAGGTTGAAACTCTTGTGGTTTTTGAAACAATACTTGCTTAGAAACCGTGCTTGTTTTTTGCATTTTAGTGATATTCACATCACCTTCACCTAAACTTTCTTCCAAACTCAAGGCAAAACCGTTTAAGCATAAACATGTTAAACAAATATATTTTTTCACACAACCTCTTATTAAATACTTATATTCATTTTACACTTATATTAAGTTTTTTTGAAAATTTAAAATACCTAGAAAAAGTGAATTAAAGGTAAAAATCTAAACTTTTCCTTTTTTGAGCTGACGAATTAAAAAGCGAGCAGGATGTAAAGCATATAAAAAATCATTTTCCATTTGTACTTCATCAAAAATCATCGAACAAATAGCTCTAGCGCAAACTATAGCACTCGCAAAAGCCCTAGAGCCATGCGCAATTGAAAAATACAGTGGTAAAAAATCATTTGGTCTTTTTTGAACTTTATTTTTATGCCATAAAAGTCCTTTATAATTTTGCAAATAAAAATTTTCATCATACGCTTGACCTACTATAGCAAATCTATCACTTGAGTACGATCTAAATCCAACTTTACCACCAATAACTTCTAATTTTTCATCATGCAAAAACTCTTTGATATTTTCAATATTGCTTTTATCATCCTCTTCTAAAAGTTGCTCATCTTGATTAAGCCTATCATAACTTGCACCAATTAGTTGCATATTTATCTCATCGTTAATAGGGCAAACATATCCTTTCGAGGAAAGCGCATGAGTGTTTTTTAAAAACGGTTTTAAATGCGTACACTGACCTCTTACACTACTTAAACTCATAAATTTATAATTTAAAAATTCTCTAACGCTAGCTCCTTGAGCATAAATTAAAACATCATAATCTTTCAATACTCTTTCGCGGTCAAAATATAAGGTGAATTTTTCATCATAAGTATAGTTTAAAAACTCATATTCAAAAAACACATTGGCACCGCTTTTTTTCAATAAGGTTTTAACTATTTCTTGAGGTTTTATACACATTCCATCTCGTAAAAAAGCTTGATGTTTTACAATATCAAATAAAACATTATCTTTTTGACTATCAAAACGTTCTTGCATTAACTCATTATGTGCAAACTCATAAACACCTTGAGGTTGTAAATTTAAAACTTGTCTATAAAATCTACTTGCTTCGATATAAGCATACTGAGAAAACTCACCTAGTAAAACATTTGGCTTTAATATCAATGAACTCAAAATTCCATTGATATTTCCCGAAGCACCTTTACCTAGACTGTCTTTTTTTTCAAAAACATCTGCTTGTATATTTCGCAAAGATAATTCATAAGCTAAACTTGCGCTAGCAATCCCAGCACCGATAATAGCAACTTTCTTAGGTGGATTTTTCAAAGAAGGGGTTTTAAAATAACCAAATTTATCTTCTAATTCTAAGCCTTTGTATATAGCTTGAATCATTTCTCTTTTTTTAAAACCCTTAACTTTTTGAACTTCAAAACCATGAGCAAGCAAAGATTTTTTCAAAATACTAGCAGCAGAAAACGTAAGAATCTTGGTATCTTTTTTTGAATTTTTAGCAACCAAGCCTACAATATCTTCATTAAACATATCTTGATTTTTTGCCGGTGCAAAACCATCTAAATACCAAACATCTGCTTTAAAATCTAATTTCTGTAATTTCTCTTTAGCTTCCCCAAAAACTAAATCCAAAAAACTATCTTGAAAATAAAATCTATAAACCCCATCTTTACAATAAGGATAAGCTTGCAAAAACGGCTCCAACCAATCCTTAAATTCTTCATAAAACCCAAGAGTTTGGTAAATTTCCCTTAATTTTTCTTTTTCTATATAAAAATTTTCAAAACTCACGTAAAAAAGTTTTTGCTTGTCTTTTTTTTCTCTTAAAAAGCGCTTTAAAGTAAGAAAGAAATTTAAACCTATACCAAAACCAAGCTCTGCGACAATTGTTTTTTCTTTATTTAATTCAAAGGCATTGGTATAAATATACCGACTTTCGCTTAAACCATCGCTAGAATTAAAATAATAATCATCAAAATCTAAAGAAAATGGCGCATTGTCCTTGATGATAATCTTTGCTTTTTTCATTGATTTTTATAAAAATAGCTCTCTATTCCATTTGCAATACCAATAGCCAATAGATCTTGGAAATTTTTATTTAGCAATCGATTTCTTTCGCTAGGATGACTAATATAACCTATCTCAATCAAAATCGCAGGCATTTGCGCACCCACTAAAACCCAAAATGGCGCTTCTCTCACTCCACCATCAACAACTTTGTATTTTTTTCTTACATTACTTAAAATCTTTTTTTGCACATCAATAGCAAGTTTATTAGAAGCGACTATTTTTTCACGATTTAAAAAATTTAAAAAGGTTTGCTTAGAAAAATAATTCATTTCTTCAAAGTCAGATTGATTTTCCAATTCTGCTGCCTTTTTACTTCTTTCACTTCTTGCTGGCGATAAAAAGAAAGTTTCAATCCCTTGTAAAGTTTTAGCTCTTTGTTTATTTGGAGCTGCGTTTGCATGAACAGAGATAAACAAATCTGCCATTTTTTCATTAGCCATGGAAGTTCTATCTCTAAGATTTATAAATTTATCTGTGCTTCTAGTGTAAAAGATCTTGTACCCTCGTTTTTTTAGTTCATTGCCAAGTTTAAGCGATACACTCAAAACCACATCTTTTTCCCTTACGCCTTTGTCGCCTAAAGTACCAGGATCTTTTCCACCATGACCTGGATCAATCACAATCACCTTGCCTGATTTTCTAATACTTGGTTTTTGAATTTTAGTATTGGATTTTGCAACTGTGGTTTTAGTTTTTTTCTCAAAACCAATAAACAAATCATCATCTAAATCAATATTTGTTTTAAAATCAACATTAGAACTCAATACCGCTCTAACGGTTGTTTTATTAAATTGTACAATAGTAATAGATTGATTTTTGCTAACATCAATTTTTCTTCTATCTCCTTCTAAGATAGCCTCAAAACTCACGATTGAACGATATATTTTACCATCTTTAAAAGAACTAATTTTAATATCTTCGATATCAATATCGCTGCTTAATTTTAAGCTCACACCATTTTTTTCTTTGTTCGATTTTAAAATATACAATGGCTCTTGTTTGCCAGCTGGAGTCTTTTTAACATTTTCCTGTTTTTTCACAATAGCTTTGGGTGCCTGGGCTTTTTCAGCTTTTTCAGCTTTTTCAAGTCCCATATAAAGATTTTCATCTTTTAACTCGATTTTAACTTTCAATTCTTTTTTTGAAGTTAAAACCAAACGCATTGTAGTTGGATTAAACTGCGATACAATGATGTCAAACTCTTTAAAATCAAAATTTTTCTTAGGTCCCTTCAATACCCCTTCAAAATCAGCCACATAGCGAACATTATTCTCGCCTTTTAGTGTGAAATTTTTAATTTCTTTCTGACTAATTTTTTTACTCAAATCCAACATCACACCACTATCAAGCTTTTTAACATCAAGCACAAAAAGTTCATCTGTGGCCGAGTCTTTCTTATCTTCTTTCTTATCTTCTTTCTTATCTTCTTTCTTATCTTCTTTCTTATCTTCTTTCTTATCTTCTTTCTTATCTTCTTTCTTATCTTCTTTCTTATCTTCTTTCTTATCTTCTTTCTTATCTTCTTTCTTATCTTCTTTCTTATCTTCTTTCTTATCTTCTTTCTTATCTTCTTTCTTATCTTCTTTCTTATCTTCTTTCTTATCTTCTTTCTTATTGACAACTGTAGTGTTATTTTCTTTTTTATTTTGATCTTTTTTAATTTTTTGATCTTGGATAACATTCAAAGCA
This sequence comes from Campylobacter sp. 2014D-0216, assembly GCF_014931215.1. Classification (NCBI taxonomy): domain Bacteria; kingdom Pseudomonadati; phylum Campylobacterota; class Epsilonproteobacteria; order Campylobacterales; family Campylobacteraceae; genus Campylobacter; species Campylobacter sp. 2014D-0216. The sequence continues at coordinate 651,061 of NZ_CP063089.1, read as the reverse complement.
TTTTTTAAGCGAGAAATCTCTGCCTCACCTACTCCACTTTCTTTAAGCTCTTGCACATAAGCTTTATCATCAAAGCCTAAAAAATTGGAACTAATGATCAATCTTTTTAAAATTTCATTTTTTTCTTCATTATTGTCATTAATCACGCTTTGTATATATAGAGATTTTAGTTGCTGATGTAGTTGTAGTTTTTCTTCTGCATTAGAGGTTAAAAAATTTTGATCAAAATTTTTCACCTCTGCATTTGCAAAAACACTACAGCAAAATATCAAAAAAACAAAAAATATTTTAAGCATCTTCGCCATTAACAAGTTTATTTATTAGCTCTTCTACACTGATAAGTTTTTCAAGCCTATATCCATTTGCACCGGTAAAAAACAAACCTGTTTCTTTTTTACCGCTCCATGCATCATATAATCTATCCGCGATACAATACCCCACTTTAGTAGCCTCTTTACCCCTTCCACACGGAGCAACACAATTACTTACGCAAGAAATTTTAGGACCCATTTTTTTATCAACTAGATTTAAAAGATTTGTTCTTACCCCCCTTGCAGGATACCCAACAGGAGATTTTAAAAGCTCAATATCTTCTTTTTTACATTCGAGTAATACTTGTTTAAATTCATCACTCGCATCACATTCAAAAGTACCGATAAAGCGTGTTCCCATTTGAACTCCACTTGCACCTAGAGAAATCATTTTTTCTATATCTTGTTTATCCCAAATTCCACCTGCAGCGATCAGAGGTATGTCGCCCCAGTTTTTAATCTCTTGTGCAACCTGTGGTACTACATTTTCTAATTGATACTCTTCCATCAAGCATTGCTCATAGGTAAAACCTTGATGCCCTCCACTTTTTGGACCCTCAACGATAACTGCATCAGGCAAACGATTATATCTACTTTGCCATCTTTTGCAAATGATTTTTAAAGCTTTAGCAGATGATACGATAGGTACTAAAGCAACATCGGGATAATCTTGCGTAAATTCAGGTAAATTAGTAGGGAGTCCTGCACCCGAAACTATCACATTAAAGCCTACTTCACAAGCATTACGGGCAATTTGAGCATAATTGTTACTTGCATATAAAATATTACAGCCCAAAGGCGCATCTTTACAAACTTTTCTAGCATTATCAATCAAAGCTTTCAAGCCCGCTTTAGAGTAAAAATTATCACTACCATAAGGCTTTGCATTGAATTCTTTATCAATGTGTGTTCTATTTTCATAATAACCTGTACCAACTGAAGAAATAATCCCTAAACCACCATTTAAAGAAACTGCAGAAGCAAGTCTATCCCAGCTTATACCAAGACCCATACCACCTTGAAATATAGGATATTTTATCTCGTGCTTTCCAATTTTTAAAGCTTTAAAACTCATCATACAACCTTTAATTTTGCAAATTTTCTTTTTCCAACTTGTAAAATATATTCGCCATTTTCTAGTTGGAGTTGTTCATCTTGAACTTTTTCACCATTAACACTTACTGCATTTGAATTAATCAATCTTCTTGCAGCTGAAGTGGAGCTTTCCATTTTACATTCTACTATAGCTTTTGCTAGCCAAATACTACCTTCTAAAGTAAAACTTGGCATATCACTAGGAAGCTCTTTTGCACTGTGAATTTTATCAAATTCTTCCTTAGCTTTTAATGCACATTCACTAGAATGAAAACGTGTAGTGATTTCTAAAGCTAAGTTTTCTTTGGCTTTTTTAGGGTGTAATAAACCATTGCTAATATCTTCTTTAATTTGTGAAATTTCGTTTAAACTTTTTTCACTTAAAAGCTCATAATACCTAAACATCAATTCATCGCTTATACTTAAAACCTTAGCATACATATCTTTTGCATCTTCAGTTACACCGATATAATTTCCTAAGCTTTTGCTCATTTTATTTACGCCATCAAGACCTTCAAGCAATGGCATCATCATAACCGCTTGTTCTTTTTTACAATCATACACTCTTTGAAGTTGTCTACCCATCAAAAGATTAAATTTTTGATCAGTTCCGCCCATTTCTATATCGCTTTTTAAGGCAACACTATCATAACCTTGCAAAAGTGGATACAAAAACTCACAAATTGATATAGGGCTTTGTTCTTTAAAACGCTTAGTAAAATCATCTCTTTCAAGCATTCTAGCTACACTAAATGTCGAAGTCAACTCCACTATACCGCTTGCACCTAATTCATTTAACCATTTAGAGTTGAAATGAATTTGAGTTTTATCAGGATCTAGAATTTTAAAAACTTGCTCTTCGTAAGTTTTAGCATTTTTTAGCACTTCTTCTCTATCAAGCTTCTTTCTTGTTGCGCTTTTTCCTGTAGGATCGCCTATTTGTGCAGTAAAATCGCCTATTAAAAACTGTACAATCGCTCCATGTTTTTGAAGCAAAGCCATCTTGCTTAAAACTACCGTATGGCCTAAATGCAAATCAGCTGCTGTTGGATCAAAACCAGCTTTTACAAAAAAGTTTTCACCTTTTTCATAATAATTTTTTACCAAAGAAACTAATCTTTCCTCATCAATGATTTCTGCAATTCCTCTTTTAATTTCTTTAATAATTTCATTAATATCCATAAAAAACCTTTTTAGTGATTATTGTATGCATCATTTAAAGATGTAAAATCTAGAATTTTATATCTAGCCTTCAGCCTTTCTTTTGCACTTTCAACATCCATATTATTAGGTAATTCAACCTGCACTTCAAAATAATTTGCCACCACAGGTTCTGAATCAGCCGAGTTAATACTTAAAACATTAATCTGCATTTTAGCTAAAGTAGTTAGAAAATCCGCTAAAGAGCCTTTTTTATTTTCTATTGAAACAATAATTTTGTAACTTTTTATCGAACTTTCATTCCAAAAAACAAAAACCATTTCTTTATTATCAGCTATCTTTTTCATAGCCTGTTCACAAAGCTTATGATGGACAATTGCACTAGTTGAATGCCTAAAAGCGATAATCTCATCTCCTCTTTTAGGCCTACAACAATAATCAAAATTGATTGTAGTGATTTTATAGTTTGACCCCACTACCATACTTTCAAATTTTTGTTCATTTTGTTCAAATTTGGCCACTTGAGTTTGCCCTGCGTATTTTCTAAGACTAATGATCACTTCTTTAAAATAATTAAAATCTAAAGCGATTTGTCTAAGCTTTTTGTTAAATTTCTCTTTTTCAAGCCATTCTTCGATTAGTTTTGAATCTTCATTAAAAACAGTAGATAAAAGATTAACTGCAATTTTATTATTTAGCTCTTTTTTCTTTTGCTTGCAAAAATCCCTTATACTAGCTCTAGCTTTTCCTGTTTTAACACTATCAATCCAAGAACATCTAAAAAATTCTTCCTCTGAAGTTTCAATGCTTACAATATCCCCGTTTTTAAGCACAGTTAAGAGTGGAACTTTTATACGGTTTACAAAAGCTGTTTTTGCATGAAGACCAACTTTAGTGTGTACTTCATATGCAAAATCCAAAGCCGTAGCGCCACGTGGCAAGGTGAAAATTTCACCTTTTGGTGAATACACTGCAATATCTTCTATATATAAACTATCTTTTGCGTACTCATAAAGTTCTATAGCATCACAATCTTGAATATTATTTCCCTCTTCCTTGCCATGCATGGAAATATCTGCAAGCCAATCTAAATTCGGAGTAGCGATATTACCTTCTTTGTATTTCCAGTGTGCTGCGACACCAAATTCTGCGGTTTTATGCATGTCAAAAGTACGAATTTGCGCCTCTATGATATTTTTCGCATCAAATAAAGTAGTGTGTAAAGTTTGATAACCATTTTGCTTTGGTAGAGCTATATAGTCTTTAAATCTTGAAATCAAAGGATTAAAATGTGTGTGTAAAATCCCCAAAGCTAAGTAACAATCATACACTTTTTCAACTAAAATTCTCACGCCCAAAAGATCTAAAACTTCATCAAGCCCTACACCTTTTCGCTGCATTTTTAAGTAAATTGAGTAATTATGTTTGATTCTTTTATGTATGACAAAGCTGCCTTGTCTAAAGCCATTTTGTAAAAATAACATTTCTATTTTCGAAATAAACTCATTAAATCCAAGTTGAATTTGCTGATCTTTTGCGTTAATATAATTATCAATTTGCGCATATTCATCAGGTAATAAAAATTTAAAACTCAAATCCTCAAGTAAATTTTTAATACTTGATATACCAAGCCTATGTGCAATTGGCGCATAAACCACTAAGGTTTCTTCACTGATTCTTTTTTGCTTATCTTCTCTTAAAAAATTTAATGTAAGCATATTGTGCAATCTATCACATAGTTTTATCACAAGCACACTCACATCTTCAATACCTGCTAAAAGCATATTTCTAAAAGTCAAAGCAGACTTTGTGAGTTTTTCATTTGAGTTAGAATGCGTAAGATGATCTTCTCTAATGCTGACTATTTTAGTTAAGCCTTGTACTAATTTTGTCACCTCTTCACCAAATTCCGTATTAAGTTCTTCCTCGCTACAAGTAGTATCTTCCAATACATCGTGCAATAATGCGGCTATAATCATAGACTGCACGGGACTTAAAAAAGCCACAAAAGAAGCTACTAAAATAGGATGCACAGCATATGGCTCACCACTTTTTCTAAACTGTCCTTCATGCTTTTGAATACAAAAATCTACTGCTTTTTCCAAAACAGCAGATTGGGGAAAAACCATAAAAAGAATTTCTTTTGCTCTTTGTAAATCTTTGCAATTTTTTATATCATCAACAAGTTTGTCTAACAACAACTCATCATTTATCAGCTTCAATAAATCCCTCTAATACAATTTTATCTTCTGCTATCTCATGTAAAGCAATATCAGTATATTTGTATTTGTTTTTATCTAAATTTACTAAAGGCTCTGCACCATTTGCAAGTTCTTCGGCTCTCTTAGCCACCACAAGTGCTAATTTATATCTATCATCTTTTAATTTTTTTAGTGCTTTTGCAGCTACTTGTTCTACTCTCATTATTTATCCTTAATCTTGATTTTTAACAATAGAGCATAAACTCATATCGCCTTGAATGATTTTTAATAAATTTCCTTCTTTAAACATATTGCAAACTACAATAGGTAAAGCATTGTCTTTAGCCAAAGCAATAGCAGTATCATCCATCACTTTAATGTTATCATGCAAAGCTCTTTCATAACCTAACTCATTTAACATCACAGCATCGTCAAATCTATTAGGATCTTTATCATAAATGCCATCTACTTTGGTAGCCTTGATGATCATATCTGCTTGAATTTCCACTGCTCTTAAAGTTGCAGCTGTATCAGTAGTAAAATAAGGATTACCAGTACCACAGGCAAAAATAACTATGCGTCCTTTTTCTAAATGTCTATGTGCTCTTCTCATGATGTAAGTTTCACAAAATGCTTCCATTTGAATAGCACTTTGAACCCTTACATCAAGCCCAGCACTTTCTAATGCTTCTTGCATTGCTATAGAATTAATCACAGTAGCAAGCATACCCATATGATCGCCACTTGTTCTTTTAATCAAACCATCTCTAGCCGCAGATACTCCTCTGATGATATTTCCACCACCTATCACAATACCCACTTCCACATTTTCTTTAATTAAGCTTTTAATTTCAGAAGCTATATACTTTAAAATGGAATTTTCTATACCAAAGCCATTTTCCCCAGCTAAAGCTTCTCCAGAAAATTTAACCAATACTCTTTTTCTTTTATTATTCATTAAATTTCTCCTTATAATCTAAGAACTATATCAAATTTCGCATTAAAAAAAACTAATTTATTTTATCATTTCTAAAGGATTGATGTGAAAATTCTTTTGTGTAACCTCAAATGTTAAGTCACTTTCTACTCTTCCTATAATATAACCTTTTTTGATATTTCTACCAACTTTTACTCCAGGTGCAATCTTATCTAAATGTGCATAAATAGTATGAATGCCATCTTTATTTTCTACAATAACAACTTGTTTTAGAGTAGGCGTTGCTTTAGCAAAAACTACTTTTCCATCAAGCACATTCCTTACAGCAGCATTAGGCGTATTGCTTTTTAATACAACATTTTCATTATAAATTTTGATATTATAAATTGGATCAACATAATTTCCAAATTTTTGCTTTACAGTATAAGATTCTAATGGAGAGATGGTTTTAACACCGCTATAACGTTTAACACTACTTGTTTGATAACTCGAACCAACCTGCTTTACACTTGAACTGGGTTTTTTACTTTGTTCTTTTTTCTGCGCTAGCTTTTCTTCTTCTCTTTCCTTGATGATTTGCAATTTATTTAAAGTTTTTCTTAATTCTTGTTGCTGTGCTTGTAGATTAGAAAGTTTTCGTGTATAAATTTCCTTATCAGTTTTTTGTTTTGCAATCTCTCTTTCTTGTTTTTTTCTCAAATTTTTTAACTCATCAATTTGATCTTTGTAATTCTTTAAATTTGCATTAATTGTATTAATTTGACCTTGCTTTTCTTCTATTTTTTTACTGATATCTTCATAATCTTTTGAAATTTGATAAAACTTTTCTTTAAAAATTTTATCCAAAGCTCCAACCAACTCCAAGGCAATAATCGCATCTTCACTTTCGATATATTTTTCAGGTATCGCCAAATCATAGGCGAAATCTTTTGCTATCAAATCAATCAACTTACCTTCGATTTTATTTCTATTATGCAAAAGATCCTTATTTTGTATATTTAACTGTTCTAAAGCTTTAATTTGGGTTTTTACAGAACCTTCAAGTTTAGATGTTTTTGAATTTAAAACACTAATTTCAGTAGCAATTTTTTTAAGATTTTTTTCATTATCTAAAATTTCACTTGCTAAATCTTCTAGTTTTTTAGACAGTTGCTTTACTATGCGTTCATTTTCCTTAATATCTTTTTGTTTTTGTGCGATTTCATTAGCAAATAAAACAGAAAAAGAAAATAAAAAAAGCCATAAGCATTTTTTCATTTTCTAACCTTAAACATTACAAAATTAACACATGCAAAACACACACAAAGAATAGCTAAAAAGATCAAAAACAAATGCGTGAAAATATTGATCTTAGGTAAACTTATATCCACACTTTGTAAAGCTAGTTTAATAGCTTCAAGATCATATACTTGGGTAAAAAACAATACAAGCAGCAAAAACGCAACCAAACAATCAATAAAAACGATCTTATAAAGCATGAAAGATCTAAACCAAAATGGTGCTCCAAGCAAGCACATAATCTCAACTCTTTGCGTATGCTCAAAAAGCCATATTTT